>JAYPLD010000055.1:9118-13671 GCA_038129265.1 Crocinitomicaceae bacterium
AATAAACTTTACAATTTAAGTAAACATAATTTTGGCGAACCAATGACCTACGAAAGTTTAAATGAAATAATAAAATATATTTCATCATTTAGCTATGAAGATAGAATTCGCGTCCTGAAGCTTAAACCAGATAGAGCAGATGTAATTGTTCCATCAGGTGAAATCTATAAAATGGTAATGAGTTCTACCGGGGCAAATCAAATAATCGTTCCAAAAGTAGGTTTGTCTGATGGAATTATTTATAATTTATTTTTGCAAAAAGAATTATGATTTTTAATTCACAGATGATTGAATATGACTAATGATTTCGCTCTTAGCTACATTTAAATCTTCGTTGTTCACCCAATAGTAATCGTTATCTCTTTTAAACCAAGTCATTTGTCTTTTTGCATATTTTTTAGTGTTAGACATGATTTTATTTATCGCTTCTTCAGTATTCATATGGCCTTCAAAATGATCAAATAATTCTTTATAACCTACTGTATTGAGTGCATTATAGTGTTTTTTGGAAATTAAACTTTTTGCTTCCTCCATCAATCCACTTTCTATCATAAATTCACATCTTTTTTCAATATTGGAATGCAATTTATTTTTGGGTAAATGCAACAATATTTTAACTATTCTAAAGGGTCTTTTTTTTGAGCTTTTATTTAAAAATGAAGAGTAGGGTTTATTAGTTGTGAGGCAAACTTCTATGGCTCTAATGATACGTTGTGGATTTTGTATGTCTACATTTTGATAATGAGCTGGATCCAACAGTTTTAATTTTTCTTGTATGAACTTTAACCCTTGATTTTCATATTGAATATTTAACTCTTTTCTGATTTTTTCATCACGTGGAATTTCATCTAATCCATTACATACTGCATCTATATACATACCAGAACCCCCAGTCATGATAATTAAATCATTAGTCTTGAAGTAGCCTTTTAAAAAGGCCATGACATCCGATTCAAATTCTCCAGCTGAATACAAGTTTTCAATGGATTTTTGCCCGACAAAATGATGTGTTACCTCATTGAGTTCATTATCGTTTGGTTTTGCAACACCGATATTTAACTCCCGATAAAATTGTCTGCTGTCGCATGATATAATCGAACAATTAAAATGTTTCGCTAGCTCAATACACATGGATGTCTTGCCTACTGCAGTAGGACCAGCAACTACGATTAAAGTTGGTTTTTTATTCATCCTTAAATAAAAGTAATTAACCATTTATTTTCGACAAAAAAAAATACAATATTTACACTATTTGACAGGGTTGATTAGATTTGCATATGATTGATAAAATTCTAATACTAGATTTTGGTTCACAATACACTCAATTAATTGCGAGAAGAATTAGAGAGCTTAATGTTTATTGTGAAATACATCCCTACAACAACATACCTTCATTAGATAGCGTTAAGGGCGTTATTCTATCGGGTAGTCCTTCTTCGGTAAGACAGCATAATGCACCGATGCCCAATTTAGACGGAATATTAAACGAAATCCCATTATTAGGAATTTGTTATGGAGCACAGTGGTTAATTCACCATCATGGTGGAAATGTAGAAAAATCTGATACTAGGGAATATGGTAGGGCTAAACTTCATATTTCTTTGCAAAGTGATCCGCTATTAAAAGGGATGTCTGCCGAAAGTCAAGTCTGGATGTCTCATGGTGATACGATTACCAAAACTCCTGAAAATGTTATAAACATAGGAAGCACTGAAGATGTGAAAAATGCGGCATACAGATTTAAAAATCAACAAACCTGGGGTATACAATTTCACCCTGAAGTGTATCACTCAACTGAGGGAAAAAACCTAATTGAAAATTTTGTAGTGAATATTGCAAATGCATCACAAACTTGGACTCCTAATTCATTTGTGGAAAGTGCCGTATCGGATATCAGAGAAACGGTAAAAAATGAAAATGTAGTATTAGGTCTAAGTGGTGGAGTAGATTCAAGTGTAGCCGCTTTGTTACTACATAGAGCGATTGGCGAACAATTGACTTGTATTTTTGTAGATAATGGACTCTTAAGAAAGAATGAGTTTACAGATGTTTTAGATAAATATAAATCTTTGGGTTTAAATGTGAAAGGGGTTGATGCAAAGCAACTTTTTTATGATAGTTTACATGGTCTTACAGATCCTGAGGATAAAAGAAAAGCCATTGGAAAAACGTTTATCGATGTGTTTGATGAAGAGGCACAGAAAATCTCAAACGTCAAGTGGTTAGCTCAAGGAACCATTTACCCTGATATAATTGAATCTGTTTCTGTCAATGGGCCATCTGCTACCATAAAATCACATCATAATGTTGGCGGACTGCCTGACTATATGAAATTAAAAATCATTGAACCGTTAAAAGCATTATTTAAAGATGAAGTAAGACGTGTTGGAAAATCCATTAATCTTCCTGAAATAATTTTAAATAGGCATCCATTTCCAGGTCCTGGACTTGGAATTCGTATTCTAGGCGAAGTTTCTGAAAAAAAGGTACAGATTTTGCAAGAGGTAGATCATATATTTATAAATGGATTGAAAACGAGTGGACTTTATGATGATGTTTGGCAAGCAGGTGCTATATTACTTCCTGTTCAATCGGTAGGAGTTATGGGTGATGAACGAACGTATGAAAATGCGGTAGCATTAAGAGCGGTAACTTCAACTGATGGTATGACGGCAGATTGGTGCCATTTACCATATGATTTTTTGGCAGACATATCAAATCAAATTATTAATCGGGTTTCTGGCATTAATAGAGTAACTTATGATATTAGTTCCAAACCTCCTGCTACTATAGAATGGGAATAAGAAAATATAAATATCACCTCTTATTTGTGTTGATTTTTGTATTTACAAATACCGTGTGTTTTACTCAATTTTATGACACCACAAAATTTGTTCTTCACCAAGTGGTGAAAGGGGAAACCAGCTATGGTATTGCTAAAAAATACAATATTGATTTGAATGTTTTTTTTGAATTCAACACCTCTGCTAGTAAGGGTTTAAATAGGGGAGAGTATGTTAAGATTCCAATTTTGGTTAAATCAGATACTAGTTTATTAAGTTCTGATTCTCTTTCCAATCAGCACGTTGTAGTTTCAGGCGAAACATTATGGTCAATTGCAAAAAAATATGGAGTAGAGGTAGACTTAATTAAGTCCTATAATCAGTTGGAAGACATCAATTTAAGTATTGATCAAATTATCCTGATACCAAATATTCCTGCTGATACAGCCAATGTAGTAAAACCATTAGTGAAACACCCTCCTCATCCTTTACTCAACTCATGTGATACCATTGTTATTCATAAGGTTAGGCGAAAGGAAACTTTATATGGGATAGCTAATTTATATGATGTTTCACTAAACTCTATTTTGAAAAACAATCCAGATCTTGAAGAAAAGGGATTGCAAAAAGGCATGTCTATAAAAATCATTTACAGAATTAAAGATTGTAATTTAGATTCTATTCAAAGATCGCAAGATACAATTGGTCTTTTAGAAACTTCTGTATTTATAAGCGATAAGTTAAACATTTCCTTGTTATTGCCATTTATGTTTGAAGATGCTGATTCTTTAATGGCAAATGGTTTGGATCCAAATGTGTGTAATTTAAATAGTAAAACAATAAACTCAATTGATTTTTATAATGGACTGTTAATAGCTTTAAATGATCTTAAAAAGAAAGGTTATCAAATAGATTTAAATGTCTTTGACACATACTACGACACCACTGCTATTAATCATATACTAGATGACTCCATATTTAAAAAATCAAATCTTATAATAGGTCCTATATTTTCAACAAATATTAAAAAAGTGAGGAATTTTTCAAGATCCCACTCAGTCCCCATGATTACTCCTTTTGACATTCCAAATCAGGCTTTATTCATGTATCCTGATTTATTTAAATATTTCCCTTCTAAAGTAACACAATCAGCTAAAATTGGTTCATATTTAAAACAGGTGAAGTCAGATTATAATATTATTCTAATCTCAAATGGAGATGATAAGAAAAGTAATACCTATGCTAAGATTGTAGCTGAAAATTACGCAGACACCATTTTTATTAATGATTCAATAACAGCTATTGATACGTTGTCATATTTGAGACTTTATAGAGGAGAATCTACATCTTCAATAAGAGATGTAGTAGATGCTAAAAAAGAAAATTTATTTGTTGTAGCGGCATCTGATATCCCATTTTTGACGTTTATTTTCAATGACTTATTAGAGTTATCTAATTCTGAAAAATTCTTCCGTACTAAATTTTCTATTCTTGGTTTTCAAGAGCTTTTCGACATGAACTCTATTGATATAAAGTATAAGAACAATTTCAGGTTGAAGTTTTCTTCAAAAGGTAGAATTGATTATAGTAATGAGAAATCAATAAATTTTGTAGAAGAATACCAAGATAAATTTAAAATGAGTCCTCAAGAAAATGCGTTTTTGGGTTATGATCTCTTGACATCAATGATTAGCAATCTTTATCCCGTTGATAAAGAGGTGGATAAAACCCCATTTCAAGGCCATTATAATTATTGTGACTACAAACAAA
>JAYPLD010000056.1:0-13618 GCA_038129265.1 Crocinitomicaceae bacterium
CTATAAATACAAAGGCTCCAATGGCAAAAGCTATTTTAACAGATGGTGGAACGATCCCTGGTCCTGCTTCATTAGATACACCTAGTTTAGTAACAACCCATGGAAGATTACTCGCTATCCATGTGCCGATACCAATGATAAGTGTTTGTACAACAAATCCGTAAGAACGTTGCTCATCATTTAGTTTATCGGCAACTAAAGCCCTAAAAGGTTCCATACTGATGTTTATAGAAGCATCTAAAACCCATAAGAATCCTGCTGCTACCCATAAGTACGGGGAGTAAGGCACAAAAAATAAAGCCAATGAGCTTAAAATGGCTCCAATTAAAAAATAAGGTCTTCTTCTACCTAATTTGGGGTGCCAAGTTCGATCACTTAAATAACCAATTATAGGTTGAACTAATAAACCTGTTAATGGTGCTGCAATCCAAAGCATTGGAATGGCTTCTTTTTCAGCACCCAGCGTTTGAAAAATTCTCGACATAAACCCACCTTGAAGGGCGAAGCCAAATTGGATTCCTAAAAACCCAAAGCTCATGTTCCAAATTTGCCAAAAAGATAATTTTGGTTTTTGATTCATTAGACCTAATCTATGTAAATTTTGCCATTGTTTGCAGGGATAGTTATGGTTTTTGGAATCATTTTCCCTTCCATGTAATCCATACTGTAACCACCTATACCTAATTCTTTATAGTTTTCAATAACTAAACTATCTTCATCAAAATTAAGTAGTACAGTGACCTGTTGATTTTCATTTTTTCTTCTAAAAGCAAATAAATTCTCAAACTTTGTTTCAATTTTTTCAAAAACAGTATTGGTGTCGCCATTCCACATAGCTGAATTTTCTATTCTCAACTTATACAGCTTTGTAAAGTAATCTTGATGGGAATATTCTCCCCATTCAATCGTATCTTTTTCAAAAAATCTTAATCTTTTGTCAAGTCCACTTTCTTGGCCATTATAAAGTAATGGCATTCCTGGCATAGTAAATGCTAGTAGGGTTTGTACCTCAAAAGATGCTCCATATCTTTCATAAGCTGTGCCATTCCAGGAGTTTTCATCATGATTGGTAGTGAAATACATTCTAATGTCATGGCTGTTATATACACTATCTTCTACTATCAATAAAGAGTCTAAGGAGCTAAGGTTTTGATTTCCTTTTGCTATTTCATTTGTAACATGCATGTAACTCCAGTTGTACGTCATGTCAAATCCAGCATCATGTAAGTTTTTTCCTTCCGCTTCAGCTAGCATAAATACATCCTTTGTTTGTTTTAGGGTGTCAATGGCACTTTTCCAATAGTCGTCTGGCACCCATGAAGCTACATCGCATCTATATCCGTCAATGTCAAATTCATTAACCCAGTATAGTAGTGCGTCTGTCATGGCGTTTCTTAATTCATTATTTTCATAATTTAAATCAGCTACATCCCACCAGTCTGTTCCCAAAGGCGGCTGGAGATTGTTATTAGAATCTAGCGTATACCAATCTTTATGATCCATTGCCCAAGCGTTGTCAAATGAGGTATGATTAGCTACCCAATCAATAATGATTTTCATATCTAATTTGTGAATACTATCAACCAGTATTTTGAAATCTTCTTTATTTCCAAATTCTGGATTTACTTCCTTGTAATCCTTTATGGAATAATAGCTTCCTAAACTCCCTTTTCGATTTAATTCTCCAATTGGGTGTATGGGCATTAACCAAATGATTTTAACCCCCATCGATTTTAATCTCTTCAGGTGGGGTAGGATGGATCTAAAATCTCCATTTTCTGAAAATTGCCTCACGTTGAGTTCGTATATAGTAGCGTTATTTTTCCAATGAGATGGTTTGTTGATTTTCACTTCATTGTTACTATTAGTACAACTAAGTAGTGTACCGATAGCCCCGATTAATAGCCATTTTTTCATGATTGAATTTTGTTAAAAGTAAAAACTTTTTTAACTAAACGTCATAATGACGTTATAATTTTTGTAGATTTAACACAAAATGACTAAGTGTATTTTAAACAATAACTATATATTTGTCCCAAATGATAAGTGAAAAAAGCATAGCATCCATCGAAAGTTTTGATTTGGTCATCTTTGGTGCTAATGGTGATTTAGCCTTTAGAAAAATTTTTCCTGCTCTTTACTTTAGATACGAAGAGGGTCAAATAAAAGCAAATAGTCGAATTGCAGCCATGCTAAGAAGACCAGAGGATAAAGATGTTTTTATGAAAACATTAAGATCAGAGGTCAAAAAAATTGATGGTGTTGATATTGAAAAATGGGAGCAGTTACTTAGTTGTATTGAAGTTGTTGACGCAAAATCTCATGATGGCAGATATAAATCGCTAGAAAAATGGTTCGATAATTCTAAAAACAAGGTTAGAGTATACTATTTAGCTACTCCATCTTCTGTATTTGGAGATATAGCAAAATCATTAGATAAATCAAATTTAATTACACATGATTCTAGGATTGTATTAGAAAAACCGCTTGGAAAGGATGGAGATTCTTCAGCACAGATCAATCAAAAGATATTGGAGTATTTTTCAGAAGATCAAGTTTACAGAATTGATCATTACTTGGGAAAAGAAACGGTGCAGAATTTAATGGTATTGCGTTTTGCTAATTATGTGTTTGAAAGCAGTTGGAACTCAAATCATGTAAAAAGTGTACAAATTACAGCTGCTGAAAAATTAGGTGTTGGAAGTAGGGGAGGTTATTACGATCAATATGGAGCCTTATTGGATATGGTTCAAAATCATTTGCTTCAGTTACTTTGTTTAATTGCTATGGAGCCACCCTCTGTTTTAACAGCTTCTCAAGTTAGAACAGAAAAGTTGAAAATTCTTCAGTCTCTGAGAAAATTTGATAAGAAATCAATACAAACAGATACGGTTAGAGGACAGTATGCTAGAGGAAAGAAAAAAGGGAAAATGCTGGGTTCCTACCTTGAAGAAGTGGGGACATATGAATCTGACACAGAAACATTTGTTGCTCTTAAAACATACATTGACAATTGGAGATGGAAGGGTGTTCCGTTTTATTTAAGAACCGGTAAAAGAATGTCTGATAAATTCTCTGAAATAGTAATTACCTTTAAGGAAGTCCCTCATAATATATTTCCAGAGCAAAAACCGTTGATATCCAATAAATTAATTATTAGGTTACAGCCAAAAGAAAAAATAGAGTTTGTCCATATGATTAAAGTACCTGGCCCAGGTGGCTATCGATACAAACCATTATCGATGAAAATGGATTACATGGGTTCTTTTGTGGGTAGACTTCCTGAAGCATATGAAAGACTAATGATGGACGTGGTAAGAGGAAATCAAACCCTTTTTATGAGTAATGATGAAGTAAAAGCATCATGGGAATGGATTACATCTATTAGTAAAAATTGGGAGGCTTTACAAATAGAAAATGAATTGTACATGGCTGGAACTGACGGTCCTGGAGATAAAATATTAGATGAAGGTGAAGAATGGCATAAAACTTCAAAAAAATGAATTGGAACGAATTTAACTCTGAAACAACACTAGAACTTAGCTTATTAAAACGCATCGAGCATCAGTTGCAAATTTCAATTAAGTCTAGAGGTTTTGCTAAGTTGTTACTATCTGGAGGTTCTACACCTATGAATTTATATCGAAAATTTAAATCTTTCTCTTTAGATTGGGAAAAGGTGGAGATTGGTCTTGTAGATGAAAGATGGGTTGAAAATGAAAGCAAGGATAGTAACTACAAGAACATAAAGGCTGCTTTAGGAGATGAGATCATAGCTAAAAGTTCGTTTACCCCAATGGTTTATGACCTAGAATCTGAAGATGTAAATTTACGTTTATGCAGAAATAGTAATATGGCTTTTTTAGATGAAAAAACGATTGTGCTGCTTGGTATGGGAACAGATGGGCATACGGCTTCTCTTTTTCCAAATACATCCTCAACTGAAATGGCCCTTTCCGCTATTCAGCCTGATATTCAAACCAATGAAGCACCTTCAAAACCAACAAAAAGAATTACACATAATTTAAAATCGCTCTTGAATACACAAAAATTACTGCTGTATGTTAAAGGCGAAAAGAAAAAGCAAGTTATTAATAATGCTAGGGAAAATTTACTCCCCATTAGTTATTGTATCAATTCGCATTCGGCAGATTTAGAAATATTTTGGTCTCCATAATGAATAAGCAATTACAACATATTACCAATAGAATTATCGAAAGGAGTAAATCTTCCAGAGAGAAATATCTTCTTCAAATGGAGGATGCCATTCAAAATAAGGTGAATAGGTCTTCTTTAAGCTGTGGTAATCTTGCTCATGCTTTTGCGGGATGCGATTTGCATGAAAAGTCAGATTTAAAAGGGGAAAAAGCAGTAAATATTGGTATTGTAAGTGCTTACAATGATATGTTGTCAGCTCACAAGACCTATGAAGAATACCCCAAATTCATTAGAGAGCAAGCACAACGAATTGGAGCCGTAGCTCAAGTTGCTTCTTGTGTTCCCGCTATGTGTGATGGAGTAACTCAAGGACAACAAGGAATGGAACTTTCTTTACTTAGTAGAGATGTAATTGCCATGTCAACAGCCATAGGATTATCACATAACATGTTTGATGCAGTAATGTGTTTGGGTATTTGTGATAAGATAGTACCCGGATTGCTTATTGGGGCACTAAAATTTGGTCATTTACCCACTATTTTTGTTCCTGGAGGACCTATGCCAACAGGAATTTCTAATGATGAGAAAAATAAAATTAGACAAGATTTTGCTCAAGGTAAAATTGGAAAAAAAGAACTTTTAGAAGGAGAATCTGCTTCTTATCATTCGAAGGGAACGTGTACCTTTTATGGTACGGCTAATAGTAATCAAATGCTCATGGAAATTATGGGTCTTCACCTTCCTGGTTCATCGTTCGTTTCTCCCAATTCAACATTAAGAGAAGAGCTAAATAAAGAAGCTGTTCGATTGGTGAAAAGCAACGCCAATTCTCAAGTAGGATTACTTAAAGATATTATATCCGAAAAAACAATAGTGAATGGATTAGTTGGTCTATTAGCTACTGGAGGATCCACTAATTTAACATTACATGTAGTGGCTATTGCAGCTGCTGCAGGCATTAAAATAAATTGGCAAGATTTATCGGATATTTCAGAACACGTTCCGTTACTTACAAGAGTGTATCCCAATGGAAAAGCAGATATAAATGAGTTTCATAATGCTGGTGGAATGACCATTTTGATGAATGAACTTTTAAAAAGTGATTTACTACACAATGATGTTCAAACTATTATGGGAGAGGGACTTGAGAAATACACGCTTTTTCCTGACATAGATAATAATAATTTAAGATATACTCAGACGGCTTCACGTAGTAAAGATGATGCTATTATTGCAGGTACTAAAAAACCTTTTAGTGAAAACGGTGGAATACGAGTATTAAAAGGTAATTTGGGGACATCAGTTATAAAAGTTTCTGCTGTTGATCCTGAAAACTGGTATGTGAAGGCTGAGGCCATAGTTATTGACAACCAATCTGAGCTTAAAAAGATGTTTGATAAAGGTCAACTAAATAAAGATTTTGTTTTAGTGGTTAATTTTCAAGGTCCAAAAGCAAATGGAATGCCAGAGCTGCATCAGTTAACACCCATTTTATCTATTCTACAACATCAAGGTTATAAAGTAGCTTTGTTGACTGATGGAAGAATGTCAGGAGCCTCAGGTAAAGTACCTGCCGCGATTCATATTACACCTGAAGCAATGGATGAAGGAAACATAGGAAAGGTAAGGAGTGGAGATACCATAGAATTAGATCCTTTGCATTACAGTCTAAATATTCTTGTTGAAGAAACTGAGCTAAAATCACGAAAATTAGCAGTTCCTAGTCGAAAAAATTATGGTAATGGGGTTGAATTATTTCAACACATGAGAAATATAATTTCACCGAGTGAAGAAGGCGCATCAATTTTAAATTTACATGACTAAACAAAACGGCATTCGAAACATATTATCTCAACATAAGGTTGTCCCTGTAGTCACCTTCTCTAATCTTAGTCAGATCGATGATGTGGTTCATCATTTAATGAGCAATAAAATAAAGTGTATTGAAATTACACTTAGAAATGAGATAAGCAGAAAAGCAGTCTCTATAGTTAAGGGTAAATTTGCTGATCAAATAGCTGTTGGTGTAGGCACAGTCGTAAATAAAGATGATGTTGATTTTTGTGAAAACAACCAAGTTGATTTTATAGTAAGTCCAGGTTCTTCTACTTATTTGCTAAAATGTTTAGATAGTACCTCTATACCATTTCTTCCTGGTGTGTCGTCTGTAAATGATATCATGAATGCGATGGAATTTGGATTAGATACATTGAAATTTTTTCCTGCAGAGCTTTCTGGAGGGTTAAAAATGTTAAAACAATTTAACGCTTTGTTTAGTCAAATAAAATTTTGTCCAACAGGCGGAATTAATGAATTAAATTACCAAGATTATCTTGCTTTGGAAAATGTACTTAGTGTAGGAGGTTCTTGGATAGTTGAATATAAAAGATAAAGTTATGATTTTAATTGCTGAAAGTGGTTCTACTAAAACAGATTGGGTTTTAATAGATGAGTCGAATGAAAAACAATATTTTAAAACCATAGGTTTCAATCCTTTTTTTCATTCTACAGATTTAATTGTTTCTACGGTGCAAAAAAACGTAGAATTAGTAGCCTATTCTGATCATGTTTCAAAAGTCTTTTTCTATGGTGCTGGCTGTTCTAGTAATGAAATGAATCAAATCGTTTTAAAGGCTATGAATCGTTTGTTTCCTAATGCAGATTCTAGTGTTGATCACGACCTGTTAGCTTGTGCATTAGCTACCTATGAAGATGAACCGTCCATCTCATGTATCCTAGGTACTGGGTCTAATTCATGCTTTTTCGATGGAGAAAATGTAAGGGAAGAGGTGCCAGCAATTGCATATGTGTTGGGTGATGAAGGTTCAGGAGCTTATTATGGAAAAAAATTATTAAGAGATTACCTGTATAATAAACTTCCAGCTGAGATAAAGTATGGATTAGAGAATGAACTTAACATCACCAAAGCAGCTATTTTTGAACGTGTTTATATGAAACCTCATGCTAATGTGTATTTAGCATCATTTATGAAATTCATATCGAAATTTAAAGAAACCTCATATGTGACGGAAATGGTTAAAGATGGTATGGATGAATTTATAAAAATCCACGTTTGTTGTTACCCTGAATCTAAATCAGTAAAGACCCATTTTATTGGCTCAATTAGTAAGATTTATGAAAATGAGTTGAAGTTTGCTGCAAATAAGAATAACATCATTCTCGGGAATATTATTCAAAAACCGGTTGAAAACCTAGTAAGATACCATATGAGAAAACTAGAGTTGATTTAATCTAGTAAATTTCAGAAATAATTGCTGAGCATAGTTTCCTTTTAGATAATCTATTCCTTTTGCAATAGATATCCACCACGCTGTATGTTTTTGTGAAAAACCTCCTGATTCTAGGGTCATTGCTGATAGCAGTTAATCTTATTGAACTACTGGAGTTTTTAAAAGTATCATCATTATTTTCTGGTTCGTCTTTACTTTTGTTGTCATCTAATGTATTTGATTCTTGTAAATGGGTTTGATTAACTTCTTTATGCTCAGCAGTGTATTTTAGTTTCTTATCAATTTGAGGATAATCGTTATACACACTTTGACAAAAAGATAATTCCGAAAAACAAAACAATATAATAGATATGTAAAGTGTCCTTAAGATGTCAAATAGAATTAGATGTCAATGGTAAACAATATGAGTCAAATTTGAAAATTCAAAAGGAAATAATTAGTAAATTGTGATCTAATTTTCACCTAAATGATATTCAAAAGAAGTTTTTTAATTTTCCTATTTGCCCCTTTACTTGGGTTTTATGCACAACAATATTCCTTTCCAAACAAGGATTTTTTGTTTGAAATCAGTGAGGTTAACCAAAATAATTATGAATTTAATTTCAAATTAGATCAAATTACCTTTTCTAAAATAGCAGCAAACCATACGTACTACACCACAATTGATAAAAAAGGTTTTTATGAACACCAAGAAATTGGCAAACCAGCACTACCTCAATTTAATGAACTAATTGAAGTGCCCAATGGTGGCGAAATAAAGATTACCATAAAAAAAGTTTCTTTTGAAACTATAGATTTAAATCAGCTACAACTCCCTATAATTAAGCCACATCAAAGATCCATTTCCAAAAGTGAAGATCCATCACAAGTTGTTTTTAAAATGGACCAAAAATTTTATAATCAAAATAAGTTCATAGGTTATGAATTGGTTTCACTGATTCAAAAAGGGGTAATAAGAAAGCATCAAATGTCTAGACTAGAAATTTGTCCTTTTGAATACAATCCTAGTACCAATCAACTTAAAGTATATCATGATATAAAATTTGAAATTCAATTTTTGAAAGCAGATTTAAATCAAACTAGATTAAATTATGCAGCATACAATCAGGCTGAATTTTCACCCATTTTTAATCAGTTTATAAATCGTAGTCCTATATTCTCCAATAAGGATGTTATTACAACTCATCCAACCACATATGTGATTGTTTCTGATCGTTCTTTTGAACAGGTTTTACAACCCTTTGTGGACTGGAAAACAAAAAAAGGTTTTCATGTAATTGAAGCTTATACAGATGATCCTAATGTGGGTAATACAACTTCATCCATTAAAAATTATTTACAAAATTTGTATAATAATCCTGGATCAAATAATCCTCCATCATACATTTTATTAGTTGGTGACGTGAACGAGATTCCTTCATTTAGTGGTACTCAAGGGAATCATGTAAGCGACCTTTATTACGCTGAATATGACGGAAACGGTGATTTTTATGCTGATGTATATTACGGAAGATTTTCTTCATCTAATCCTCAAGAAATTCAGCATATGGTTGCCAAAACCATTGATTATGAAATGTATAATTTTCAAGATCCATCGTTTTTAGCCGATGCAGTGATGATCTCCGGTGTTGATGCGGCAATGGCACCTACTTACGGAAATGGTCAAATTAATTACGCCAATCAATACTACACAAACAGCTCCAATGGAATAAATGCACACACCTATTTATATCCAGCATCAGGGAGTTCAGCTAGTCAAATATTGAGTGACATCAATAACGGCTGTGGTATAGCTAATTATACAGCTCATGGTTATTCTCAAGGTTGGGCTGACCCTGGATTTACATGTACAGATGTGCAAAACATGACCAACTTTGGTAAATTACCATTAATGATTGGTAATTGCTGTCAATCCAATAAGTTTGATGATCCCGAGTGTTTTGGCGAAGCTTTACTTAGAGTCAGTAATAAGGGAGCTATTGGTTATATTGGTGGATCTAACAATACCTATTGGAATGAAGATTATTGGTTTGCAGTAGGAAATGGCTCTATTTTAACAAATCCAACTTATAATGCTAATAATCTTGGTTTTTTTGATCGATTATTTCATGCAAATGGAGAGCCTGAAACAGAGTGGTTTACTACAAACGCACAAATTATGATGGGTGGTAACTTAGCGGTAACGCAAGCAGGTGGTGCAGATGATTATTACAATGAAATATATCATCTTATGGGAGACCCTTCATTAATGACCTACTTAGGTGTTCCAGCCCCATTATCTGTTCAGCATGATCAAGTGATACCGTTAGGATTATCAACGATTGATATCATTTCTGAAGAAGGTACTTATGTGTCTTTAACTCAAAATGGTATAGCCATAGATGCTGGGTTAACTTCTTCAACTGGTTCCATATCTATGGATATTAGCGGAGTAGTTACCATGGATTCACTTTTCGTGGTAGTTACCAAACAAAATAAAATTCCATACATGGGGTCCATACAAATCATGCCCCCAAATGGTGTTTTCATTTCAAATGCTAACAATGTCTTTAACGAAGTTTATGGTAACTATAACGGAAGTATAGATTTTGGAGAGACCCATACTGTAGATGCCACATTAAAAAACTTTGGAAATGTGGATGCCTTCGGAGTATACGCAAACTTAACATCTGCAAATTCATATTTAACAGTATTAACGGATTCATCTTATTTTGGTTCCATCCAGGCAGGTCAGAGCATACAAAATACAAGTGCATTTAAATTCAATGTCTCAGAAACTACACCTGACCAAGAGGTAATACAATTGTTAACCATGATTGAAGACAACCAAAACAACAGTTGGTCTACTTATTTTAATATAAAAGTAAATTCTCCCAATACAATCGCAACTGATCTTTGGGTAGATGATCATCAATTTGGAAATGATAATGGTCGATTAGATCCAGGTGAAATTTTAAGTATTTATTTACCTACAAAAAATAGTGGTCATGCAGATCATAAAAACCTTATAACCAGTCTTTCATGTAGTCATCCTGACATACAATTTTTCAACAGCAGTTATAATCTAGATTCGTTAGCTATTTCTACTACTGAAGATGCCATTTTTAATGTAGTGATTGATTCTTCCATTGCTTATGGAACACCGGTAACTTTTACTTATGATATAACTGATGGAGGGTATGTTAATCAACAGCAGTTCACCTTAATTGTAGGGTTAATTGTAGAGGATTTTGATGATGGAGGTATTTCCACTTCGGGTTGGACCAATAATTTCACCTATCCTTGGATTCATGATTCTCAAATTTATTATAGTGATGACTTTGCTTTGTCATCTTCAAATTCGGCACATAACACCAATTCAATTCTAACACTAAATTTAAATGTTACTGCACAGTCTGATCTCCAATTTATGAAAAAAGTGTCGTCTGAGTCTGGTTATGATTACTTGAAATTTTTCATCGATAATGTAGAGATGGACTCCTGGAGTGGAGAAGACGATTGGTCACTAGAAACCTACAGTATAAATCCTGGAACGCACCAATTTAAATGGGATTATGCTAAGGATTTTAGTGTTAGTTCAGGTGCAGATGCGGCATGGATTGATGACGTAGTATTCCCAGTTATAAATGCAGGAAACAATTTGAGTACTTTGTTACAAAAACATAATGTTTTGAAAATATTTCCAAATCCTGTAAAAGATATCCTACAGGTGATGTCTAACGATGAGATAATTTCAATCAAAATTTTAAATTTAACAGGGAAACTAATTGATACTATAGATGGTGTAAATGCTACTTCAATTCAGTTATCAATGCACAGTTTTAATGCAGGTTATTATATTTTTCAATTAGAAACATCAAATGGTGTTTTAAACAAAAAAGTAATCGTTTCTAAATAAAATACCTCAGTGCGACTTTTTAAGATAAGTATTGTCATTTTTTTTAATCTAGTATTTGTTTACTCACACGCCCAATATGCTTACCAAGGTACCGTAAAAGATGATGAGACAGGAGAAACATTAATTGGAGTCAATGTAAAGGTGAATAATAGCAAGGGAGCAATTACAGACTTTAATGGTAAATTTTCTCTTGTACTTGAAAAGGGCAGTCATAAAATAATGATTTCATATGTGGGATATGAAACTAAACTGATTGATGTAGATATAAATAAAGATATGACAACGGATATTACGCTGTCAGAAGAATCATCAGAACTAGACGTGATGGTAGTATCTGCTTCAAAATTTGAACAAAAATTGGAAGAAGTTACGGTATCAGTAGATGTAATTGGAGCTAAATTAATTGATAGTAAAAATTGTGTCACATTAGCCGATGTAATTAGAAACGCTCCAGGTGTTCAGTTAATAGATGGTCAATTGAATATACGCGCAGGTAGTGGATGGAGTTATGGAACTGGAAGTAGGGTGTTAGTAATGGTAGATGATATGCCCATTTTATCAGCTGACCAAGGAGAAGTAGAATTCAACCTAATTCCTATGGAAAATATTGAACAAATGGAAATTATAAAAGGGGCGTCATCTTCTCTTTACGGATCATCGGCATTAAATGGTGTTGTTAACATTAAAACAAAAATGCCTTCTATAGATCCGAAAACTACCGTTCGTTCTTTTGTTGGTATTTGGGACAATCCTGCTGATTTAAGAAATAAATGGTGGGGTGATACTACTCGTATGAGGTCAGGTTTAAGTTTGACACATTCTAGAAAAATTAAGAATTTTAATATGGTCTTATCTGCCAGTCATTACAATGATATGGGCTACATACAAACAGTAAATAATGTACAAACGAGATTAGCAGCTAACACCAAATTGGTTTATGATAATGTTACTTTCGGTTTAAATGCCAATTTTATGCAGAGAGAAAACGGCATGTTTGTTATGTGGGTAAACGATACAACCCCGTACATTCCATTAGCAGATACGGATCTACCCAGCTTTGGAAGCCGTTTTTACATTGATCCTTCCATTACCATTTATCAAAACTTCTTTAAACACACTTTACGTTCACGCATAATGAGAAGAAATATAGGTTACGTAAATAATAGTGAAACCTATATCACTTCTTTACTAACCTATAATGAGTATCAGAATCAATTTCAAACTGACCAAACTACTTTTACATCTGGAATTACAGCAACGACTTTAATGGGTAGAACAGGAGCTTATGGTGGTCAACTAAATGGAATTAATCTTAGTGGATATGCTCAATTAGATCACGATTTTGGAAAGTTAAACGTATCTACTGGAGCAAGATACGAGTATTTTGATTTAGACAGTGTAGTTGTTGGTAGACCCGTATTTCGAGGAGGACTGAATTACGAATTAACAAAAGGCTTTAATATTAGATCTTCATTTGGACAGGGTTTTCGCTTCCCAACTATTACAGAACTATTTATGCAAGGTGACATAGGTCCTGTTAATTTATATAATAATCCAAATCTCAAACCTGAGTCCGGCTGGACAGCTGAAATTGGCCTAAAAAAGGTATTGAAAATAGATGATTTTAAAGGTTATATTGATTTAGTTGGGTTTGTTATGGAATACGATAATATGATGGAATTCACCTTTGGACAATGGGGTAATCCTTTAACAGAATCTCTTGGAGGAATTGGTTTTAGCTCAAGAAATGTAGGTAAAACCAGAATACCTGGACTCGAAATAACTTTGAATGGAGGAGGAGCTGTTGGTGAAAATTGGAATTTTTCGATATTAAGTGGAGTAACGGTTTCTAGACCATTTTCTGTATATCCTGATTCCGTTTTTGCCACTAATTATTTTAATAACGTGGGATACACATTTAATAACACAAGTTCTGATACTACTAACTCCATTTTAAAATACAGAAATACCACAACGGCTAGATTTGATTTTGAGGTGGTTTATAAAAATAAATTGACTCTTGGATTTTCTCATCAATACAACTCAAGAATAAGAAATATTGATGGTGTATTTACTACAGATTTATTTAATACAGAAAGGCCTGCATTTGGAACTATTGATATCGGAATTAATCGTTCTATGGATGCGTTAAATCATGGTTACCATCTTTTTGATTTTAGGCTGAAATACAATATTAATGATACGTTTACATTGGGATTTCTGTGTGAAAATGTATTTAATAAATCCTATCTAATAAGACCTGCATACATGGGATCTCCAAGAACTTTTATGTTTCAGTTAAAAAAGGAGT
>JAYPLD010000057.1:0-13315 GCA_038129265.1 Crocinitomicaceae bacterium
ATCTTAACCTCTCTTTAATTGAAATTTCGCACAGAAGTAAGGATTTTGTTGAAGTGATGGACGAAGCTCGCTCTTTAGTCAAAGAAGTGTTAAATGTTCCGGATAATTATGATGTGCTTTTTTTACAAGGAGGGGCAAGCTTAGGATTTTTAAAAGCTGCTTACAACATGATGAGAACAAACAAATGTGGAGGATATCTTGTCACAGGTGCATGGGCTAAAAAAGCGGCCAAGGAAGCTAATTTTATGGGAAATAGTAAGATCGTAGCTTCTTCTGAAGATCAGAATTTCAACTACATTCCCAAAAACTATGAAGTTACAAGTGATCTAGATTATTTTCACGTCACATCAAATAATACCATTTTTGGAACACAAATTAAAGATTTTTACGCTGGAGATGTCCCTCTTGTATGTGACATGTCTTCAGATATTTTTTCAAGAAAAATAAATGTAAGTGACTTTGATTTAATTTACGCTGGAGCACAAAAAAACATGGGACCCGCAGGAACAACGGTGTACATTTTCAAGAAAGACATTCTAGGAAAAAGTAGCGTGGCGATTCCTACTATGTTAGACTTAAAAACACATGCTGATAAAGACTCCATGTTTAATACCCCACCTGTATTTGCCGTTTATGCATCCATGTTAACGTTAAGATGGTTAAAGGGCATAGGAGGCTTAGATACCATCGAAAAAATAAACAATCAAAAGGCTGAACTTGTATATAACGAAATAGATCAAAATCCATTATTTACTGGCACCGCAGAAGTGGAAGATCGAAGTACCATGAACGCTACCTTCAGATTAAATAATGAAGAACTTAATGAAGAATTTATGTCTATGCTCTCTGATGCAAATATTAGTGGATTAAAAGGACATCGATCTGTTGGAGGATTTAGAGCTTCCATGTATAATGCAATGCCATTAGAAAGTGTTAAAACACTTGTTGATGTAATGCAAGAACTAACAAACAAAAAAGGATAAAATGAATATACTCGCTAATGACGGTTTATCAAACTCTGGAATTAACGCCCTTAAAGATGCTGGCTTCAATGTAATCACCGATAAAGTTGAGCAAGCCAATTTAATTGAATACATTAATTCTAACTCCATAGAAGTAATTTTAGTAAGAAGTGCTACCCAAGTAAGAAAAGACATCATTGATCAGTGTTCGTCACTCAAAATTATTGGAAGAGGAGGAGTAGGAATGGATAATATAGATGTAGATTATGCTAGGGATAAAGGAATACTTGTGGTCAATACTCCCGCTGCTTCGTCACAGTCTGTAGCCGAATTGGTTATGGCTCATTTATTTAACATTTCAAGATTTGTTTATGATTCCAATAGGCATATGCCAACTGAAGGAAATACTTCTTTTAAAGTGCTCAAGAAAAAATATGCTAAGGGAAGTGAGTTGAGAGGAAAAACCTTAGGTGTTATTGGCTTTGGGAGAATTGGACAATTTACAGCGAAATATGCTCTGGGCAATGGGATGAAGGTGGTGGCTTTTGATCCATTCTTACCAGAAGTGACCTTATCTATTGACATAGCTGATCAAAAAGTGGACGTTTCCATAAAAACGACAGATTTAGAAACACTTTTAAAGAATTCAGATTACATATCAATGCATGTGCCAATGCCTGCAGATAAAAAGCCTATCATTTCTAAAACTGAATTTGATTTGATGAAAGATGGTGTTAAAATTGTGAATGCAGCAAGAGGTGGAGTTATTGATGAAGACGATTTAATAGAAGCCGTTAATAATGGAAAGGTAGGGGCTGTAGCACTTGATGTTTTTGTAGGTGAACCACAACCAAGATTGGATGTACTTTCGCTACAGAATACATCATTAACTCCTCACATCGGAGCTGCAACAACAGAAGCTCAAGATAGAATTGGAACCGAGTTAGCAGAAAAAATAATTGATTTTTACCAAAAATAATTTTGTTAAATTGCCATTAACATGGCAGATATCGTTCCATTTAAAGCAGTTAGGCCAAAGAGAAGCAAGGTTCATTTAGTATCTTCTAGACCTTATTATACGTATGAAAAAAGCCATTTAAAAGCTAAGCTAGAGACAAATCCATACTCATTTCTACATGTTATAAATCCAGAGTTTAAGAAAAACCATGGTACAAAGCCTAATAGCATTGAACGATTTAACTTAGTTAAAGATCAATACGAAAAATTCAAAAAAAACGACTTGTTTATACAAGACCAAAAGTCATCTTTCTATGTGTATAAACAAACTACACCAATAGGTGAATTCACAGGGATAATTGCAGGAGCTTCTGTTTTAGATTACAGTAATGATTCAATCAAAAAGCATGAAAACACCATTTTAAAAAGAGAAAACCTGTTCAAGAAATACCTTGATGTTTGTCATTTTCATGCAGAACCTGTCCTTTTATCTTATGAATTCAATAATGAAATAGCAAATATCATATCCTCAAAAAAAGTAGAGAGACCAGAATATGAATTCACCACAACAGATAATAAGAATCATGAATTATGGATCATAGATGACCCTGTTACAGTGGAGAAAATAGTGAACGCTTTCAAAAAAGTAGATAATATATATATTGCAGATGGTCATCACAGAGCCGCGTCTTCAAAGCTGTATTTTGAAAGTCATCAACACAAGGAATCCAGTAAATATTTTTTATCCTTTTTGGTAGATACACAAAATGTCCACATCATTGAATTTAACCGATTAGTGAAAAATATATCTCCGCATAATAAAAATAGCTTATTCAAAGCATTGAATGAATATTTTGTATTATCTGAAGGAGAGATTAATGAAGTTTCTCCATCCAATAAAAAGGAAATCGGGATGTATTTTAAAAAGAAATGGTATTTACTCACCATTAAAAAGAAAGTGCTTGAAAACTTAAGCTATAAACAAAAACTAAATAGTCAACTGGTTTCAGATTTCATCTTGAACTCTATATTAAACATACCTGATCTTAGAAAAGACAAAAGAGTTGAATTTATTAGTGGTATGGACACGAACCATAACACACTCTCAAAAATAGATAAGCTAGAAAATGGAATGTTGCTAAAATTATTTCCACACACCATGGATGAAATAATTCAAATAGCTGATTTAGGGGAAACCATGCCACCAAAAAGTACATGGATAGAACCCAAAATAAGAAGTGGAGTAACTATTTATGAGTACTAGCTTATTACCTCTTTGACTTTATCTGCAGCTTCTCTTAATGTAATAGCAGAGTGAACATTTAAACCGGAATTATCAATAATAGATTTGGCTTCAATTGCATTGGTACCTTGCAATCTAACTATGATTGGAACAGGGATGTTTCCTATGCTTTTGTAGGCTTGTACTATACCATTTGCAACGCGATCACACCTAACAATACCGCCAAAAATATTGACTAAAATTCCTTTAACGTTGGTGTCTTTCAAAATGATATTAAAAGCCTTTTCAACCCTATCAGCATCAGCTGTACCACCTACGTCAAGGAAGTTTGCCGGATCACCACCACTTTGTTTGATGATATCCATTGTAGCCATAGCCAATCCAGCGCCATTTACCATGCAACCCACATTACCATCCAGATTCACATAGTTTAAACCCGCTTTATCTGCCTCAACATCCATAGGATCTTCTTCAGAAAAATCTCTTAATTCAGCGTAATCTTTGTGTCTGTATAATGCGTTATTGTCTAATGTAACTTTAGAATCAACAGCTAAGATTCGATCGTCACATGTTTTGAGGACTGGATTTATTTCAAACAGCGAGGCATCACAACCTTCATATGCAGCATAAAGAGATTTAACAAATTTGACCATTTCTTTAAATGATTTTCCACTTAAACCAAGATTAAAAGCGATTTTTCGACATTGAAATGGCGTTATACCAACTTTGGGATCAATCTCTTCTTTGTGTATAAGATGGGGGGTTTCTTCAGCTACTTCTTCAATATTCATTCCCCCTTCAGTTGAATACATGATGATGTTTCGAGATGTTTCTCTATTCAATAAAACAGACATGTAAAACTCACTAGTTTTATCAAAATCAGGAGCATATGCATCTTCTGCTATCAATACTTTATTTACTTTTTTTCCTTCACTTGATGTTTGAGCCGTAACCAAATGACCTCCAAGTATACCTTTAACCTTACCTTCTACTTCCCCTTTTCCTTTTGCAATAACCACACCGTGAGAGCCTGTTTCAGTAATGGTACCTTTACCTCTACCCCCAGCATGAATTTGTGCTTTGACTACAAACCAATCTGTTCCGGTTTCTTTTTGAAGCTCATCAGCTGCTTTAAGTGCATCAGAAGGATTATCCACTACGATGCCTTCTTGTATGGCCACACCATAACTTTTTAAAATTGATTTCCCTTGGTATTCGTGAAGATTCATTTGTATGAAATTTAATTTTCAGTAAAAGTAAAAATTTGAAAATTCCAATCATCTAAATAGCTAAATAAAATTGTCCACAAATAAAAAAATCACTTTACGGAATTAAAATCGATAAAGTAGTTAAATTTGGATTAATGATTCAGACAAGTAAACTGACAAAAAAATTTGGGGAGTTAGAAGTTCTAAAAGGGATTGACCTTAACATTAATGAAAAGGAAATGGTCTCTATTGTAGGAAAGAGTGGTGCAGGAAAAACTACATTATTGCAATTAATCGGAACCCTTGAAAGACCTACTTCGGGTTATGTCTCTATACAAGGAAAAGATCTAAGTAAATTTAAAGAAAAAGAGTTAGCTAAATTTAGAAATCAATCCATCGGTTTTGTTTTTCAGTTTCATCACTTATTGCCTGAATTTACAGCACTAGAAAACACGTGTTTACCCAGTTATATCGCTAAAAAGCCTAAGAAGGATTCCATTGAAAGAGCTAAATTCCTACTTCATACTCTTGGACTAGATCAAAGATTAAATCACAGACCGAGTGAATTATCTGGTGGTGAGCAACAAAGAGTTAGTATTGCAAGAGCTTTAATGAATGAACCTAACGTTATTCTTGCAGACGAACCCAGCGGTAATTTAGATACGAAAACGGCAAATGAAATACATGAACTCTTTTTTAAATTGAGAGAAGAGCTAGGACTAACTTTTGTAATTGTTACCCATAATTTAAAACTTGCCGAACTAGCAGATCGTAAGATTGAAATGAAAGACGGTTTAATTATCCCGGATTAAAAAGAAGGACAAGACATGGTCCTGTAGCTTTTGATTTTAGGCTTGCAATAAAATTTGTAAGCTAGTGAAACTTCATGAGAACCACCAGACTGAGGAGTTAGCTGTGAAGTAGTGATATCATAGCTATACCCTATTCTTAAGTGCTCAGATTCCAATCCTAACGTAAGTATGAAAGAATCTCTATTTCTGTACCAAAAACCAACAACATAGTTCCCGCTTTTATAATAAAGTCCTAAGTTAATTTGGGTAAATTCGGCTTGTTTAGAAAGTAAAATGCTAGGTGAAATGCTCTCACCTGTAGAAGTGTAAAGAGAATGTGAAGCCAAATCAAATTCAGTTCCTAAATGAATAGTGTAGCGCATTGGAAGACGAGTATCGCTAAGTGAATTTGTTCGAAGGCTCTCATCAGGCTCTAACAAATGGTGAGCTACAAATCCCATGTAAAATTTATCTGTATAGCCTAATATCCCAGCAGAAAAATCAAAGAAGTTTACCGGCTCGAAGTTGAGAATTTCTTGCGTCCCAAACACGAATCCTCTTCTTGAATGAATTTGATCTCCAAATGTCATTTTACTCGTATTCGCTGCTTTCTGGATATATGAGCCTTGTAAGGCATAATTAATAGTGAAGGTTCTAGAAACGTGTTGGTGATACGCATAAGATAAATTAACTTGATTAGTAACTAAAACACCATTGCCAACTTGATCACTTAAAACGGATAAGCCTAGACCCCCTTTTAAATTATCAAAGTATTTATCAAATGAAGCTGCAGTGGTAATAAACGCACCTGGAAATGCAGGCCATTGATTTCTGTAGTTCATCACAAATCGAGGACACTTATTAGTTCCACTAAATGCGGGATTTAAATAAATAGGGTTTGAATAAAATTGAGTAAAGATAGGGTCTTGACCATACGTTTGATTGATCCACGAAAATGTCAGTAGAATGATAAAACAATGAAGCTTTACAGATGAAAATAAAACCATAAATTGACTACTCCTCATTAAAGCTAATCTTTAATATCCCTTGATTATTTCCTCTAAAATAACAATTAAATCTGATTTTTTATCATGTACAATATTTAAAGAATTTACCTGATTCAGATAATTACAGAATCATTTACTTAAGTGCTACATTTTTATATCTTTAATGATAATTGATATAAATTACTTAAAAACAAATTATCATGAGTGAATTTCCCTGGCATAAGAGCTATCCTGATTTTGTGAAAAAAACAACAGAAATTAATTACAATAGTATTGTAGAAATATATGAACAATCCATCAAAAAATTCGGACCCCAAGTTGCTTTCAAAAACATGGACGTTGAAATCAGTTTCAACGATGTCGCAGCAAGAGTTGATGAAATAGTTTGGTATTTCCAAAACAAAACCAACTTAAAAAAGGGAGATAAAATTGCGCTACAAATGCCTAATTTATTACAATACCCCATTGTGATATTCGCTGCATTAAAAGCTGGGTTAGTCATCGTTAATACTAATCCGCTTTACACGGCTGATGAAATGCTTCACCAATACAATGACTCTGGAGCAAAAGCCATCATTATATTAGAAAATTTTGCAAGTAAACTAGAAGCTATCTTAACAAAAACCAAGATTGAAACCGTTATCGTTTCTACCATTGGTGACATGTTAGGAGGTCTCAAAGGTGGAATAGTAAACTTTGTGATCAGAAACATTAAAAAAGATGCTGAGGGCAATCCTATGGTGCCAAAGTTTAATTTACCCAACAGCAAAAACCTAAAGCAAATTCTCAAAGAATCAGCTGGGAAAAAAGGAGCTCCAGTAGAATTAGAAAAAGATGACACCGCATTTTTGCAATATACTGGAGGAACAACTGGTGTTTCTAAAGGTGCTGAGTTAACCCATGGAAATATTTGTGCTAATGTTTGTCAAGTAGAAGAGTGGATTGGAAACAGCATTGATGAAGGAAATGAAACCATCATAACCGCTTTACCCCTTTACCATATATTTGCTTTGACAGCTAATTGCATGACTTTTTTCAGGTATGGTGCCAAAAATATTTTAATCACTAACCCTAGGGATATGAAATCTTTTTGTGCTGATCTTAAAAAGAATCCATTTACAGCCATTACTGGGGTTAATACTTTATTCATAGGGTTAATGAATCAAGAGGTATTCAAACAACTTGATTTCAAAGGATTAAAGTTAGCCTTAGGAGGTGGAATGGCCGTTCAAGATGTGGTGGCAGATCAATGGGAAAAACTAACAGGATGTGCACTTTTAGAAGCCTATGGACTTTCTGAAACCAGTCCTGCAGCTACTATTAACCCTTATAATGGAAAGCATAAACGCGGAACTATAGGACTTCCTCTTCCGAATACTGATGTGAAAATATTTGATGATGATTTAAAAGAAGTTGCTCAAGGAGAACCCGGAGAAATTGGAATTAAGGGACCGCAAGTAATGAAAGGGTATTGGAACAGAGAAGAAGACACCAAAAACTGTTTTCACGGAGAATATTTTTTAACAGGAGATATCGGCACTATGGATGAAGAAGGGTATTTTAAAATTGTGGACCGTAAAAAAGAAATGGTACTAGTTTCAGGATTTAATGTATATCCAAATGAAGTTGAAAAAGCCATTTCTGAACACCCGAAAGTACTTGAAGTAGGCGTAAGAGGAGAAAAAAATGAAGACGGGACTGAATTCGTGAGAGCATTTATTGTAAAGAAAGACGACAGCCTTACAGAAGAAGAAGTAATTGAATTTAGCAGAACGAAGTTAACAAACTATAAAGTGCCTAAAAGCATAAGCTTTAGAGATGAATTACCAAAATCCAATGTAGGTAAGATATTACGTAGACTTCTTGAATAATCTTTAGTGGATCACACAAATATTCTACCTTCCATAGGTCTTGGAAGAATTAAATTTCTAATTTCCATTGATGACTTCAAAGGTTTAGTTGGAAAACCTGATGATGAAGAATTAATCAAGGAAAAAATAGGTGAATTAAATTCAAAAATTCTTCACTACGATAGTATAGGATTATCAGCTTCATTTGATGAAGAGTATGATTGGAAATTAACCAGCCTTACTGTAAATGATGAAAACTTCCACTTGAACGATAATTACCTTTTTCACATTTCAAAGCATACCTTTATAGAGCTGAGTAAATCGTTAAATTTAGGTCATTTTGTTTCTGATGTTTTCAAAGAAGAAGAATACACTTCTACCACCTTATTTTTTGAAGAAAAAAATATCAGTTTTTGGTTTGAAAACGATGAATTACAGAAAATACAGTGGGGTATAATTTAAGTTTGAATTACTCCTACTTTATAAGGCTTTAAATCTTCGTTTTGATCGGAGGCAGCTATTCCAATAGAAATCCATTTTCTGGTTTGAACTGGATCTATGATAGCATCTACCCATAGTCTTGCAGCAGCATAATAAGGAGAAGTTTGATCATCATATTTCTTTTTAATGCTGTTAAATAACTCTTCTTCCTTTTCTTTAGAAATTTCTTCTCCTTTAGATTTTAATGAGGCCATTTCAATTTGCAGTAGAACTTTTGCCGCCTGAGCACCTCCCATTACCGCAATCTCAGCTGTTGGCCATCCTACAATTAACCTAGGGTCGTATGCCTTTCCACACATGGCATAATTTCCTGCCCCGTATGAATTACCCATAACAACCGTAAACTTGGGAACTACAGAGTTGGACATGGCATTAACTAATTTCGCTCCGTCTTTAATAATACCTCCGTGTTCTGACCTACTTCCCACCATAAATCCACTAACATCTTGTAGAAAAACTAGGGGAATCTTTTTCTGATTACATATCATCACGAAACGTGCAGCTTTATCTGCGCTATCACTGTAAATTACACCACCAAATTGCATTTCGCCCTTTTTGGTCTTAACCACTTGTCGTTGGTTAGCCACAATTCCAACAGACCAACCATCAATTCTTGCATAAGCACAAACTATAGTCTTACCATAATCTGACTTATACTCGGTAAACTTAGAATCATCTACTAAAAGCTTAATGATATTCTTCACATCGTAATTATCTGTTCTTTGTACCGGAAATGTACCATGTAAATCACTTATACTTTTAGAGGGAGATTTTGGTTTTTCTCTGTTAAATCCTGCTTTTGGCGTATCTCCTAACCTATTCATCATGTCTTTAATGGTGGCTAAACATTCTTTGTCATCTTTACACTTATAATCGGTCACACCACTTATTTCACAATGAGTTGTTGCACCCCCCAATGTTTCATTATCTACCACTTCACCAATAGCTGCTTTTACTAAATATGAGCCAGCCAAAAATATACTTCCTGTTTTTTCTACAATTAATGATTCATCACTCATGATAGGTAAATAAGCACCGCCCGCTACGCAGCTTCCCATAATTGCTGCAATTTGAGGAATTCCCATAGCACTTAACTTAGCGTTGTTACTGAAAATTCTTCCAAAGTGTTCTTTATCAGGAAAAATTTCATCTTGCATAGGCAAATAGACTCCAGCACTATCTACTAAATAGATGATAGGTAGTTTATTTTCCATAGCTATCTCTTGGGCTCTAAGATTTTTTTTCCCCGTTATTGGGAACCAAGCGCCAGCCTTTACAGTAGCATCATTAGCTACAATCACACATAATCTACTGCTTACATAGCCTATCACTACAACAACTCCACCTGCTGGACATCCTCCATGTTCTGTATACATTTCATATCCTGCAAATGCACCAATTTCCAAGTGTTCTGTATTCTTGTCTAAAAGGGCATCAATTCTTTCCCTTGCCGTTAGCTTGCCTTTATCGTGATGCTTCTTGATTTTTCCTTCTCCCCCACCTTTATAAATTTCTTGTAAGATGTTGTTCATCTTAGAAATTTTTAATTTCATTTTATCTTCGTTCTTGTTGAAATCTAAATTTTCTTTTGCAAAGCCCATCTATCTAATTTTGATTTAAGCTAAGATAATTAAATCAATATGCAGTACTCCAACTTTTGACGTTATATTTGGTACAAATAAATGAGATGAAAATCGGTATTGTTTTATATCCCACATTTGGCGGAAGTGGAATAGTCGCAACAGAACTTGGTAAAGCACTAGCGGTTAAGGGACATGAAATTCATTTTATCACCTATAGTCAGCCTGTTAAATTAGGTGAATTGAGAAAAAATGTTTTTTATCATGAGGTGGTTCCTTCTGATTATCCATTATTTGAATATACCCCTTATGAACAGGTATTAACAAGTAAATTAGTAGATGTTGTAAAATATGAAAAATTAGATGTATTGCATGTACATTATGCCATACCTCATGCATCTGCTGCTTACATGGCTCAACAAATATTACAAACTCAAGGAATTAATATTCCATTTATTACCACGCTTCATGGTACAGATATTACGCTTGTTGGTAAAGACCCCTCCTTTGAACCTGTAATTACCTTCTCTATTAATCAATCTAATATTGTTACAGCTGTTTCAGAAAATTTAAAATCGGAAACAAATCAACTTTTTAACATCCAAAAAAACATACAAGTCGTTCCCAATTTTATCAATATAGAGGAATATCAAATGGATCAAAATCAATATTACAAGAATAGATATGCCCCAAATGGTGAAAAAATAATTTGTCATGTATCAAACTTTAGAAAAGTCAAAAGGATTGGTGATGTGATTAAGACTTTTAATATAGTGGCAGAAAAAATTAAAACAAAGTTAATTCTTGTAGGTGATGGTCCAGAGAGAAATCAATTAGAAAGACAAGCAAGAAAATCCAAATTCAATGAGCATATTTATTTTCTTGGAAATTTAAAATCAACCAAAGAAGTGCTCAATATTTCTGATTTATTTCTTCTGCCCTCCTCAAAAGAAAGCTTTGGGCTTGCCGCTCTTGAAGCCATGGCATGTAAGGTTCCTGTTGTAGCCACTAATACAGGTGGAATTCCAGAAGTGGTTGAAAACGGATTTAGTGGATATTTAAGTGAAGTTGGAAACATTGAAAAAATGGCCAATAACTGCTTGACTATTTTATCGAAAGAAAATAATCTACTGGAATTTAAATCTAACGCTTTTAAAACAGCTCAGAAATTTGACATCGAACAAGTTTTGCCTAAATATGAAAAGCTTTATGATCAGCTAGTAAACTGATAAGCAAATGATCAGCAGAAGAACTATCTGAATAAATAAATCATAATTTCATCCTTCACTGGATTAGCTT
Organism: Crocinitomicaceae bacterium; assembly: GCA_038129265.1. Lineage (GTDB taxonomy): Bacteria > Bacteroidota > Bacteroidia > Flavobacteriales_D > Parvicellaceae. The sequence goes on from JAYPLD010000057.1 coordinate 11,399, forward strand.
GACGAACTCCGTTAGCATCATATGTACTTCCAAAAGTACCGTCAATAATAACTAAATAAGAACCCGTGTCACATTTTCTGCCTTTGAGATTAGTTCCATCCCATCTAAAATTAGGATCATCAGAGGTAAAAACAAGTTTTCCCCATCTATTGTAAATATTAATATCCATCACATCAAAACAAGGATCATTTTGCCCAGCCAATTGATAGAAATCGTTTTCTCCATCTCCGTTAGGGGTAAACGTATTTGGAATTTCTTCAACAACTCCAATAGGCATTTCTACCTCAACATGAGAATTTGCAAAAATAGTATCTGATCCACACACGGAAGAATATGCTGTATACAATAAATCAAATTCCTCTTGGAAAACATAGTCACAATCGGTTACCCAGCAATAACGTAGAGCAACAGTTGAGGAGTCTGCATATACGATATTTGTGGTAGTATCATAGTTGTACCCATACATGTATACCGTATTTCCTATTGAGTCGTTAAAGTTTTCATAATAATATCCTCCTGAGAGATCTTGTTGAGGAACCACATATGTGCCTTGGAAGTCAAAATTTGCAGAGTATGGTTCAATAAATAAAGTGTCATTTGGGTTTAACGTATCTTGAGCAAATAGATCAATACACATGGTATCGTCTAAACTTATAGTCACTTGTGATGGCACATCGATGGCTGTAGACTGAGGTACGGGATCAACATGAACATAAATGTCGGCTTCAATTGGATTGTATCCCGAACAATCAACAGAATATGCATCTAGATCGAGTTGTAAGGTATCACCAAGAAAATTACATGGTGGCATCCAACAATATCGAAGGTAAATACTACCAATATTTCCAATATATCCTGAAGGGGTAAGATTGGAAATGTTAAAAAACATACTGTCTGCTGTATTATTCCAATTAAAATAGGCATGAGTGGTACTCGATGTAGGACATGTTACCGTAATCGTGGGTGGATTGTAGACACAAGAAAATGAAGAAGGGTGACATCCTGAAGCAATCACTGTTCCATTGTAATCTTGTAGATCCCAGCTTATTTCGGAATCCCAAGACCCACTAGTCCAGTTTCCACTAGGAATAGATATAATATCACCGTTGGAAACAATTAAATTATATGAAGCAGAGCTACCTGTGGTAAACGAACTGCCAATACTAGAATGTGATATGATACCATTTACTGAAATATCAACAGATGCACCATTCCAACCATCACCAAAGGAGTCATACATGTTAAACACATACGTACAAGAGTTGTTTGGACTAATTACATTAAACGGTACAGGAGCCACATAATTATTTAATAAATCGAAATCAGAGGATGTTAAAAATGCATAAAGAGAATCAGATGGGTCATTTACACCAATCTCTAAATCCAAGCAAATACTATCGTCAACATAAACACCTACACTAATGGAGTCAACGCTTGCATTTTGAGTTGAAGGAACAGCTGAACTATCGTTTAAACTAAGGGTTGGAGGAATACTAACCTGGCATGGAAGTGCCGCATACTGTAGCTCTCTTCTGACTTCTCCTATCTTAACCCCATTTCGATATTCTTCAACCCTTACGGCAAAAGCGTAAAAACCTTGTTGGGTTGGTGCAGCCGTGATTTCACCCGTATTGGCATCTATGGACATAGCAGGGTAGTTAGGTGGACCTCCAATCATATTAGAGGCACTAAATCCAGCAGAAAAAACACAATCTGGATAAAATGGATAAGCACCTGAACCTCCGGCTGAATTACTACATATACCTATACCAGTTGCTTGATCTAAAGGTGCCACTAAGGAGTAAACTAGCTGATCTCCATCAGGGTCAGTTACAGGGTAGGTAAATTGTTTGATATTGTTAACACAGAAATACGCATCATTTGGGTAATTACCAAAATCGGGAGTAGAGTTTTGAC
>JAYPLD010000058.1:0-1620 GCA_038129265.1 Crocinitomicaceae bacterium
TCTTTATTGAATCGTTTTCCAAGTCCTTTTAATAACCCAACTACCATAGAGGCAAGACCTTCACGGTCTGATTCATAAATCAATTCTACTTTGTTTTCATCTACTTCCTTTACGGTGAATTTTGGGGGTTCTAAATCAGGCATGATATTCGTTATTCGGTCATGTAGCATATTTAGATTTCCCAAAAATTCTTTCAAGTCTGAACCAGATAGGTTAAGTAATTGACCATAGCCCTCATCAGCAGTATAAAGAATCCAATATTCTCCGAAGGCTTCTAATACATCTCCAGGACTGATGGCCAAGATTTCTGATGCTGCACCCACCAAATCATAGGTCAGTTTATCTGGGTAGGATTGCATTGAAATGAAAAAATCATCTTCAAAACCTACTTTTTCTTTCATAGCTATCCACTTGTCTTCTCCAAAATTATTTGTGACCAGATCTTGAATAGCTTTATTTACCATACCATACATAATTCAAATTTAAAAAGAATAGATAAACAATCTTAAAAAATATTTTAGGAAAAGAAAAATATTTGTTCTATTTACGTATTGATTGAGTATAGGTGTATCAAATGAAGAAAAAAGTGGTTGTAATTGGATCAGGAATAGGCGGGTTGTCTTCTGCTGCTATTCTTGCTTTTTCTGGTTTTGACGTGACGATATTAGAACAAAATGAGAAGGTTGGAGGAAAAGCCAATCTGCTTGAAAAAGATGGATTTATTTTTGACATGGGACCAAGCTTACTTACACTGCCTGAATGGATAGATGAAGTCTTTACATTTTGTTTGAAGAATCCTACAGATTACTACACTTACGAAAAATTATCCACCGTTACACGATATTTTTTTTCAGATCAGAGCTATTTGGATGTAAAATCAGATTTAGTTGATACGGCTGAAGAATTTGAAAAAGTGGGATTAGCAAAAAAACAGTTCTTAGATTTTATGAAAAAATGGGATGATATATATTCTATTTCTAGTAAGACCTTTCTTGAGAATAATTTAGGCTTTAATAAAGCATTTTTGAGTGGTGCCCTTAAATGGGTAAAAAAGTCTTCTATTACAGATTTATCAACTTCCATGTCAACCTATAATAAAAAAAACATTTCGAATGATAGGGTAGAGATGATCTTAAATCGATTTGCAACTTACACCGGTTCAACTCCTTTTGAAACACCTGCATTTATGAATCAATTAGGGGTAGTAGAAATGATTAAAGGTGCCTATTTTCCTCACCAAGGTATTTACAGTATACCGTTAGCGTTAAAAAAACTCTGTCTTGAATTAGGTGTGAACATGAAAATGAATAGTAAGGTTGAGAACATTAACTACAGAAAAAAAATGTTTTCCATTGATACTGAAAATGAAACTATTGATGCAGATGTGTTACTGTCAAACGTTGACTTTTTTACGACTCAAAAGTTATTGGGAAGAAAAATTAATGTGAAATTTAATAACTTATCAACATCATGTTTGGTCTTTTATTGGGGAATGAAGAAAGAATTTCCATCACTACAACTACATAACATTATTTTTACAAAGGATTATAAGAACGAGTTTGATGAAATTTTTAAAAAGAAATTAATTTCTGATCCTACTATTTACATAAATATATCGAG
>JAYPLD010000058.1:1720-8004 GCA_038129265.1 Crocinitomicaceae bacterium
AAAATGGAAAAAATTGTATTATGTTGGGGGTACGGTTAGACCAGGTGGTGGCATACCGTTGGCAGCAAAATCAGGCTTAAATACAGCCAAGTTGATTATCAAAAATGAAAGTTAAAAACGGATTATATTTTGATTTAATTTTCATCTCAGTTATTCATCTAGCTGGGATTATTGGTATTTACTTTTTTGAATCCACTTTTTTTTTGAGAACATCATCTGTATCTATTTTGATACCATTGTTTCTGTTCTGCTATAGATCAAATTTGACCAACAAAGATGCATTGTTATTTGCATCAGTATTTATCATTGGATACACGGCTGAATTTTTAGGAGTTAATTATCAAATTTTATTTGGTGATTACAGCTATGGAAGGTCCTTAGGTGTTAAGTTATTTGATGTATCTCTTATAATTGGCTGTAATTGGTTGTTATTAGCCTTGATTTCTCAAGCCCTAATCAAAAAAATAGTCGTAAATCGGTGGTTAGTCATCATTTTTTCATCACTTCTTATGGTGCTTATTGATCTATACATTGAACCGGTTGCTCCGCTGTTAGATTTTTGGGAATTCAAAGAGAACTTAGTTCCATTTTCAAATTACAGAGATTGGTTTATGGTTGCTTTGATTATCCAATTTATCTTATCCTATCGAAGGACTCAAGTGGATATGTTTAATTGGTCGCTAGGCTATCTTATCATTTTAGTTTTATTTTTTTCATTTTTTCATTTCACGATAGTTTAAATTTTTACTTTTGGATTTGATTTATGAATCAAATTCTTTCAAATTACAGTTTCATTTCCTGGGTTTATCTACCCGGGCTTTAATTAATTTTATGAGTAATATTTATGTTTTGGGTGCCGGAATGGTAGGCAGTGCAATGGCTATAGATTTAGCTAAAAATCACCAAGTAACCGTATCTGATGTTAGTTCAGCAGTTTTAAGTAGGATAGCAGAAAAAGAACCTTCATTAAAGACTGAAATATTGGACGTAACGGATACAAAAGATTTAGCATCAAAAATTAAAGACGCAGATGTAGTACTTTCAGCCGTGCCCGGATTTTTAGGTTTTGAAACCCTTAAGAATATCATCCTACAGGGAAAAAACACCGTTGACATTTCATTTTTTCCTGAAAACGCGTTAGAATTAAATCAATTAGCTTTGGAAAATAACGTAACGGCAATTGTGGATTGTGGAGTAGCCCCAGGCATGGACAATGTGATTTTAGGTTATTATAATGAAACTCACGATTTAGATTTTTTTGAATGTTTAGTAGGAGGGTTGCCAAAAGTCAAAAAGTGGCCCTTTTGCTATAAAGCACCCTTTTCACCAGTTGATGTGATTGAGGAATACACCAGACCAGCAAGGTATATTGAAAATGGTGAACTCATTGTAAGACCTCCTTTAACGGATTGTGAATTTGTGGAATTCGATAAGGTAGGTACATTAGAATCATTTAACTCCGATGGGCTTAGATCAATTATTCATACTATGCCCCATATTAAAAATATGAAAGAGAAAACATTGCGCTATCCAGGCCACGTAGAGTATGTTCGTGTATTAAAAGAAAGTGGATTTTTCCATGATGAGCCCATTTTTGAAAATGGGCAATCTGCTTTAGATGTGACTTCAAAAATTTTATTTAAAGAGTGGAAATTAAATGAAAATGAAGAGGAGTTAACCGTAATGAGAGTAACAATTGAAGGGGTGAACAAATCTTCCAAGCAAAGGGAAAACATTTCATTTGACTTATATGATGAATTTGATCATGTAACTACTACCTCATCCATGGCTAGAACCACTGGATATACCGCTACAGCTGCTGTAAACATGTTTTTAGATGGGCTAATCACTAAAAAAGGTGTTTTACCTCCCGAACTCGTTGGTTCTGATAAATCATGCTATGATTATTTCTTTAATTACCTTGAAGAAAGAGGGGTGAAGTACAAGAAAAAAATAAGCAGAATAGATTAAGTGTTTTTATCGTAGACTTGATAATGAAGTAGCCTATCGTAAAGCCCAAGGGGATCCCTGTAATATACTTTGATTATATATTCATTATTAGCGTCAAAATGTGAACCTTCCATTTTTCTAGCATCTATTTTTTCGCCAGTTTTATTGACAAAAATGTAATTGTAATAACCTTGTTTTAAATTGACTTTATTATAGTATTTCTGGGCTGTAGAATCATATTTCATTAAAAATTCATCATGTACGCCCCAGTTTGTGAATTGGCCAAATAAATAAATATCCCCTTTGATTTTCTTCATTGGTAGTTCAAATAGCACTGACGCGTATTCTGCTTGGGTATTTACTAAATCACTTTGATGGGATTGTATAACAAACTTCCCGTTAAAATCTTTGTACTCTAGATATTGTCTGTATGTTCTTTTTATCTCAGGTCTTAATTTAACTTGGTAACCATTTTCGTCAAGAAATACACTTGAAGTATTTTGACCACCTGTTGTGAGGTTGCTCATGTCAAAAAATCTAAATTCATTACCTCCATTAAAAACTCGATCTTCATTCATTAAAAACGTAATTTTATCGTCTCTAACAAAGTTGGGTTCAAATAGCCATAGTTCATCGAATTCTTGGTGATTTTGTTGAATGTTAATGATTAAATTTTGAAATGGATCGTCAATAGAATTATAGTTGTAATTACATTGTAGCTCAACAGCTTGCATATAATTTCGTTGGTCAATATTGGCTGTTCTTGTAATATTTAGCGAAGCCTTTGCAGTTTCTTCACTTACATAAAATCGAAGTCTTACAAGCGGATTCGTGTTTTCATTTTCATGAAAAATATTTAGACTGTAATTTCCAGATTTTAAAAACTGAATATTTTCATTTGGTAATTTGAAGTGGTAATGCACATATTGTTCTTGTGTTCCATGTGATAATAAGACATCATCGATATAATTAATGTCAAATCCATTTAAATACTCCATCACCATTAAATCACTCTTGTTCCAGTTCATGTCACAATGAATAATTTCATATTGTAACGGGTGAGGATCTTCTTCTAGAAGGTCAAAATCAATATTTATATTTTGTTCACTATTTAGATAATAGCAGGGCTCAACTAGTTTTAATTTTTCTGAGCTTATTTGTATGCTTTTTATTTTTGGATCTTTTATGCTATGATAGTACGAACTAACATCTTCATTTTCCGTTTGATGATTTTCAGTTGAATCTGTATTTAAAGTGTAATAATCATCTGTATTCTTCTGCTTTAAATTTGTATTGATTGCACATTTTTGCAGCCAAAATAATACACCAAAAAGAGTTAAAAAAAATATCGGTTTCTTCACTTTATTTATAATCATTCTAAATTGCATAATGTGGCATAATAATATTTTACACAATGCATCAAAATAACACAAATTTATAAATTTGCCACGTTAAAATTTTTCATCATTTATGAAAATATCTGTAAGAAAAGGCCTCGATATTAATCTAAAGGGCGAAGCTGATAAAATATTAGCTGATTCAAATCAACCTAAACTTATTGCATTAAAACCAACAGACTTTTCTGGTCTTGTTCCAAAGATGTTAGTTAAAGAGGGAGATGGGGTAAAATGTGGTTCACCTGTATTTTGTGATAAATATAATGATCAAATCAATTATGTTTCTCCCGTAAGCGGAGAAGTAAAAGAAATCGTAAGAGGTGAAAAAAGAAGAATACTTGCTGTTACTATTGAGTCAGACGGCAAAATGGAACAATTAAACCTTAAACCTAAGGATTTGGCCAAATCTGATTCAGAGGAAATAAAATCAGAATTAATGTCGGCCGGTTTATGGCCCTTTTTCAGAATGAGACCTATCGATATTGTTGCTCTTCCTAATGATTTGCCTAAATCAATATTTATTTCTGGATTTGACTCACACCCATTGGCCCCCGATTTTGATTTCATTATGAGAGGTAAATCAGCTGAGTTTAATGCAGGCCTGGAAATTGTAAGTAAGCTTACCAAAGGGAATGTTAACTTACAGCTTAGATCCAATGCAGATGAAGTTTTTACACAGGCAACCAACGTGGTAATCAATACGGTATCTGGACCTCATCCTGCTGGAAATGTGGGTGTTCAAATACATGAAATTGATACGTTAAATAAGGGTGAAGTGGTTTGGTACATAAACCCCCAGGATGTTATGGTAATCGGTAGATATGCCTTAACTGGTGCTTATGATGTGAGTAAAATCATTGCAGTAGGGGGGAGTAATATTTCAGAAAGAAAGTATTACAAAACAATCTCAGGAGCATCAATAAGCAGTATAGTTAATGAAAAAGCAATTGATGAAAACAGCCGTATCATTTCTGGAAATGTTTTAACGGGTGAACAAGTTAATTTGGATGGCTTTCTAGGCTTTTATCATCATCAATTATCCGTAATCCCAGAAGGAAATAGACATAAATTCTTCTTAACAGATGGGTGGCTTAGTCCTGGTTTTAATAGTTTTTCTGCATCAAGAGCTTACCCCAGTTGGTTGATGCCAAAATCCAAAAGTTACAACCTGGATACAAATTTAAATGGTGAAGAAAGAGCCTTTGTTGTTTCGGGTCAGTACGAAAAAGTCTTTCCGTTTGATATTTACCCAGTTCAGTTGTTGAAATCCATTATTACGAATGATATCGAAAAAATGGAAAATCTTGGTATCTATGAGGTATCGCCTGAAGATTTTGCTCTTTGCGAATTTGTTTGTACTTCAAAAGTGAATTTGCAAAAAATCGTAAGAGAAGGGCTCGATTTGATATATAAAGAATGCATGTAATTAAAAAAAGTTAAAAGTGAAGTTTTTAAGAAATATATTTGATAATGCACACGAAAAGCTAAATGCAAATGAGAAAACAAAGAAATTGTTTCCTCTTGTTGATGCTTTCGACACCTTGATGTTTACTCCTAATCACGTAACTTCAAAAGGTTCACACGTAAGAGACGCTATAGACTTAAAACGAACTATGATGCTCGTTATATTAGCATTGGTTCCTTGTTTATTATTTGGAATCTACAATACTGGCTACCAACATTACAGAGTGCTTGGTGAGGATGCCACTTTCCTTGAGATGATCATGAAAGGAGCATGGGTTGTTTTGCCACTTGTTATCGTTTCATATTCATCTGGACTATTTGTAGAATTTATTTTTGCGATTCGAAATGGACATTCTGTACAAGAAGGATTTTTAGTTTCGGGTATGTTAATTCCCTTGTGTATGCCAGCAGACGTTCCGTTATGGATGGTTGCTATTGCCACCATATTTGCCGTTGTTATAGGTAAAGAGGTTTTTGGAGGCACAGGTATGAATATACTTAACGTAGCCCTTACAGCACGTGCTTTTCTATTTTTTGCTCACCCAACGAAAATGTCAGGAAATGAGGTTTGGGTAACTGGTTTTTCAGATATGAAAGGAGAAGGATTGGTAGATGCATCTAGTGGAGCAACCGCTCTTGGTGATTTAGCGTCCACACTTAGCGTTTCTACTGCTGATCCCATCTCTGCATCTGTTTCACAAAGTTTTGAAGGTACATACAGCTTAATGAACTCATTTTTAGGGTTTATTCCAGGTTCTGTGGGTGAAACTTCTGCGTTAATGTGTTTAATTGGTGCTGGGATTTTACTCTGGACAGGTATAGCTAGCTGGAGAATTATTACTTCTTTCTTTATAGGAGGTTTTGTAATGGCAAGTATATTAAATGCAGTTGGTGGAAGTGTATATTTTGAATTACCAGCTATCCATCAACTTATGCTTGGAGGATTCATGTTTGGAATGGTCTTCATGGCAACTGATCCAGTAACAGCTTCTCATACCAACACGGGCAAATTTATATACGGATTTTTAGGTGGCTTTCTTGGTATCTTAATTAGAATGGTTAATCCAGCATATCCTGAGGGGATCATGCTAGCCATTTTGATTGCTAATGTATTTGCTCCATTAATTGATCATATGGTGATTCAATCCAATATAAATAGAAGATTAAAAAGATTAAAAACAGCTTAAAATGGCAGTAAACAAAGATAGTAATGCATATACGATAACTTTTGCTATAGTATTAGTTATTATAGTAGGTGGCCTCTTAGCATTTATTGCAAATGGGTTGAAACCTCTTCAAGATGAGAACCTAAAAAATGAAAAGAAGCAATATATTTTAAATTGTTTACCGGGAAATAAGTTGATTTCAAGAGACCAAGCAGGAACACAGTTTGCAAATTTTGTGAAAGAACGTGTGATTCTTGATTACAATGGCGAAGAATTAGCGAATACCTTCATGGGATCAGATCAATCA
>JAYPLD010000058.1:8104-10946 GCA_038129265.1 Crocinitomicaceae bacterium
ATTTCAGTTTTATTTGTTCTTTTAATGGCCAATATTTCGGTATCCTTAATGAGGAATCTCATTCCTAACAGGATTAGAATTATAGTACAATTGGTAGTTGTAGCTTCTCTTGTAATTATTGTAGATCAAGTCTTAAAGGCCTATTTATATGATGTTTCTAAAGAACTTTCTGTATTTGTTGGTCTTATCATAACCAATTGCATCATTATGGGTAGGTTGGAAGCTTTTGCCTTAGGGAATAAAGTTTGGCCATCTACATTGGATGCACTTGGTAATTCAATTGGATATGCCATGGTATTAGTCGTGGTTTCCTTTTTTAAAGAATTATTTGGGTCGGGTAAACTTTTTGGAATGGAAATATTCGGAAACGCAACAGAAGGTACTGGATTATATGCTATGGGATACATGGACAATGGTCTTATGTTACTACCACCTTCCTCATTAATCCTTGTAGCTATTTACATATGGGTGCAAAAGATGAGAAACCCAACCTTAATTGAAACACATTAATAGAATAAATTATGGATTTAGTTAATATATTTATTAGAAGTGCATTTGTAGATAATATGATATTTGCATTCTTTTTTGGAATGTGTTCTTATTTGGCTGTTTCTAAAACAGTCAAGACAGCTGTTGGGTTAGGTTTTGCCGTCATATTTGTTTTAACCGTAACCATACCCATCAATTATTTAATTGAGAACTATGTACTTAAGGAAGGTGCACTTACTTGGATGGGTGATGAGTATGCTTCAGTTAACCTCAACTATTTAACGTTTATCATGTTTATTGCTGTAATTGCTTCAACTGTTCAATTGGTTGAAATGATTGTAGAGAAGATTTCACCAGCTTTATATGGTGCATTAGGTATTTTCTTACCTCTTATTGCGGTAAACTGTGCCATTTTAGGGGGGGCATTATTTATGCAGGAAAAACAGTTTGCTAATATTGGTCAAGCCACCGTGTATGGATTAGGTTCTGGTGTTGGTTGGTTCATTGCAGTTGTTTTGATAGCAGCTATTAGAGAAAGAATTCGGTATGCTCACATTCCTGGACCACTAAGAGGGGTTGGAATGGCATTTTTAATAACAGGACTTATGGGCTTAGCCTTTTTAGGTTTTATGGGATTTGAAATATAACAACAAAAAAAAATTGAAATGACAATATCTACAATCATTATTCCAATATTAGTTTGCTTAACTGTTGTACTAGCTCTAACATTTATTCTGTTAGCAGCAAAGTCTTTTTTGGTGTCTTCTGGTAAAGTGAAGATTACCATTAATGGTGAAAAAACAATTGAAGTTGATGGAGGTTCTACTTTGTTGACCACATTAGGAAACGAAGGTATCTTTTTACCATCTGCTTGCGGAGGTGGTGGTACATGTGTTCAATGTACTTGTCAGGTTCATTCTGGGGGAGGTTCCATTTTACCAACAGAAGAACCTCACTTTTCTAGAAAACAAATTGCTGATAATTTTAGACTTGGATGCCAAGTAAAAGTGAAGGAAGACATGGAAATTGAAGTGGAAGAAGAAATTATGGGGATTAAAGAGTGGGAAGCTACCGTGGTTTCTAATTATAATGTGGCTACTTACATTAAAGAGTTTATTGTGGAAATTCCTGAGGATATGGATTACAAAGCAGGTGGGTACATTCAAATTAAAATTCCAAAAGGAGAAGTCAAATTCTCTGATATGGATATCAAAGCTCATCCAACAGATCATCCTGGAGAACCAGACAAGTTTGAAAAAGATTGGGTAGATGGAAAGTTTGCCATTAGAGATTTAGTCATGAAAAATGATGAAGAAGTGGTTAGAGCTTACTCGATGGCTTCATATCCAGCAGAAGGTAGAAATATCATGCTTAATGTAAGAGTTGCAGCTCCACCATGGGATAGAGGGAAAGATTCGTGGATGGATGTAAATCCTGGTGTTGCGTCATCTTACATATTCAATCAAAAGCCTGGAGATAAAGTAACAATTTCTGGACCTTATGGAGAGTTCTTTATTAATCACTCAGAGGCTGAAATGCTTTACATTGGTGGAGGAGCAGGTATGGCGCCAATGAGATCACATCTGTATGAGTTGTTTAAGACATTAAAGACTGGAAGAAAGGTTTCATATTGGTATGGAGGTAGATCTAGAGCGGAACTGTTTTATATCCACTACTTTAGAGATCTTGAAAAAGAATTCCCAAACTTTAAATTTTACATGGTTCTTTCTGACGCTCTTCCTGAAGATAACTGGGTAGAGAAAAAAGATATCAATGATCCTAAAGGTGATGGTTTCGTTGGTTTTGTCCATCAAGCTGTGATAGATCAATATTTATCTACACATGAGGCACCGGAAGATATTGAATATTACTTTTGTGGGCCACCTTTAATGAATCAGGCCGTATTGAAAATGTGCGATGATTGGGGAGTACCTCCTGAACAAGTAAGATTTGATGACTTTGGGGGTTAAATCTTTTTCTCTCACTTCATTTATTGTCTTTCTCATTTTCCTTATTTCTTGTGAAAATGGTTCCATCCCCTCAGGGAACTACTTAAAAATAAACGGTTTTGCCCAGGGTTCCACGTTTAGTATAATCTACGATGATCAACGTGATTTTAGCACAGAAATAAATGCTGTCTTAACTGATTTTGATAAAGAGCTTTCCACCTATGATAAAGAAAGTTTCATAAGTGAAATCAATAATTCTAATGATTCATGTTTTTCATTAAAAGATCATGAATGGTTTGAAACGTGTTTCCATTATGCTGAATTCTTTTACAACGAAACTGGTGGTAAATTTAATCCCTCAATCTATCCTTTAGTAGATTACTGGGGTTTTTATACTAACACTA
>JAYPLD010000058.1:11046-13301 GCA_038129265.1 Crocinitomicaceae bacterium
TTTAATCCCTCAATCTATCCTTTAGTAGATTACTGGGGTTTTTATACTAACACTACTCCAAGGATTGATTCTAATTATATAAGAGATTCAATTTTACCGTTATTGGTTTTAGAAGAAAATTTTACAGTATTAGATAGTGGACAGAATAGCTATATATGTAAAACTAGCAAAGGTGCCAAGTTAGATTTTAATGCCATTGCGCAGGGCTACAGTGTTGACATAATCTCTGATTTATTAGAATCTAAAAATATTCAAAATTACATGGTAGAAATTGGGGGTGAAATAAGGGTTAGAGGGCTAAATCATAAAGGTGAACTCTGGAAAATCGGAATTGAAAGACCTGTCGATAGCTCATATATTGGAGAACACGGATTCCAGCGTATTGTTAATTTAGACAATCAAGCTTTAGCAACTTCTGGTAATTATAGAAAGTTTAAAACCATAAATGGAAACAGAGTTTCTCACACCCTAAACCCATTAACAGGGTATCCTGCAAATAATAATTTATTGAGTGTTTCTGTTATTACAGACAAATCATCTACTGCAGATGCGTTAGCCACTTCATTTATGGTAATGGGTAAATCTAAATCTATTGCCTATATAAATGAATTAGAAAAGGCTCAATTCCAGGTGTATATGATCTATGATTCTTTAGGAGAATATAAAGAGTGGAGTAATTTTTAAGCTATTTCTTCAGCTGGTTTCTTGCATTTTTCGTCTGGTTGTGCTCCACAAAAACTACAAGCTTCACCCTCTTTGTTTAAATAAGGGTTGTTGCTTGCACATGTGCCAGAGAATTCTCCATCTTTCTTTACAATTAATTTTATGGCAATACCTGCAAAACATAAGGCGACTAAACCAATAGAAAGTAAAATTAATTTCATACCTCAAAATTAATGATTTAATTGCATAATACTATAATTTACTAACTGAAAGTAAGATGGAAAAAAGAAGCCAAGCATTTTTAAGACTCTTAGATATAATGGATGATTTAAGAGAGAAGTGTCCATGGGATAAAAAGCAAACTATGGATACATTGAGCTACCTTACTATTGAAGAAACGTATGAATTAGTTGATGCCATTTCTGATAAAAATTTAAATGAAATAAAGGGTGAGTTAGGAGATCTTTTACTTCATATTGTTTTTTATTCCAAGATTGCAAGTGAAACTAACGATTTTGACATTACAGATGTTATTCACACAGTTTGCGATAAGCTGGTAGAAAGACATCCACATATATATGGAGATGTAGTTGCTCAAACTGAAGAAGAAGTGAAAGCTAATTGGGAGAAAATCAAGTTACAAAAAGGTAAAAAATCAGTTTTAGAGGGAGTGCCTCGATCATTACCTGCCATGGTGAAAGCCACTAGAATTCAAGAAAAGGCTAGAGGAGTAGGTTTTGATTGGGAAAAACGTGAACAAGTTTTTGACAAAGTATTAGAGGAGTTCTCTGAATTAGAGAAAGAAATAGAAAAGTCAGATGATAAGTCAAACATTGAAAAGGAATTTGGTGATGTGTTGTTTTCAATGATTAATTATGCTCGGTTTATTGATATAGATCCAGAACTGGCTCTAGAAAGAACAAACAAAAAATTCATCGGCAGATTTAATTATTTAGAAGATGAAGTGAAAAGATTGAAAAAAAACTTAACTGAAATGAGTCTTGAAGAAATGGATAAGATTTGGGATGAGTCAAAATTGCAATTCCCTTAGATGTTTTCTTCTTGTTTTGTTTTTATGTAAATTGTAAAAAAAATTCATATGAAGAGGTTTACTATACTGCTTTTTACATTTTTAATATGCTCGAATATTAACGCAACTCACCTCATGGGTGGAGAGCTTATCGTTCAAAATGATCAACCAGGTGATTATGAGATTTTATTGACCTTATATCGTGATACATTGGGTATACCTATGCAGACTACACAAAATATTGAGATATACAATTCATCTGGAAGTGTAGTAACTACAATTGCATGTAATCTTGATCTTAATGCATTTCATCCTGTTTTTGGATTGCAAAATGGTAGTGTTTTGCCTTTTTTTCCCTATGGTGTTGAGGTTTATTTTTTTACGGCAAGTTTTCAATGCGCTATTCCTGGTGAATACACAGCCAGTTGGGATAATTGTTGCAGAAACTCAGCCATAATTAATTTACCAAACGCTTCATCGGCTGATATGAAATTATTTACCAATTTCACAGTTGATTTAGTGGACTCATATTCTACTCCGTTTTTCATGGTGAGTCCAGTTG
>JAYPLD010000059.1:0-13002 GCA_038129265.1 Crocinitomicaceae bacterium
GTTTTTTCATGTATTAAAGTCCCAAATTGGTCATATACCTTGTATGAATGTTCATTTTGATAAATGGTAGAATACACCAAATCAACAATAGCTCCTGAATCCACAGGAAACAAGTAAGTCTCCGGCCCGCATCCAGTTGGTAATGAAATCGTTTGCAAAGGAAAACTGTCAATAATGACATCCATCGATGCCCCATAAATGGTCCACCCATCACAGTAGTCATCAAATAGCTCCACTTTTAATAACCCACAATTACCTTGATTCAATAAACTATTGCAAGCAATCAGCCCATAAGTACTCAATGGCCCTGCACCGTTCGATCCGGATTGAGAAGCAATAATATTGTTGTTTTCATCGTATAATTCATAACTATTTTCCTCTGGCCAATCACCTGGATTATATACTAAACTAACTACATCACCAGAATCAACAGGAAAATCAAAGAATTCGGGGCCATTACCGTTTACAAGAGTAACCGATTGAACAAGAATATTATTAATAATTATGTCTAAGGATCCTCCGTTCCATCCGTCACCCCAAGAATCTGAAAGCGATAAGGTGTACATTCCGCAAGTCCCTGGTACTGGAGGAGTGGAAAATGTAAATGGTCCCGACCAATAACTTGATCCGTTTATACCACAGTTTTCTTGCACATAATAGTCAAAAGAAGTAAATGAGGACAACCCTGTTAAGAGATAACTAGTGGTGGTCACATTGGAAATAGTTGCCCCACTACCTAATGTAAAACCATTAAGACCCCACTCTATATTCCAAACTCCATTCATACTTCCTGAAGCACTATTCCACGAAATTAATGCATCGGAAGGTGTGATATTTGTTGCAGATAAATTGACAGGATTGATACAAAGTGGACAGGCCGTAAGACCCATTGTATTGGGTGGGCCACTCGTCCCACTACCCGATTGAGTAGCTACAACCACATTTGAATGATCATAAACTACATAACTGTTCTCTTCTGGCCAGTTGCCAGGAGTATAAATCAAATCTATAATGTCTGAAGAGTCAACAGATATATAGAATTGTTCAGGACCAGCTCCTTGTTGCAAGGTAATGGTCTGCACATTATTTCCATTCACTGTAACATCTATTAAGCCTCCATTCCATCCATCTCCGTAACTATCATACAATTCAATTACAAAAGCGCCACATGTTCCAGTAGTAAAACCAGTGGTGAAACTGTGTGGACCAATCCAGGCACTTACATAACCAGAGTCGCAAATCGATTGAACATAAACGTCATAAGAAGTACTTGTTTGCAATGAATTTATTATAGTAGATGCATTTTGTAGATTTATTAGTTGAGTACCCCCTCCTAATGAGAATCCTGACAAGCCGTATTCCATATTCCACAACGAATCATTTGTTCCAGGTGTCCAGGAAATATCAGCTGAGTTTGTAGTGATATTAGATGAAAAAACATTACCTACCCCACTGCAATTTCCAGACGGTGGAGCACAACTGGAGGTAGAGGTATGCAATAAATTATCTAAATCGCTTGGTGCGGCTCCACTAAACAACGTATCATTAAGTGGATCTACAATCGTAAACGTAATTTCACTATCCCATGTTCCAGAGTGAAAAATAAAATCCATTGTAGCACCTGTAGTAGAATATACAGAGTCTAATGTAAAACTTCCTTGACACTCATAATTACCCACAAAACTACCGTTCATAGTCACTTCAAGGTAAGCGCCATTCCATCCATCGCCATAACTATCATACATGTATAATTTATAGTGACACTGGGCACCCAACTCTAAAAATGGTATTAGGCACAATAATACAGTTTGAAATAGTTTTTTTGGCATTACCAACTGCAAGTTAGTAAATTAGGAAAAGTAACCAATTAACTTATGTTAATGAGGTGGGTTAACAAATGTTAATCTGTAAAAAACTACTTAATGATGTTTTTGAAATTCTGTAGTTCTTTTTCAGCTTCTGATTTAGAATAATACCGATTAGACAATGTCAATCCACTTACCCTATTTTTAATCACGTAATAAGAAGTATCTTGATTATTAACCAGTGAGATTTTCCAATACTTTGCGGAATTATTATAGTCAATCCTTTTTTTCTTTGGCTTAGAAACGGGTTGATCTTGGATTTCTTCAACTACTTCTTCTACTTCGGCCTCCATTATGGTGGTATCCTCTTGGACTACTTCAATGGTGTCAATTACCTCTGCTTCTTCTTGTACCACCAGAACGGGTTCTTGTTTAACAACCTTTTCACTGTCATTCATTAAGAAATACGCTGCAGCAAGAGCTGTAACCGTAACTAAAAGTACTAAGACAATTATCTTTAAAGACTTATTATTTTCTGTTTTTGGAGTTTCCTTTGTTTCTTTTTGATCTTTAGACATGTTCAAATATCCATTAAAAAACGCAAGTGTAGTCGGTTATAATTTCTTGTTTTCAACGTGACGATGTGCATCACGATTTGTTTTTTTATCTAGGTTTTTTTGGAATGCTTCTTCTAAATTTACTCCCGTTTGATTAGCTATACAAACTAACACAAAAAAAACATCGGCCAACTCATCGCTAAGATCCGCTTGTTCATCACTTTTCTTTTCACTCTGTTCTCCATACCTTCTTGCCATAATTCTAGCCACTTCTCCAACTTCTTCAGTTAATATTGCCATGTTAGTCAACTCATTAAAGTAACGAACTCCGTATTTTTGAATCCATTCATCCACTAATTTTTGAGCTTTTCCAATGGTGATTTCCTTATTCATTATTCCTTGTTTTTTGAGTCTATCGTAATGGTTACTGGACCTTTATTACACAAATCTACATCCATCATAGCACCAAAGATGCCTGTTTGAATTTTATTTTCATGGATCATCGTCTTGGAATAATCTATGGTCTGATTATAAAGAGTTACCGCGTAATCAGCAGGTGCAGATTTCACAAAGGAGGGCCTGTTACCTTTTTTAGTTGAAGCATGTAATGTAAACTGACTGACTAGTAATAATTCTCCTTCTACATCCTTTAAAGACAAGTTCATTTTCTGATGTTGATCATCAAATAAACGCATATTAACTATTTTATTTATTACCCATTGTATGTCTGCCATGTCATCTGAAACCTCAAAGCCGATTAGTACCAGTAATCCTTCTTTAATTTTGCCAATACACTCATTTTCAACCTTGACACTAGCATGATTTACACGTTGAATGATGGCTCTCATGAATATATATTTTGACGGTAATTATTTTCTGGGTCGTCTTGATACATACTTAGATAACTTTGATATCGTGAATTAGATAAATTTCCCAGATTCAATTGATTTAACACCTCACAACCCGGTTCATTTATATGCTTACAATTATGAAACTTGCATTGATCCAACAACGCCATCATTTCTGGAAAATACATCCCTAATTCTTCTTTTTTGAAGTCAACCAATCCGAACCCTTTTATTCCGGGTGTATCTATTATTCTAGTACATTCATTTACATCAAACATCTCTGCAAAAGTAGTGGTGTGTTTACCGGTCATATGGGTAGTTGAAATATCACCTGTTTTTAAGGCTAAATTGGGGATAATTTGATTAATCAATGTAGATTTACCAGCTCCACTATTTCCTGCAATTAACGTAGTTTTATCTGCAATTAGATCTGATAATTCACTCAGTCCTTCGCCTGTTTTAGCAGAAATGCATAAGGTATTATAATTGGCTTTTAAATAGGTACTTTCCCATTCTTGTAACGTCCTTTTATCTGTATCGTTATATAAATCAATCTTATTAAATACAATGTGTAGTGGAATGTGATATGCTTCTGCCGTTACGGTGAAACGATCTATAAAACCAGTTGCTGTAACGGGATTGGAAACGGTAACCAATAAAACGGCTAAATCAATATTTGATGCGATGATATGAGCTTCTTTGGATAAATTGACGGATTTTCGGATAATGTAGTTGTTACGTTCCTGAATTTCATCTACTATGTATTCGCCTATTTCATTTTTTGTAAGTTGAACATAATCCCCTACTGCTAAAGGATTAGTGGTTCTTAATCCTTTTGTTCTAAACTTTCCTTTTATTCTACTTTTAATAAAAGTTCCGTCTTCCAGTTTCACATCATACCAACTTCCTGTTGATCTATACACTACTCCATTTAGCATGGCATAAAATTAACACAGATTACATTCACATTCACATTAAATTCATTTTTCTATTGATGAACATTCTATTACTTTAGCGATATATTTATGAGTATAGAGGTAAAAAACATCACAAAGAAATATGGTAATCAAATTGCCGTAAACAATGTTTCTTTTCGAGTTAATGCAGGAGAGATAGTTGGATTTTTAGGGCCTAATGGTGCTGGAAAATCAACTACCATGAAAATCATATCTTGCTTTAATTCTGCTCACTCAGGTGAAGTTTTTGTAAATGGAAATTCTGTTCAAAAAGACCCCTTAAAGATCAAAAAACAACTTGGGTACTTAGCAGAAAACAATCCACTGTACGAAGAGATGTATGTGAAAGAATTTTTATTGTTTGTGGCTAAGATTCACCAACTGAGCAACCCTCAAAGTGCTGTAAGTGATGTCATTGAAAAAGTAGGACTAACTCCAGAAAAAGGTAAAAAAATTGGACAACTTTCTAAGGGATATCAACAACGAGTAGGCATTGCTCAAGCGATTATTCACGATCCTGATGTTCTTATTCTTGACGAACCTACGAGTGGTCTAGATCCACTACAATTAGATGAAATCAGAACGCTAATTAAGACTCTCGGTAAAAATAAAACTGTTCTTTTATCTACCCACATAATGCAGGAAGTGGAATCCATTTGTGACCGCATCATTGTGATTAAAAAAGGGGAAATAGTAGCTGACCAAGGCATTAAAGACAACCCTAAGCAAACAGATGAACAAGTAATTGTAGTGGAATTTGATCAGGATCCTAACGAAAAAGAATTAATCTCATTTTTAGGAAAAAAAACCAACATAAAAAAGAAGGGGTCATCTTGGGTAATTGCATCTAAAGAGGATAAAGATCTAAGACGAGAAATTGCGTCATTTGCCAAAGAACATAGTCTTCTTATTCTAGAGCTTAAAAAAGAATCGGCTAAACTGGAAGATCTGTTTAAAAAATTAACGAAATAAATTTTTTCTTTTTGACTTTTTTTTACATTTGCGCCACTAATACGGTGGAGTGATTTGACTGCTTGCAACCACATCAAAAAAGCTAAAATGATGATTTCTCCATCTATGTTTAAATTTTAATTTATAAGATATGTCATATCTATTTACATCCGAATCTGTTTCCGAAGGTCATCCTGATAAAGTGGCTGATCAAATCTCAGATGCACTGATCGATCATTTTTTAGCTTTTGACCCTTCCTCAAAAGTAGCCTGCGAAACGCTTGTTACGACAGGGCAAGTAGTGTTAGCAGGAGAAGTAAAATCTACTGCCTATTTAGATGTTCAAAAAATTGCAAGAGATACCATTAACAAGATTGGATATACAAAAGGAGAGTACATGTTTGATGGAAATTCATGTGGAGTACTTTCAGCCATTCATGAACAATCACCTGACATCAATCAAGGTGTAGAAAGAGCAAATCTAGAAGATCAGGGAGCTGGAGACCAAGGAATGATGTTTGGTTATGCGAGTAGAGAAACCGATAATTACATGCCTTTACCATTAGAAATTTCCCATCTCTTACTCAAAGAATTAGCTGAGATTAGAAGAGAAGGAAAGCAAATGACTTACTTAAGACCCGATTCTAAATCTCAAGTTACCATTGAATATGACAATGACAATAATCCCATTAAAATCGATGCCATAGTAGTTTCTACTCAGCATGATGACTTTGCTTCGGAAAAGGAAATGCTTGAACAAATTAAAAATGACGTGATTCACATTTTGGTGCCTAGAGTAAAATCTCTATTACCAGCGTCCACTCAACAATTATTTAATGATGACATTACCTACCACGTTAACCCAACTGGAATATTTGTTATTGGAGGACCACATGGAGATACGGGACTTACGGGAAGAAAAATTATTGTAGACACCTATGGAGGTAAAGGTGCACATGGTGGCGGTGCTTTTTCTGGAAAAGACCCAAGTAAAGTGGACCGATCTGCAGCTTATGCTACTAGACATGTTGCTAAAAATTTAGTGGCTTCTGGAGTAGCAGATGAGGCATTAGTACAAGTTGCTTACGCCATAGGAGTAGCTGAACCAGTTGGTTTGTATGTCAACACATACGGAACATCTAAGGTTGATTTTACGGATGGAGAAATTGCTGAGAAATTACATGATATTTTTGACATGAAACCCTACGCCATTGAGCAACGATTCAAACTGAGGACACCTATTTATTCAGAAACAGCTGCTTACGGACATATGGGAAGAAAATCGGAAACAAAAACCAAAACTTTTGTTTCACCAGATGGTGCTCAAAAGACCATTGAAGTAGAGCTATTTCCCTGGGAAAAGTTAGATTACGTAGAAAAAATTAAAAGTGCTTTTAGCCTATAATTACTTTTTTCTAAACACCATTCGTACGGGCACTCCTTTAAGGTTAAAGTTTTTTCTTAATTGATTCTCAAGATATCTTTTGTAAGGATCTTTTATATACTGTGGTAGATTGCAGAAAAAGGCAAATGTAGGCGAGTGTGTAGGTAACTGTGTTACATACTTAATTTTAATGTACTTCCCTTTAGTAGATGGTGGAGGATTTTTTTGAATGGCTTCTAACATGACATCATTGAGTTTTGATGTTGTGATCTTCTGCATTCTGTTATGATATACTTCCAATGCCGTTTCTAGTGCTTTGTGAATACGTTGTTTGCTCAGAGCCGAAACAAATAAAATGGGCAAATCGGTAAATGGAGCAATTTTACTTAAAATATCTTCTTCAAAAGATTTGGTAGAATGGGTGTCTTTTTCAATGGTGTCCCACTTATTTACTAAAAGAACCACTCCTTTTTTATTTTTTTCGATTACGGAAAAAATGCTTAAATCCTGCTTCTGTAACCCTTCGTTTGCATCAATCATAAATAAACAAACATCAGAATCTTCTATGGCTCTTATGGCCCTCATTACAGAGTAAAACTCAATATCCTCATGCACTTTACTCTTTTTTCTAATACCTGCAGTATCCACCAAAATCATTTCAAAACCAAATGCATTATAATGCGTATCTACTGCGTCTCGCGTAGTCCCTGAAATGTCGGTTACGATATTTCTATCTTCTCCTAATAGCGCGTTCGTTAAGGAAGATTTCCCCACATTAGGTTTACCTACAATGGCAATTCTGGGAATCTCAGACTGAACCTCATCTCCTTCAGCATCTAACTGAGTGGCTAAATGGTCTAAAAATTCTCCTGTTCCAGCCCCATTTATAGCGCTTATTCCAAAAACATGTTCAATACCAAATTGATAGAACTCAAAAGTGTCATTAATTCGATCGTGATTATCTACTTTATTTGCTACTACTATGACCGATTTTTTAGCTCGCCTTAAAATATGGGCAACAGCATGATCTAAATCGGTAATACCCGTTTCTACATCCACTACAAATACAATTACATTGGCTTCATCAATGGCAATTTCAACCTGCCTTCTAATTTCTCCTTCAAAAATGTCTTCCGATCCTGAAACATACCCACCCGTATCTATAACCGAATATTTTTTACCATTCCACTCAGACTTACCATAATGTCGATCACGAGTAACCCCACTCACCTCTTTCACAATCGCTTTTCTGCCTCCAATTAAGCGATTAAACAATGTGGATTTACCTACGTTAGGTCTACCAACTATAGCTACTATATTACTCAATATCCGTACTTTTTAAGTTTACCTGATTTATCTCTCCACCCTTCATCCACCTTTACAAACAGCTCCAAATGTACCTTTTTACCTACAAATTCCTCCATATCTTTTCTGGAATCAATACCAAGTTGCTTTATTTTCTTTCCTTGATGTCCTATAAGAATGGATTTCTGACTTTTCCTAGACACCATGATATTAGACCGAATTCTTATGATCTCTATATCTTCTTTGTATTCTTCTACCACTACTTCACAGGAATACGGTACCTCTTTTTGATAAAGTAATAAAATTTTTTCTCTAATTATTTCAGCTATAAAAAACCGCATATTCCTATTGGTTAACTGATCCTTTTCGAAGTATGGCGGATGATTGGGTAACCACTCCAATATTTTAGGCAAAATAAAATCAATACTAAGTCCGTGTAGCGCTGAAATAGGTAAAATTTGAGCTTGGGGCAGGTTTTCTTTCCACGACTCCACTAATATTTCTAATGCTTCTTGATCTGACTGATCAATTTTATTAATCAGTAAAATTACGGGTGCTGATAATTGATTTATCCTATCGATTCTGTCTTTAAGCGATTCTATTTTTTCATAAATATCGGTTACCAATAATATGATGTCCGCATCTTTAATCGCTTCGTCTACATATTGCATCATGCTCTCATGCAACTTATAAGCTGGATCTATAATGCCAGGGGTATCAGAAAATACCATTTGGTAATTTTCTTCACTAATGATACCCATAATTCGATGACGAGTTGTTTGCTTCTTGGATGTAATGATGGACAACTTTTCCCCAAGAATTTGATTCATAAGGGTAGACTTACCCACATTTGGACTACCAATAATATTAATGAAACCCGCTTTATGAGACATTTAATCAGATTTAGTTTGCAAAAATAGAAACAAAAATTAACTTTGTAGTGCGGAGTGGAGCAGTTGGTAGCTCGTTGGGCTCATAACCCAAAGGTCGCAGGTTCGAGTCCTGCCTCCGCAACCAAATCTAAAGCCCAATCCCTGAATTGGGCTTTTTTTATTTTACTCGCGAATGGTGTTTGCAGGAACTACTTGCTCTTCTTTTACCCCTACAGGAAAACAATTTTCAAAACCTTGACCTAATAGTTTTTTATTTACTTCTTTAGCATCTTCAAGTGTTTTAAACCTTCCTAACACATACTTATCCATTTCTAAATTTCGATCATGAAAAATTTGAAATTGATCCCCAAACGCATTGTTAATTTGATCATAAGTTTGGTCATTCATTTGTGTTTTATAAGCGCCAATTTGAATGGTATAGTAATGGGTTAACTTAGTGGTTTGATATTCACTCAATATGGATGATTTATCTTCTGTTATTACCTTTAAGGCATTCACTATTTTAGCATTACTTTGATTATTTTCGATTTTTAAAAGCAAGTCATCTACTTCACCTTCCTCTATAAAACTTATCGTTTCTTCTTGATACGAGTCATCTATTAGACTATAAATTAACTTTAAATTCTTAACCTTTTCTGCGGTTTTCATTACGATTTCTATCTCATTTAAGGTATCGGTTTGCGTGTTTCCTACTAATTTATAACTCACATTATCTGTGTTATCAGGTATTATATTGAACTTAAATACTTGTCCATCTTTAACTCCAACAGCCATGACTTGTCCATCATCATTAATCATCAACAACTTAGGCGGTCCTTGATTGTATTCTTTCAAGAAATTGAATTCAAAATACCCATTTTTCTTATTTAGAATAGCCAATATGGTTTGAGTTGAATCATTAAAATTCACATTCAACTCCATGGCCATAAATGACAAACTATCTGGTAAATTATCAAGTCTAAATTGATAGGTCCCCATATCCGGTAAATATTTAAATAAAAAGCCTTGATCTGTCTTGAGCGCCTGATAAATTACATTTCCATTTTCATCCACTAAAAACAACTTTACTAAATCTAAATTTTGACCTTCTAATTTTTCTAGTTTGAAAATAAGAGAGTCATCAATAACTAACGTATCTACAATCGTATCCAGTCTACTACTTAACATCAATGCCCACTCATCAAGTGGACAACCCTCATGTTTTTTAGTACCGAATTGATCAGGGCAAGAGTCTTTTTTGTTTATAACACCATCTAGGTCATTGTCTACGTAAATCTTTGATGGATGTAAAGGAAATCGGTAACCTGCCGTAATCTCATTATTTGTGCCGACAGCAGAACCAATACCGGTCACATTCACCTCATGGCTGTAGAGAAAATAGAATTTTTTATACTGAATACCACCCACTAAGGATAATGATGCATTTGTACGGTATGTTAAGCCTAAAGTGTATGCATCGTTATAGTTCGCTAATACCGAAAAATCTATTTGACCTATCCTACTTCCAGGTAAATATCGAGCAACAATTAAAGGTTCTACGTGTAATAAACTATCGATGAGAAAATCATATTGAGTGATGAAACGAAATTCTCTAGCTAAATTATTCTGAAGGGTGTTTTCTGAATTGGAAACACTACTTTCAAATAAATTAGAAACCGACAAGCCCAATTTAAATCGCTGTAAGAAGTACTTAACACCCAAGGCTCCATCCATGGCAAGCTTACCTCTGTTAGATGCCAATAAAGCAGGATCATTTGGATCTAACACATCAATTCCTGTGAAATCAGCTGTAAACTGATCCATAATTAGACCACCACCTAAGGTAATATGAGCCCACTGTGAAAAATGAAAGTCATGTGAGTAATTTAATTGAGCAACGGTTTGGTTGAAAGCACCTCCCTGAGCATAATTATAAATGCTACCTGCAATATTACTAGAATGATCCAACACATAGTATCCACTTGCCGAAAAGAACTCAGGACTGTTTTCAAAACCGGACCATTGTTTTCTGTAACTAAAATATAAAGGATTATAATTTTTAGACCCTGTAAATGCAGGGTTAAGCAGGTATTCTTGAATAAAATAATGGCTTCTAACGCTATTTTGTTGAGCAGACACAACCATTGCAGTCATCATAAGTAGACTTAAACTAATGATATGTAATGTTATCTTTCTCATCAATATGTTATCGTAATGGTTCCATATAAGGGAATAGTTATAGAAGGGTCTAAGTAGATCACATAATAATAATCTGAAGCAGGTAATAATTGCCCTCCATTCGTTTTACCATTCCAATATTGATAATAACCCTCGTTTTCAAATACGATTTGACCAAAAGAATTAAACACTTTAATTTCTGCTTGGGGATAATTATATAATCCTAATATGACCCAAGTATCGTTGAAACCGTCATTATTAGGAGTTATGGCTTCTGCTATGTATATCTGGAAGTTAGAAGCAATATCTACCAATGTACTGTCCATACAGCCTAAACTATCGTAGACATTTAATTGATATTGTCCAGGATTAATGTAAAATAAATTTGGCCCATCATCCAAATCACCAAAACCGTCTATATCCCAATCATAAACATAAGGTGGTGTACCACCAATTGTGCTGGTAAATATGGCCGCATCATTTCCATACTGTACGTCAACTATACTTACACTATCAATAGTAGGTAATGGTGCAATGGAAACAAAAATGGAATCGGTATTGATACAGCCGTTGGTATCCACACCTTGAACAAAATAGGTCGTATCTATTGTTGGCAAAAAGTATCCACCATCTACGATACCTTGACTCCATGCATAAGCTGAAGCACCACTACCTTCCAACATCAGTTCGTCACCCTCACAAATGACTAATGAATCAACACCCGCGTCCACTAAAGGTAAATTGAATACGGTTACGATCACCGTATCGTAATTAACACATCCATTCGTGTCCTGAACAGTGATGACATATTGCTCTGTTGAATCAGGGAGGAAATATACACTATCTAATACGTTATTAGACCAGGAGATGTTTGATCCTTGCCCAATTAAGACTACACTATCTTCTAGACATATTTCTTGATCAAAACCAGCATTTACAAAAGGAATATGAACCGTGATTTGCAATGTATCCAAATTAATACATCCATTATTATCTTGACCAGAAACCAAGAGATTAGAGCTACTATCTGGGACAAAATAGCTTCCGTTTGCAATACCATTAGACCAAGTGTATTGATTAGCCCCTGATGCCTGAACATATACAGAATCATATATACAAATTGCAGTATCTACACCTGCATTCACTGTGGGGAGAGCATTCACCACTATAGAAATAGAATCAGAATTAGCACATCCATTACTATCTTGAGCGGTGACAAATACAGTTTGGTTAGAATCTATAAATGCAAAATTCCCATTTAAAACACCACTACTCCATTGATAATTTACGGCCCCAGTTGCTAAAAACAAGAGGCTATCCCCATTACATATCGAGGTGTCTAAACCAGCATTCACATTGGGTAAATTATGCACCGTAATGTACACCGAATCTGAATTGACGCAGCCATTGAATGTAAATCCTTCAACCATATAATAACTTGAAGCCGTAGGAACAAACGGCACACCGTCAGCCAATAGATCATTTGCGTTAGACCAAATGTAGAAGTCAGCGCCAGATCCACTAAGCGTAATGGAATCAAATTGACAAATAGCCGTATCTTGACCCGTATACACATCTACTAATTGAGCAACGTTAAGTAACAAGGTATCATAGTTTACACATGCATTAGAATCTGTAAGTTGAACAACAAAAGACATTGATGAATCGGCCGTAAATGATTGACCGTTAGGGTATGTATTATTCCAAGTCATTGCTCCGTTACCTTGTGCATTTAGCGTAAATGTATCTCCAATGCATAAGTCCAAATCCAATCCTGCATAAACCATTGGTAAACTATTTACCATGATTTCTATGATTTCAATGCTATCACAACCTGTTGCAGTGGATAAGGTATCTACTAGAATGGTATCTGAATAATAAGGATTATTCTTCCATTTCACCATATCACAACCTGCTATTAATTCATAAAGGGTGATGGATTGATTTATATCAAGATAAGCTTCTACAATGCTATCACACCCGTCAACGGATTGTAATGTTTGATAATACGTTCCAGAAGTATAATAATATGCTCCACCCCATAAAATACTATCACAAGCATATAATGTATCTGTTACCAAGTAAGAATTATTAATAGTCATGTCCATGGTGATGATGCTATCACAACCTAACACCGTTTGTAACG
>JAYPLD010000060.1:0-1659 GCA_038129265.1 Crocinitomicaceae bacterium
CTAGAAGCTGGATATGATATTTTAAGGCTATTTAAAAAAGATTTAGATCAAGAATTAACCCTGTTTCTGAGATATGAAAATTATGATACTCACCACACTACTTATGATGAACTAGTACGCAATTTGGCCTACAATAGAAATGATATTACATGTGGATTCGGACTGAAATTGGCGAATGGGGCTGTTCTTAAACTAGATTATCAACGTTTTACCAATATGTCTAACACAAATCAAGTTCACCAAATAAACGCAGGTGTTGCCGTATGGTTTTAAATTCAATTACATATTTCTTTAAACCATTTCTCCTGGTTGTCATATTATGTTCATTTACCAATGACACTTCTCATTGGCTTAATAAAAGTGGCTTAAAGAAACTAGAAAAATCAATTTTTAAAACATGGGGAACATCAGAAGTCAATCAAGTTTCAATTCCTCTTCCCTCCGATTTAAAAAAAAGGCTTAATATGAAATCAAAAAGCCTCTACAAACTATCCGTCAACGAAGAATTTAAAGGGTATTTATTTCTGGATTCACAAAGAAGTAAATTTGACACATTTGATTATATGGTCATTTTAAATAAAGACTTAAGCATAAAGAAAGTAGATATATTGGTCTACCGAGAAGCATACGGTGGTGAAATTTGTAGTAAGGTATTCTTAAAGCAATTTCATGGTAAAACATCTCAATCTAAAATTAAAATTGGAGATGATATACAAGGAATATCTGGTGCTACTATTTCTTGTAGAGCTGCTGTTAACGGGATTAAAACGCTTACCAAAAAGGCGGTACTACTCAAAGATGAAGGATATATTTAAATTCAGCTGATCATGTATCGTCTAAATCATCTTACAAAAGCTGGAAAAGTAGGTATTCTTTGTTTTTTAGTATCCTTAAGTATTGGATATTTCACAGGATTATTATTTGTTAACACCACAACTTCCTTATCTCCGACTGGAATAGAAGAGAATTACAATGGTAATATTTCAGAAGATGAAAATGAGTTTGATTTTAATCAAGAATTAAAGTATAAAAAACCTTTCCGTGAAATCATCACTATTATTCATGAACATATCATATCCTTTTCTTTAATTTTCTTTTGCACCGGACTTCTCCTCTACTTTTGTGAATTCAATCCCCGTTTAAAATGGTTTCTTCTTATTGAGCCATTTGTTTCAACTGTTATTACTTTTGGGGGGATCTATTTACTGTGGTTAGAATTAACCTGGGTGAAATATATAATTATGATTTCTGGATTTTTAATTACTACTAGCTATATTCTTCAAATCTCATTTATTGTAAGGGAGCTATTTTTTATTCAACAAGAGGGTTAACACACCTGATCCGGGATTAGCACGATCTAGGAGTAATTTAAGGTAGTTTTCAAAGGTTAAAAAGGCAGATATAAAACTTTCGCTTCTTTCTGTTAAACTATTATTTTGAATCACTTGTTTTTGAATCTTTAAAAGCTGATTTGTCTTCTGTTCATTTTTTCTTTTAATGCTTTTTTTAAACTTTCCTTCTGTACTAGCCAAGGCCTTTTTCATGCTATTAATGGAAGAACCAACTGATCCTCTTAACGATTGATCTTGTTTAGTAACTAAAATTGATAATGCTTTTTCCATTTCATCAAGTTGTTGGTAAAAAGGATTAAAGTCACCC
>JAYPLD010000060.1:1759-11848 GCA_038129265.1 Crocinitomicaceae bacterium
CCAAGTTTAGCAGACTGTCTTGATCATAATTCACTTCGGCAATCTTAAAACAGTCATCTTCCAACTTAATTCGTTCTCTTTTTGAAGTATCATGGTAAAATAAGTTCAGTTCTCTAGGATCAATTTGAACTTTATAATGCAAATCTGATAGCTTTTGATTAGTCTCTTTTACATGTCTGTACACGAATTGTTCGTTAATATCAGCTTCTATTATCTTTTTGAACGATTTCTTGAGTTCTTTATCATCTGCGTCTAAAATCACTAATCCATGATCTTTAAATAAATGATGAACCCAATAACGGGTAGTTTTTGACCAAGATTCAAATGACATAGCTTTTTCAAATAGATCTTCTAAAATGTTAAATTTTTCATCTGTTTTGAAAAATTCTTTAACCTCTTCGTGTAAAGACCGAAATACCGAACTTTTTAATCTTCCCACTGCAACGGAATCCATAGTGTCTTCTAATGAGAATTTTTTTCCAAATATGGTAGTGTGACTAATCTCTTGAAAGTCATGATCTTCGGTAGCCATCCAAAAAATAGGAATAAAATCATTTTGGGGATATTTTTCTTTTAATAGTTGACAGCTTTTGATGGTAGATATTATTTTATGAATAAAAAATTGTGGACCACCCATAAAGCACAACTGGTGTCCAGTAGTTACGCTGTAAACCCCTTTTTTTTCAAGTTGATAAACCCCGGAAGGTGTCTCCTCACCTATACTATCATATTGGTTTACCAATGCATTAACTAAAATCTTTCTCTGATCTATATGAAGGTCTCTATCCATCATAAAATGATCATCTATCATATCCAAACTGGAACCATGATGAAATGAAGAAAGATTAGTAGCATGATCTAAAAAATCAAGTAATAATTTATTCTTATAAATGGTGTTTTTTAGCGTAATGGTAGACATCAACTATTTTTTTTTCAAGATATTGATTTTCACTCGTTTTTGATTCAACTAGATCAATTAATTGAAAACATTAACTTAGAATAAAAATTCATTATTAATAAAAAAAACATACTCAAAACGTTAGGTCCAGGCATTCTATTTGCAAGTACAGCAATAGGAGTGTCACACTTAGTGCAAAGTACTAAAGCAGGTTCTCTTTTTGGATTTGGTTTAATTTGGGCTGTCATAATAGCTAATCTGTTAAAATACCCCTTTTTCGAGTTTGGGTCAAGGTATGCAAATGCAACAGGAAAGAGTATTATTGATGGGTATAAAGAAATAGGTAATTGGGCTTTGTGGTGCTACACTTTAATCACGTTAGGCTCAATGTTTTTTGTTTGTGCAGCAGTAGGGAAAGTAACCACTGGCTTCCTACAAAATTTATTTCAATTGGATTCGATAGGTATTCATAGTACAGCTGCAAACATCCTAGTTTTTGGAGTTTGCGGAAGCCTACTCATCATCGGCCGATTTAAAATCCTAGATGGATTAATTAAGATCATTGGAATAGTGCTACTCATTTCTACACTCGCTGCTTTTATACTATGTATTTTCAAAGGCCCCGTCAATCCGAATATCTCATTCGAACTTTTTAGCATAGAGTCTAGTGCAATTGCATTTTTAATACCACTCATGGGGTGGATGCCCACTGCTGTAGACTTAAGTAGCTGGAATAGCTTATGGACCATTGAAAAAATCAAACTATCTGGCTATCACCCTAGGTTGAAAGAAACTCTATTTGATTTCAATTTTGGATACATTACTTCTGCATTTCTTTCCATTTGTTTTGTCACCCTCGGTGCGTTCTTAATCTATGGTACGGATACAGAAATTGCCAAACAAGGACACCTTTTTGCTCATCAGGTCATTCAATTGTACACTCAAGTATTTGGTTCTTGGAGTTATATCATTATTTCGTCTTGTACTTTTTCCATCATGTTTGGTACTTGTATCGCTGTATTTGATGGATATGGGAGAGCAACCAAACGAATAATTGAATTATTTGGTGAGCGAAATAAGACAAAAACAAGCAATAAATCTTATCCAATGGCTGTCATCACGCTTATTATTGGAAGTTTTATTCTCATTGAAATTTTCAGTTTTAGAGGTGATTTTAGCATTTTAGTGAATTTAGCCACCATCATTTCATTCTTGGTAGCACCAGTAATAGCTATCTTCAACCATTACTTAGTTACGAAAAAAATTGATGATGATTTCAAACCATCACCATGGTTGAAAGCCCTTTCTTATATGGGTATATTTTATCTAATTGGTTTTTCTGTATTCTTTTTGATTTATACATTTATACCATGAAGAATTTTTCTTTAACTGTTAAAATAGTTTGTGCTTTCTGCTTCCAAAGTAGTTCCCTAACGGCTCAAACCTTAACCAAGTCTTACACCACTCAACATCGTACAGTTAATGTAAACCAATTTGAGGATAATTGGATGGTTCAAGTACAACATCTTGAACTTACTAAACCAGGTGGGAATGGGTATCATGATTTTCTTCAACAACAAAAAGAAATCAATCAGATTCGTTATGAGAGACAAGAGGTTACGCACTCAAAAACTCAAAAAAAGAGTTCTAGTGTGGCACTAAATATGGACTACGGATTTGAAGGGAATTATTACAACAACAAAGTACCCAATGACAACACTCTTGCTATTTCTAATGATGGCTTAATGATAGCTGGAATTAATTCATCTTACCTTATTTATGACCAAAATAACGACAGTATTTTAAAGAGAGCTACTCTTAATTCGCTGACATTTTCATTTAACCAACTGTTATTTGTAAAAAAATACGATCCTAAATTTATTTATGATCCCAATGAAGATAGATTTATCCTAGTTTTTCTTGTGGGAAATAACCCTATAAACAACCATATATGTGTGGCCTTTTCATCTACCAATAACCCTTTAGATGATTGGAATGTATATATGTTAACTGGTGATGCATTAGGCACAAATCATTGGACAGACTATCCCGCTATATCTTTAACCAATGATGAGTTATTTATTACTGGAAATCTCTTGCAACACAATGTCAGTTGGCAAGAAGGGTTTTATCAATCTTTAATTTGGCAAATAGATAAAACTCAAGGTTATCAAGGTAATGACACCTTAGATTTTAATTTATGGTCTGACCTTAAGGATGATTCCATTTACATCAGAAATATACACCCCGTTAGAGGTGCGAGAGAGCTTCAATCTGATCATCAATATTTCCTAAGTAATAAAAATTTCTCCTTAGAAAGCGATACACTTTATCTTATACATATAGAAAATACACACTCATCTGATTCCGCATCTTTGTCCATGAAAAGAGTAACTCTTGATGACTCTTATTTTTTGAGCCCAAATGGAAGACAATATAATGGCAAAGAATTATCGACAAATGATTCAAGAGTATTAGGGGGCATAATTGATAAAGATTGGATCCAATACGTACATCACTCCATGGATACCACTACCGGAAATTGCGGTATTTACCATGGTATAATCTATAACTACAGTGAAAACCCATATGTAGAGAGTCACATTCTATCCGATTCTATTATTGATTTTGGATATCCAAACATCGCTTCTACTGCTATCAACCCAAATGAACACGAATGTGTCATTGGTTTTGATTTCACTTCACCTGTTGACACCAATGGATTAGCATGTGTTTACATGGATAATGACAAAACATACCGTTCTATGCAAAAATTAGTAACCGGAGATAGGGCTATTGATCGATTAAACGGGAATGTAGACAGATGGGGCGATTATTCCGGAATACAGCGCAGTTATAATGAACCTTGCAAAACATGGCTTTCAGGGATGTATGGAAAGATATCTATGAATGGAAGTTGGATAAGCCGTGTCTCTGTTTCAGATACTTGTAGAGAGCCCCTTCCCCATTTATTTCTAGAACCTGAATTTAGAGATGGAAAACTTTTTCCAAACCCAGGAATTGAACTGATCAATTATGATTTCACTACGAATGAAAGTGCGACCTTACTTATTCAACTGTGGAATTTAGATGGAAAGCTGATCACTACACTATATGATGACTTTGTAAATGAAGGTCCAAATCGTCTTACCTTTAATATCTCTAGCCTTACAATTGGCGCTTACGTTTTAACTATAAGCAAAGGAGGTGTAATTGTTCAACGTGAAAAATTAGTTCGGCAATAAGGATTTGTGTAATGAACTGAAATAAGCTGGTGAATCAACTAATCTAGAGCCATACCAACTAAAATATTCTCCATTTACTAAAACTACTCGTGATTCAGGTAAAAGCTGCTTAAAACGATCTATATGCTTATCCTTAAATGGAAATGGTTCTGAAGATAAAAACACCATTTCAGGATTGGAGTCTACTAATTCTTCTTCTCTTATTTCGGGATATCGATTAAGTTTATCTTTAAAACAGTTATCCCATTGGTTTAATTCCAGCAGCGAGTGAATGAAAGTATCTTGATTAACCGACATTAATGGGTTATTCCATATTAAATAGGCCACTCTTCGGGGTTGTTTTGGTAGTAGAGACAATATCTTAAATTGCTTCTTAATTTTTTCCGTCCAAGTAAATGACGTTGATTCGGTATTTGTGATTTTCCCTACTGATAAAATCATTTGAAAGGCATCTTCCAACCTTTTAATGTCACTGATCCAAACAGGAAAAATAGGCATTAGTTTTCTTAATGAATCTTCATCGTTTTCTTCTTTGTTTGCAATAATTAAATCTGGATTTAGTTCTTTAATTAGATCAATCTTTATGTTTTTGGTTCCACCAACAATGGTTTTTCTTGTTTTCCAATCTGTTGGATAAATACAAAATTTGGTAACACCTACAACTTCTTTATCTAAACCAAGATGAAAAAGGAGTTCAGTTTGTGAAGGAACTAATGAGATAATTCTTTTTGGATAAGATGAAAATGAAAGGGTTCTATTTAATTGGTCATTAAAAACCAATTAATTTGTTTCAGTATCCCAGATATATTCAGTGGTAATACCACCGTTTTTGAAAAAGCTTACCCCCCATTTTGATTTCACTTTTTTATACTCATCGCCCTTATTTCCTCTGACAACTATTCTCAAAATAGTAACTTCTATGATATCTCCTCTAGAATTGGTTCTCTGAAACATTTTTTCAGTTATCCCTTCTGGGTATTCTAAAGCTAATTTTTGAGTATTGATATCCGTATTTGACAAAGCTGTTTTAGATTTCATTTCATCTAAGCGTTGTGAATTCATGTAATCTCCTTTCTTATCGTAATCAGCTAAATCACTTTTTTGCATCATCATTCTATCGTTATAATTATCCAATTCTGAAACATTAATGTTTCTTAACGACTCTTTATTAGCAAACTGATTTTCTTGTTCGTCATCTATCATTTCATGAACCAAATGCATGTTGTATACTTTGTCTTGACTCTTATCACCCCAGACTGAAAGTTTTTGTGACTCTTTATCCAAATAATGGTCCACATTAAATGCATTTTCCTCCCTTGGAATATCGGCATTCAATGCAAAGTTGTTTAGGGCAGTCTTTAATTGTTGAGTACCATCATACTGAGCATACGTTACATCTACTCCCTCATTGGCTGCGATAGCAGAGGTGGTTAGATAATCATCTTTATAATTTACAAATGCAGGTAGAGTTTGCTGAATACGTTTATCATCGGAAAGAGAAAAATTTTCTACATATTTAGTGATTACGGCCTCCGTATTATCATAATTTGAATAGGTAGTATTTTCAAAATGAGCATTATTTGTTTCATACATTAACGCATTACTTCCTTTGAAATTTTCTAAGGCATCAATTAATTGATCTTGATTTGAACGTCTGTTTAAATTAGCCAGATCAAAATCCGTATATATCATTTCCTTGGATAAGGAGTTATCGTATGTTATGGAATTACCCCTTTGTATCATATCTCTATCAAGGACTAATTTTTCGTCCATATAATTGACAAATGAAGAATTTTGTAAAGAAATATTTTCATCTCTTATTAAACTTAGGTTTGCATCGTTGGTTTGAAGTCTATTGAAACTTTCATCTGTTCTATATGTTTTATCAGCGCTGAAAGAGGAAGTTTCATTAGCATAAAATGATCTTTGATCTTTATATTGCTCTACTTGTGGGATAATTTTCCATCTGGGGTCATCACTGTTGTCAAAGCTTCTATCAATTTTAGTCAGTATAGATTGTACTTGTTGGTTCTGTAGAAATGTAAGTTCATTTTGTTGTTCTCTATTTTTAACGGAGAAGTTATCTCGTTGATCTTTTTGAAGTTCAGCATCAAGTGTTAGATCATCTTTATCATCTATATGGCCTTGTAACATCAGTGCGTCTATTTGATCTTCACTATACTTTCCAGTGACTTCTTCGCCATATAATGTTCTGAAATCACCTGGGTTTACAGCTACGTCATCATTCTTTTTGTTATTTGACTTTTGCTTATCTAAAATGTCATTGATTTCTTTTATTTTCTGAATCGGAAATTTAGCTTCTTTATTGATTTTTAAGGATTCATTAAATTTCCTTAAAGCTAATCGGTAATTTCCTATTTCAAATGCTCTTTTACCCTCCTTAATAAGTAAACCAAACTCTTGCTGTCTTTTTTCCTTGTTAAATGCAATCATTTTAGCTTCCTCTACCTTTTTGATTTGCTCTGGTGGATAAGCATCATCAGGCTTAAGAGACTGAGCTCTTCTGTACAAATTCAATGACTTTTCATATTTTTCATCTTGAAAAAGTTTATCGGCCATATCAATTACTTTATTGTACTGCTTTTCAATTTCACCAGCAGCAGATTCCTTCATTTTTTGATTGATGAATGTAATTTGTTCTTGAGGAAATGTTTCACTGGGAAGCACTTTATTGGCTTGGATATAAAGCTCTTTTGATTTCTCCCACTGTTCCGCATCTCTTAATCCGTTTGCTTTAGATATTAGCTGATCATACTTTTCTTTATTAGCCTTGAATCGTTCCTCGTCTAACTTATTACTTGCCATTTCAAGTAAAATTTGATCAATTTCCGTAATCTTTTGTGAAGGATAATTGTCCTCCGTATTCATGTTTTTTGCCCTCGTGTAAAGCTCTTTTGCTTTATTATATTCCTTGGTATTAAATTGATCATCAGCTGCTTTAATAAGCTTATCATATTGCACTTGGAATTCTTGTTGTGTCTCTAATTTCATTTGTTCATTAATGAAATTAATTTGCTCTTGAGGATATTCTTTCTCAGGCATTAAATTAAATGCATTACCGTAAATCTTTTTGGCCTCAACCCATTTTTTATTATCTCTTAATTGGTCTGCATTGGTAATGAGTTGGTTATATTTTTCTACTGTTTCCTTTTCTAGATTAAGGTCTTTTAACTTGGCATCTATTTCAAAGATTTTCTTTTTTGGGTAATACTCATCTTTAAATAAGGACAATGCTTCATTAAATTTATCTTTTGACTCTTGATACTTTTCTTCCAAAAACAACTGATCTGCTTCTTTTATCAAATTGTCATATGAAGTCCTATTCTGAGCATCTTTTCCTTGTTGGTCTCTTAGTTCAGCTAATTTGGTATTTATTTTGGTAATTTGGTTATTAGGATAATCTCTATCAAAAATGGCTTTAGCAGATTCATAGGAAACAAGTGCTTTATCCCAATTTTCAGACTCAAACTGATTATCTCCTTGGTTAATTAGCATCTTGTAATTGTTTTCTTTCTCCTCTTCGTCAGAAAGAATTCGTTTAATCTCTCTTATTTTATCTAACGGATAAGATTCATTTGGAAGTATTTCATTAGCTTGATCAAAATAATCTAGAGCCTCTTTGTATGATTTTTGACTTAAATTATCATCACCCTTTTTAATTAATTCATCATATTGACTTTTTATGGATTGCTGAGCTTCATCTTTTAAGCTATTTGCAATCAATTCCAACTGATTTTTAGGATAGTCTTCTAGTGGTTTTATTTCTAAAGCATCATGATACTTTTTTTCGGCATTAGACCAGTCTTTGGCGGTAAATAAGCCGTCAGCTGCGGTAATCAATGCATTGTACACACTATCCTTTCTTTGCTTACTCAAATACTGATCATAAAGTGTGTTCAAGTGCTGTAGTTTTTGATCTACGATCGATCTATCGGGGAAAAGAGCCTTTGCTTCTAAATATTTAGATTTAGCACTTAAAAAGTTTTGTTCTTCAAGAAGTAAATCTCCTTCTTGGAGAAAAGCATCAAATTGTTGGTTTTTCTGATTTTCAGCTAGTTTGGCTTGTTCTTCTTCTTGTAGTTTGGTTTCTATTAAAGTAATTTGATCTAAAGGGTATTTTTCAGTATCAAAAACAGAAAGTGCATCGGAATAGTATTGTTTGGCTAACTTCCAATTATTCTCAGAAAATGCAGCATCCCCTTTTTGAATGCTTTCATCATACCGTTTTCTTTTTTCATTCTCCACTGCTGCTAGGTGTTGCAATTTCATATTGATATCATCTATCCGTTGTTTGGGATAAACTTCATCCGGTTTGATTTCTTGTGCTTTTTTGTAAGCCTCTGTAGATTCTTGCCATTTTTCTTCATTAAATAGTTTATCTGCAATAACTATTTGGTCGTCATAATCTTTCTGTTGTTTATTTAATCGATCATTTTCTGCTTGAATATCTTGTAATTTTTGATCGATTGCAGCTATCTGATCTTTTGGATATTGCTCATCAGGCTTTAGCTTTAAGGCTTCATTATACGTTGTTTTAGCGTTTTCATAACTTAAATTTTTTAATTGATGATCTGCTGTTTTGACTAAGTTAGCATACTGCCTATCCAATTCTGCTTGGTCTTCTGCCTGTTGCTTTTCTTGCTTTGCCTTTTCAATTTGCTCCTTAGGATAAACTTCTTCAGGTTTAATATTAGAAGCTTTTTGGTAATTTGAGATGGCATCATCAAAATTCTTTTCAGCTAATAATTGATCTCCTTTTGAAGTAAATTTTGCGTAATCTTCATCATCGGATTTCATCTTAGACAACAGATTATCAATTTCAATTATTCTATCTTTAGGACTACGGTCATTTGGCTTTATTGATGAAGCTTCTTTATATATGTTTTTTGCATTTTCCCATTCTTTTTTCTCAAAAGCAGCATTAGCTAGATCCATTTTGGCCTTAAACTGAGCATTGATTTCTGCGTCTGCCAAATCTTGCTTTTTTTGTTCAACTTCTCTCAACTTATCATAAGCAATTTGGTTTCCAGGAAGGAGATCTTTAGCTTGAGTATAAAAACCGGTAGCTCCATCAAAATTATTAGAAGAAAGTGCATCGTTCCCCTTGTTGATAAGGGCATCATATTGGTTTTGTTGCTCTTTCTGGGATTGTTTAAGCGCTAAATTCTTTTTGGCAGAAGCAATTTTAGCTGATATGGTTTCGTCTGCTTTTATGGAGATAGCTTCTTCGTATTTGAGGATGGCCAGCTCATAATCCTCCTTATTGTAGGCTGCATTTCCTTCATTGACCATTTTCTTAAATTGTGCCTCTTTCTGTCTGGCCGCCTGTTCTAATTGCTTTAAATAACGATCTATCTCACTTTTACGCTGTCCTGAAAAAGCATAGTCCCAATCCAACTTTCCAGATTGTGGATCTATCCTGGCCTTTCCTACTGGTTGGTTTTCAATAATATCATAATCTACCTCATCATCACGATTAATTAAGCTTATACTGGGTTCAATAAACGTTCTAGGTTCTACATCTTCTTCAAAATATCCTTTTTTAGTGTCAAGAACTAGTGTTTTAGAAACCATTCCATCCTTTTTAAACACCAACGTATAGATGTGACCAAATGGAGCTTCAATAATATCATATTTTCCGTTAGAACCTGTAGTCTTGGTTTCAAAGGGTTTATTATCTTGCTTGACGACCACTTCAACTCCATCTAATTTTTTACCAGACACATCTGTTACTTTACCTGTGAATACGAGCATAGGTTGATCTTGGCTGTAAAAGAAATGTAAGGCCAATGAAAACACTAGAAGGAGTGCTATTTTACGAAGTAGTTTTGTCAAAATCTTAAACGAGTAACAAATATGATGAATATTAAATAAACAACATAAATTATACCAGATTTTGTTTAAACGATAAAATGTAAATAATGT
>JAYPLD010000061.1:0-1466 GCA_038129265.1 Crocinitomicaceae bacterium
GGACGCATTTCAGCCATATCCTCTTCCTTGAGTTGAGGCATTAAATCAAAAAGGAGCTTTATCTCATCTTTTTGAACATCATAGGCATAATATTTTCCATATAATCTATCACTGGTAACGTATATGAGATATTGTGATTCATCATCTGTTTTATCTGAAACATAAAATTCATGATTTGGAAACTCTTCTTTTAATCTGGCATGTAATTTCTTATAATAATCACTAATCGGGATAATGTGATATTTTTCACCTTCATAGCTAAAATAGTCCAGTTCCCAATTTCTGTTTCTTGATATGGCAACTCCATTTGCATCGTATTTCTCGTGACCGAATAGCTTTTCAATGACTTCATTTTTTTCCAAATCGTATCGGTACACCTCGGTTTTATCACTGTTTAAATTGGATACTACATAAGCTTCATTTTTATTGGTTGAAGCATAATTAAAATTAGAAATGTAGAAGGAATCGTCCCAGTTTGTTTCTAAGATCACTTCAAATTTTCCATTTGATTTTTGGTAATAGATTTCATAATTCATTCCATCTTTCAATTTGGCATAACCCCTAAGGTTTCCATCTTTATCAAAAACATAATTGGCTATGGGATTAGTAATGTCTTTGTTTTCATAAAGCTGCTCAATTTCCCCATTCTTGATGTTGATTTTATATGGGTCAAAAACTTCTGCATTATTTTTATTCATAGAAATAATCATGTGATTTTTATCTTCTTTCAGCATTTCAAGAATATTTACTTTAACCCCTTTGTAAGGAGTTAATTCTTTTTGATTTTTACCATCAATATCCACCGCAAATAAATGATAATCTTCATTACCTCCCTTATCCATGACATATACCAATCTGCTATCATTAGCCCAACCATACCCTCTTATTAGTTCCTCTTTCTCTTCAATCACTCGTTTAATTTCTCCTGAATTAATGTTTTTAACGTACACATGGTTTTTAAGATTTTCATCCTTTTCTCTGTAGCTCATGAAAGTACCATTAGGAGATAATTGAAATGAAGATGATTTTGGCTTAGCAAAATAGTCATCAACTGCATAGGTGTATTTGCCCTTTTCTTTAGCAGCAAGTGCTTTCAATTCTTCATCTGTACTTGGTAATTTGGTATTTCCTGGTTTTTTCATTTCTCCTTTTGTTAAATTTAAATTAAACTCCATTCCACTTTGCTTAAATAATCCTTCAATCATCTTGTTATCTAGTTCCCCTCTATATTCAATACTTCCTCCCATCATGGAAAGAGATAATTCATTTTTTTTAAATGTAATTTTCTCAATAGGAATTCCGGAAGCACCTTGAGAGGGGCTATCCATGGTGCCTTTGATTTCTTTTTTATTTTCTACAAAGTGAAAGACGAGTGGTATTTCTTGTCCTTGGACATTAAGCTTTCCGTTCCATGTGCCATTGATTTGTTGAGCTAATGACAGTTGTAGTATGGCTAAAGCTAAAAA
>JAYPLD010000061.1:1566-11753 GCA_038129265.1 Crocinitomicaceae bacterium
AACCCAGCAATAAAATAGTGATTGTTTTGGGGGTAAATTCGGTAGGCATGGGAAATATAGTTACTTAAGTCAATGCCACTTAATTTTTGTCCATTGGAGTCTAAAAACGTGGCATAGCCGGTCCCTTCAGTGTAGAAAGTATTGGTAACGTCATAGGCCTGGTTATACCCAACAGCTAGAAATCCGTTTTCTGTTTTTGTTATGTGTTCAAATGCATCTAACCCTCCATTGTCAATATTAGTATTGAAAATCACATCTCCATCTGTTTTATTCAGTTTTATCAAAGCACTATTTTCATTGATTTCTCCACATATGATATACCCATCATGATCTTCCAGTATTGAATTTCCAAGATTATGACCATTTTCATGAAATTCTTTTTTCCACGATAAATTGCCATTTCCATCAGTTTTAACAACCAATAGTTTAGCTGAATTAGGTAAGAATCCCGTTTCACCAACTTGAATAAATCCTCCATCTTGGCATGACAAGATGAAATGTCCATGTGATTCTTCCTGAGAACCTAGATGGGAAACATACCATAATTGAGTAGGTGCATTAGGATAGTTATTTTGATTACAGTCTTTATTTACTTTACCACAGGCAATGGATGAAGATATCGCAATTAGATAAAATAGCTTAAAGCAATTCATTTCAACGAAAAAAATTATGGTTGTGGTCCAGTTGTGGGGTCAAATAAATCATCTAGCTCATTGGCATTTACCTCTCCATTTTGAATAGAGTTGCCATTACAATCTATGGTGAACTCTTGAACTTGGTAGGGGTTCCCATTTTGGTCAAAGCAGTTACCATCTTTACAACTTATCTTTAAAGCTGTATTGTCGCATTCTCCGCTTCCATAGTAAACTAAGGCTTTTGTTTCGCAATTAAGCAAGTATTTTACCTTTCCAGCTACGATGCAATTACATTCTTCATCGATTATTATTGGATCATAGATGAACTTATGATATCCATCCCACTTTTCACAATCTACTTCTTTTGGAATTTCGCAAATAATCGCTTTAGAGCAGGATAGTGAAAAAAATGTCAGTATGCATATGTATCTGAATAAATTCATTAAGCTAAAATACTAAAAAGTTAAACAAGAAAATGAAATGAACGTTATCTTAATAATTTTATTAGCGTTCGTGGTTATGACAATAACTTATGTTTAATTTAATATAGAAAGGAGGTGTCAAATGTCTAATTCAGAAAGTATTATGGAGTTTTATAGGCAGGCGATCCTCCAGGGTTGTTTATCTTAAAACTCCTTTCTAAACTAAAGCAGGTCGATGGGCCTGCTTTTTTGTTTAAAAATATCTTCTTGCTCCGCTGTATTCCATGGCTTCACCCTTGCCAAATCCATAGCTGAACCCTACCGTAATAAATCTTCCTCTTAAACTTCTGCTATACAGAGAGAAATCGTTTTGAATAATTTCATTTATCCAGATTCTTGAAGCAAAAATATCTCTTACACTAAAGCTTAATATGGCTCGGCCATCAAGCAATTTTTGTCTCATTCCAATATTAGCATACCATTGGGCTTTGATATCTCCCTGTACGGTTTGATATCCTGATTCATATTGACCACTCATTTCAACATCGGTATTAGATCCCAATTTAAATTTTGAAGTCCATTTTGTATACCATTGATGGGCGGAGAAATTTATAATTTGTTGTTCAAATTCACCTGATCTCTTGAACTGAAAGTAATTGAAATCTCCAAGTAATGTAATTTTTTTGCTCATATTTAATTTGGTATTACATTCTAAACCAGTTGCTTCCTTAACGCCAATATTATATGGAATATAGGTATTGACGTTATTTTCAAATGTGGAAATTCTTTCAATCACATCTTCTGTAATTCTGGTGTAAATACTAAAGTTAAAAGAGGTGTTGTCTGTAGTGATTACAGTGGATATTTCGTACGAATCTGTAAATTCTGGTAACAAATTCGGATTTCCTGTTCTAATGTTATAGTTGTCCCTAATGTTAAAAAATGGATTTAAGTCCCATAATCTAGGTCTATAAATTCTTTTAGAGTAACCTAACTGAAAGCCCAGTGATTTTTTTGGGTTGTATGAAAAGTGAAGCGAAGGGAATAAGTTGTTAAAATTTCGGTTGTTTAATTCGTTGGTAGTAATAAGTCTTGTATTAAGTAACGTGTTCTCTAATCGGAGTCCTAATTTTAAACCCGTATTGTTTTTTTCAATTGCACCAGTGGTATAAATACCAAATACATTTTGTTGATATTCAAATTGATTCGTCAATCCGCTATCAATCACCCAATTACTATTAGTGAAATTACGTACAGCATAATTATTATTAACATTTTGCCACACATATTGAATACCACTTTCAATGGTTATATTTTCTAAAATGGGATTACTGTAATCTACTTTAAATGTGTGTTTTTCCTCGTTAAAATTGGTCTCTGTTTCTTGCTTTGGGTTGAAGATATTTCCTTCTGTGTTTTCAATTTCAAATAAAGAGGCTTGATCTTTTCCAAAAAAATTACCGGTTGCGCTAGCCAGCAAGGTGTGATCTTCGTTACCCTTAATTTCATTGGCATACTGGAGATCATATTGATATTTTGGATTTATAGCAACCGTATTTTCATTTCTTTCCCATCTGCCAATTTCTATTTCGTTTGAATCCATCTCAAAAAGGAAACTGGATGGTTGATCCTCAATTTCAAGGGCATAACTTCCACTCAACGTGATTAAGCTATTTTTATTGATATAATAATCCGCCCCGAGAATCAAATTATAATACAATTCATTACGGTATTCTATTCCGGAACTTTCCAGGTTAATTAATGAATTGAAATTTTCATTTCTACTGTTCTTTATTCTAGGTAATGACCTATACCCAATGCCTAATTGTGTAAACAGATTAAACTTTTCGGTTCTCTTATTTAAGCTTACCCCAGTACTATGATTATGAGGTGTTCCAGTGTTCAAAGACATGGATCCGTTTAATCCTCTTCGTTCATCTTTTTTAAGAACAATATTGATAATTCCTGCAGACCCTTCTGCTTCATATTTTGCCGATGGATTGGTAATTACTTCAATTTTTTCAATCATATCAGCCGTAATGGTTCCTAATCCTTTACCTTGCTCACTAGCCAGTACGGAGGGTTTGCCGTTTATGAGCACTTGAACACCATTGGCTCCTCTCAGGCTAATTTGACCTTCGATATTTACATTTACCGATGGTACATTATTTAACACTTCTAAGGCACTAACTCCAGTTGAACTGATGTCTTTACCTACATTGAATACTCTTTTGTCCAGTTTAAACTCCACAGTTGATTTTTCAATTTCTACTTCAAACTCATCTAATTGTTGGGCAGCTTCTTTTAGCCGAATAGTTCC
This sequence comes from Crocinitomicaceae bacterium, assembly GCA_038129265.1. Taxonomy (GTDB): domain Bacteria; phylum Bacteroidota; class Bacteroidia; order Flavobacteriales_D; family Parvicellaceae. Next base: position 4,944 of record JAYPLD010000061.1, read on the forward strand.
TAGATTCAGTTTGTAATTTGGAATAGATACGTTTTCTAAACTGGTTTTTTCGTAGCCTAAGAATTCAACTATAATTAAGGGGTTTTTTGATGTGGTTTTTAATTCAAAAAATCCATCTTCATTTGTAACCGTAATGTTTAAGACAGTATTGGAATCTTCTATGATTTCTTTAACCGTTGCATAGGGTATAGGGAACCCCATTTTTTCATCTATTACTCTTCCATTTAGGAGATAGTTGCTTTCTTGTGAAATGGAATGTAAATTGATTAATAGAAATATAAGTATTGCTTGAAGGTGAACGAACTTTTTAAACACGGTATTGGATATCAGTTACTGACCATTTCACGTCTTATTTTGCTTAATGCCTCCGGTGTAATACCAAGATAACTAGCAATCATTTTTTGTGAAACTCTGTTCGGTAATGTAGGATAAGTTTTTAAAAAGAATTCATACCGTTCACGAGCCGTATATGACATAAGCATAATTACCCTTTGTTGCAACATGCCAACGCGTCTTAGTAACTTGTTGTTTTTTTCTTCTAAAATAGTTGGGTTACTATCCGGGTTTATCTCTTGACTAACGATCACCTCAGAATCTTCTAGACAATCTATATATAATGAGTTTTGATTTCCCAAGGCAATGGATTCTACATCTCCAATTATCCAATCTTCTGGAGCAAACATAAATGTATGAATTTTGCCCTTGTCGTCAAGATGATAGCTTCTAAGCAGCCCTTTAATTACATAATAAACTCTATTAGATCGGTTTCCAGCATGCTCAATGATAGATCTCTTCTTAAAAAGAACAGATTTCTTATTTCTAAATCTAGTAGGTACTTTCGAAGACATCATCAGATGCTAACAAATCTAAGTAATGAATTTTAAAATTTGTAAAAAATATATTATAGATTCATGTGAGATCCATCACAGTATGGAGGGTTTTTGGTGTGTTTACACGTACAAATCGCACTCTTTTTACTTTCTTCAGATGAAAAGATTAACGGGTTAAAGCTGGTTTCTTTATGAGAGCCGTTACACCATGGTTGATTCGTAGACATACCACATGAACACCATGCGTAATTTTCACCTTTATTTAAGTCTATCATCACAGGACTTTTTCCTGCTATTTCAGGTTTTTCACTCATGATTTAAAATTTAGTTTAGTGTTAATTCAACATCCAATTCAAAAACATCATAAATAACCTTGTCACCTAAATTATCAAAAAAGGAACTTGACCCATATCTGACATCATATTTAGATCGATCAACTTCTATAGTTGCCTTAAAAGTTTGTCCATCCCTCTTCACTAAAAATTTAACTACATCGGTTTTGTTTTTTATGGTTAAATCTCCCTGAACTACACACTGGTTATTTTTAAATTTGGAGCTTTTGGTTAACACAAGTTTAGCTGTTGGAAATTGTTCTACACCAAAGAAATCAGCTGATTTAAGATGTCCGATTAATTTTTGATTGTATTTAGCGTCTTCAATATCCGTACAAGTCATGGAATTCATGTCTATGGTAAATTGACCTTTTTTGATTTGATCATCTATTACTGAAAATTGACCTTGTTTTAGTTGTATAAAACCATCATGTTCTCCGGTTACTTTTTTTCCTATCCAATGGATTTTTGATTTTTCTGTATTAACAGTGTAGTCTTGTGCAATAACATTACAAGTAAGCAATAGAACTGCGGCTAAAATCGAAACTTTAATTTTTTTCATTTGGGGTATATTTTAATTAATTACACAAAATTTGTTTTTTTGAAATAATTGTCAGTTGACCTAGATTAAGAAATGAGTAAGTTGATGATTTATATTAGAACGATCTTATATAATTTATTCATTATTTTAATGAATAGAACTTGTTGGTCATATTGATCTAGAGAAATAGTATTAACAGTGTGAGCTAATTTTGCACTACTTAATTTTGCGCCATGAATATTGAAAATCTCAAGAAATTGGATTTCACCAGTATGATTTTCAATATTAATTATTGAAGTAGTGGGGTTTGGATATATTTTTACAGGCTTAGAGATTAAAATATTAGTTTCTACGGCACCACAATCTATAAGTCCATTTACATCAAATTTTGATACAAATTTCCAAATTTCTTGACTGGCGTTAATATCCATATTTCCAAAACTGCCTGGCCAATCGTGACCCCCATTAATAACCTTTAATTCCTTGATAGAAACACATTGGTCACCGTTCTCCCAAATACGACTTTCTACGGTGCTTCCATCCATAGTATTCAGATTAGGCAACATACTGACTGTTGGGTTAGTGTCTGTATTATTGTGTGTTGACCAATAAGTGGTGATTTCATTAACAGAAAGATAATAGGGCTGAAATCCATTGTACATAGCATGAAAATTTCCATCGTTTGTTCCAGGAATTAGTAATACGGCAGTTGGATGAGTTGGAGAACAAGAGCCAAAATTATTGGATAATCTGTATGATTCTGTAAGCATACTTCCTGAAACTGAACCAAATGCCGCAATTCTATTATTCAATCTACAACCTAATTCATAGGAAAAAATTCCTCCTTCAGAATATCCACAAGCATAAACACGATCATTGTTTACATTAAACTCTGTAATTAACGTATCAATAATGGCTTCTATAAAATTCACATCATTGTGATTAGTAGGTGTTTTGTGAAGCCAAGCATTACTTCCGTCAATAGGATCTACTGCCGCTTGTGGGTAAACCGCTATAAAATTGGCAGTATCTGCTATGGGACGCATATCATTTTCACCATTCAAAAACCCAGAAGCTGTACCCCCACCACCGTGAAAGTTAAAAAGTAAAGGAGTTGGAATGGTAGCGTTGTAGGTAGCAGGTATATATATGATGAATTCCCGTTGTATCCCATCAAAAAACAACACTCTATTTTGCTGTTGCTGTCCAATAATGAAATGACAAGCAAATGTCAATATGATTAAAATGAATCTATTCAATTATCTTTTTCTTTTTTAAGTATTGGTAATCTAGCCAGTATATGATTTTTAAAGATAGGGTATTCATGGGGCCATTTTGTAATGTATTATTTAGTGTATTCCAATAATCATCAAATACCATTTTATCACTAGTAAATATGGAGTTTTTCCATACGAAGTTTAATTCACTTCCAGGAAGGTATACCCATCGGACTAACATGTCAATAGTAAACGCATTGTAATTAATATCGTAAGCAGAGTTTCCATCTGTATCCAATCCTGTGTAATGATCTAAATAGGATAATCTGCCATTATCTAACAATTGAGCAAAGTCATTATAAATAATTTTTGCATTGTAATGTCTTAGTTGGAATGTAAGTCCCATTCTATTGGTAGCTGTATATTCAATTCCAAGAGATTGTGTGGTGGTTAGTCTGTCTCTATTTCCGAATAATATTCCTTCAAATTCTTCTGCGGGTGTGCCAAAACTAACAGCATATCCTTCACTATTGTATTGTAAATTTTGATTCCATTCATGTATTAAATTAAGTTGATTACTTAACCTAAATCTCAATTCGGTATCATATCCCCATTCCCACCAGTCATTTCTTTTTACATCGGTATATCTTAGTCCTAAATCAATTGCAAATGGTTTTTGATAATTGGTAGAAATCCAAGCTCTTGAACTAGTCCAAACTGGTCGTATGAACTTTTCATTCCATACTCTAGGCTCAAAAAAATCATTGACTTCCCCAATGGTACCATTAAATCTTAATCCCATAGCATTGAATTGGTTGCTAACCATAGTCAAGTTTCCTCTCCAATAGGTGCCTCCGTACCGATTTGGAGCATAAAGTCTTTGATTTGAAATGGAAAAATTGGAGAAAAACTTATTTAGATTTAAAATCTTAGGATTAAAGTTTCTATAACCAACTTCTAGTCGAGTAGACCTTTCATTGTTTGCCATTAAAAAACCTAAGTCATTAGGGTCATAGGTGTCTGACTCCTCATAATAATTTAAACCAAAGGTGAAGTTTCCTCGCTGTTTTCCAGTCTCAAAACCCCATGAGTGTCCTAAGTCAGTTTGGTTATCTATTACACTAGAAACTTTTAAGTCCAAATCAATAAAATAATCATTTGAAGGAGTGTTGAGCTTTGTTTTGAACGCAGAGACATTGGCATCATAGAAACTGCCTGCTCTCCATACATTGGTGTTAGTGAACGTAACAAAGCTGTTGTTTTTTAAATTTTGATCAAGTACCATCACATTGTAATTACTTAACGGGCTTATAGTAATGGTTCTTTCGTAGTTATCAATCTCATTGATGACTTGAGTTTGTTGTTCTGCTGTAATGCCATTAAATACTCCAATACCAAGACCATTTTTAAGTCGACCAGATATTTTACTTGCATTTAATAATGGGACAGAAGAGGGAACTTCTACTAATTCTTCATTTTCTTGAATTTGATTTTGATATACCTTAGGAGATGTTTGAACGCCAATTCTTCTGCTGTAGAATATTCCTGATTTAGTAAATAGTTCTGTTCCTTCAGTGAAAAACTGTCTATTCTCATTAAATTGAATCTCAAAAGGGCTGATATTTAGGACTTGCTTGTCAAAAACCACTTGACCAAAATCAGGCAATAATGTCACATCCAGAGTGAGTGCTTCATTAATTCCATATTTGATATCCATTCCTCCATTGTAGTTTGCTAATAATTCTTCATTTTTTGAAAAACTGTAGTAACTTGATAAAAAGGGTATAAAAGCCAACCTCAAGGGAGGCGTTATGTTTTCTATCCCCTTAACTTTTCCACTCTCTAACAAATAATTTTCTAAGTCTGGATTTACAGGCTGCCAAGTTGATTCTTCTCGAAAACGACTAATTTGTCTTGCAAAATTAATGTTCCAGTTTTGTATTTCTGTTTTGGGGAATCGTAATGCTGAATAAGGAATTTTTAACTCTGCAAACCATCCCTTTTCATTAATATTTACTTTACTATTCCATACTAAATTAAATAAGTCGTTAAAATCCTGATCAAAGATCTTTGCATCCAGCTGAACACCTCGACTAGTAATACCAAAGAAAAATCCATTTTGTCTATCGTTATAGGTATCTATAAAAACCCCAACCATATCTAAATTTGGATTAAAGTCGTCCCTTATAGAAAGTACACGAGATAAGGAGTCTGGATGATCATAGCATTTAATGCCGATGTAAAGCGCTTCTTTGTCATGAAGCATACCAATCTCAGTTTTTTGAGATGCATTTTTTCCAGGAAAGGGTCTCATTTGAGTGAAACCAGTTTCCCAATCTACATTTTTCCATACCTCTTCTTCAAATGTGCCATCAAGGTTAATAGGTGATGTAATAAGATCGCAATTAATTTCACGTTGTGCGCAAATGAAAATGAATGAAAAGGAAAAAAAAAGTAAGAATGAATTTTTCACTCCTCTAAATTACACTTACATCGAAAATGAAATGAAAACTTAACATAATTTATCAACATGAAGATGATTAGATATTAGTTATAAATTACAATATAAACGTTAAGTGAAGTGGCAATAATTAACCATATAAAATAGGGTAACAAAAGTAGGTTATAATATCTCATTTCACCCTTGTATTTGTTAGCGGTGTAACCTATCAAATATGTTAAAAAGGCTATAACAATTAAGGCAATGAAAATCCATCTGAAGTAAAAAAATAAGGGATTCCAAGACACATTTAATATTAATAGAATGGAATACAGGGTTGTAAATTGGATTGAAGCTATTTTTTTCCACAGTACACTTAAAAATAAAGAGAAACAAATCATGATGGTTGTCCAAGCAAATCCAAATACCCATCCCGGAGGAGTCCACGGAGCCTTGTTTAAATTTTGATACCAATCAGAGGGTACTCCTTCACCCGTAAACAGTCCACCTATAAATAAACCCGCAAAATTGATGAGTAAAAAAATGATTGTTCTTAATACCATTTATAATTTATTGTTGTATTTCTCTCTTGTTTTTTTGTGTTTACTAAAACTACTCAAATTTGGTACAATTCCATGTTAGTATTGAAATAGTTTGATTTAGGTTAATCCGCTTTCGTATTTTTAGCTTATGAATACATATGAAATCACTTACAGTGGTAATTTGAGAACCTCAGCTTTACACGTTGATTCAGCTGAAATGATCCACACCGATGCTCCCAAAGACAATGAAGGATTAGGAGAATCTTTTTCCCCTACTGATTTACTTTGTACTGCTTTGGGAAGTTGCATTTTAACCATCATGGCTATAGCTGCTAGGAAAAAAGGTATTGAACTTAAAGGAACAACCGCATCTGTTAAGAAAACCATGCGTTCAAATCCTAGAATGATTGATCAAATAGATATAGTAATCCATTTTGATTCCGATTTTGATGAAAAAACCAAAATAATTCTAGAACGTGCAGCACATCAATGTCCTGTGCATCGGAGCATTTCCAGTAAGGTTAAGAAGAATATTGTATTTAGATACCTCCAATAGCCATCATTGGTCAGCGCCATTGTGTTGTCCAGCTTTGATCTTTCTATTTACCGTTTTGTGATATCCAAATTCATAAATGGTCAACGTATCATTATGTTGACTACAATTTAATTTAATCCAACCATAATGGTAGTTTCCATTTTTTGGTATTCGAAAACCCATGTATTTGTCCCCTTTCCCATTGAAATTACCTGCATTTGCAAAAGTCCCCAAAACTACGCTATTTTCACTCCAGAGGCCATTGGGTCCAATCTCATCATCATAATTCAGTGCATCAGCGTAATGCCACGTAGAGTTATCCAGAAATTGTACTGTATTTGATCCAGCCCTCGCTGCTAAAGAATCAAAACCA
>JAYPLD010000062.1:0-11471 GCA_038129265.1 Crocinitomicaceae bacterium
TATTTATTTAAATGAGAATAATCTTTCCTATTGTATTAATTCTTATGACAATGGAAACAATTTCTCAACAGCAAACTAAATTCATTGGACATAGGGGAGCCAGAGGTACTTATCCAGAAAATACGATTGAAGGATTTAAAAAGGCCATTGCATATGGTGCAGATGGAATTGAGTGGGATATTATCGTTAACAAGGATAAGGAGATCATAATTTCACATGAGCCTTACATAGATACCACTTATTGCCAACCAGTAAATAAGGGAATAGGTTTTACTAAAACAAACCTATACGAAATGTCTACCGATGAAATAAAACTAATTGACTGCGGTAGCAAGTTCTATAAAAAATTTCCAAATCAAGAAAAGGTAATGGAATCAAAACCTCTTCTAAAGGAAGTTGAAAAAGAACTCATTGGATACGAAGGCATTGTTCTATTTGAAATTAAATCAGAACCCTCACTAGTCACCGAATACTATCCGAAACCAAAAGAATATGCTGATATCATTTATAGTCATGTAAAAAACAGTCCACTGAAGTTAAATTACATATACATGTCATTTGACCCAGAAATATTAAACGAACTTTATACGTTAATGCCAAAAGAAAAATATGTGCTATTGGAATATAACCCCTTTAAGTGTTTTTCAAAACTTAAAGAATCTCTTCACTTCACACCATATGCCTTTGGACTCAATTATAAGATTATCACGCCTAAATTCATTCATAAGTCACATAAAGAAAATATTAAGGTATATGCTTGGACTGTGAATGAAATTGAAATGAGTAATGAATTGATTAAAATTGGTGTAGATGCCATCATCACTGACTATCCTAACCTTATTAAACATGAATAAGTTCTAATTGAGGTAAATAAATTATCAACCCTTTAACTTTTTTATACCCCATTTCTTTTAAAACATCAATATAGGTCTCTATCTGTTCAATATCTGAAGGTGTTTTATTAGCTGTTTTATAATCGATGATCCACCAACAATTTTTATCATAGAACATCCGATCAATGCGCAGAATTTCTCCTTTACTATTTAAAATTTCTTTTTCTGTATATAAAGTATCATAATCATCAAATACAAATGACAATTCTTTAGAACTACTTAATTCCTCTAAGTAAGTACAACATTTAAAATAGTCTTCAGGAGTTATTGTAGAGTGTTCTTTTAATTCTAAGGCGAAATTAAATCCTACCGTAAAGTCCGTGAAGACCTTACTGATTATTTGATGAAAAATACTGCCAAAATTTAAAGTTTTCTCATTAGCTAACGTATAATTCACTTTAAAAGTGGAATAACTAACATCACCTAAGTCATAGGGTTGTTTTATAGTTGTTTTTATTTCGTTTTCATATTTTTCGAGCACTCCATCAAAAAATCTTGATTTGTTTTCATTAAAACACTCTTGTTGTTTTATCGTATTTATAAGTAAATCTGAAACACCCCTTTTTTTTGACTTACCAGAAAAATGGATAAATAAATGATCTACTGCTCTAGTAAATGCAACATAATATAGGTTTAGATCATCCAAAATACTCATTTGCTCTTCTTTATCATAAAGACTCTTCATGTCTAATGCCGTCAATAATTTCTTATTCATTTTGGCAATGAAATAATCAAATTCGTTTTGATCAACCTGAACCCCATCTACCCATATAAATGGCTGATTTAAATTTGATTTTGTAGACCAGATTCCTTTAGGCATAATAACTACAGGAAATTCTAAACCCTTTGATTTATGAATCGTAAGAATTTGAATGGCATTATTATCATTATTATCAACACTAATTTTTTTGGATTCGTCCCAAATAATATCTAAAAATCTATGAATAGAATATTTTTTTGAAACCACAAGTTGGAAAAACTGATCATTAAAGCAATCGATAAATGCATCTTTTTTGGTCAGGTTCAAAACAGATAAAATAAATTCAAGCTTGTGGTAATCTCTTAAACTATTATAATAGTTAAAATCAATATTTAAAATTGACTCGGAATTTAAGTCAACTCCCCCTTTTAGCACACATAAATGATGATGAAATAATTTAAGATCATCTTTACTTCTGAATTCAAAATAGCTTAAACCATGGTACAATAATTTAAATTGTGTGCTGTAAAACAAATAAATACTATCCTCAGAGACATAAGGAAGATCAAGTCGATTAAGTGCATTTGCAATTTCTAGACCATCTTTACTAGATCTAATTAAAATAGTAATATCTGAGAATGAATATCCTACATCAATTATACTTTTTATGCAGCTTTCTAAATAATCTTTAAGAGGAATATCATTAAAGTTAATATCAACTGATCCTTTTTCTTTTCGATGTGTAAATTGTTTAGTTCGATGGAATACATTTTTTACATCATCTATGCCAAAAAGGGTTGAAACTTCGCTGAATATGGTATTATTAAAATTTATAACTGATGATGTAGATCTCCAATTTGTATCTAAGTATCCTAGTTCAAATCCAAATTCTAACAAGGGTTCGTATTCAGCTCTGTTATCTAAACTAGGTAATTTTGGCAAGTTCATAAATTGTTGAGCATCACCTTCTCTCCACCTATAAATAGCTTGTTTAGCATCTCCAACTATTAAATTTGATCCACCATTTGAAATAGACTCATGAATCATCGGGACAAGATTATGCCATTGTAGCATAGAAGTATCCTGAAATTCATCTACTAGGACATGATTAAACCTGCTACCTATTCTTTCGAATATAAATCCAGCTGGTTCATTCTTTAATATATCACTTATCAGTACATTGAAATCAGATATTAAAATGATATTTTGTTCTGTTTTTAATTCTTTTAATTTGGCGTAAAGTGAATTAACCATAAGAAATGGAACGAATAGCTTGGTTAACTCTCGATACTTGACATATATTTTTAAATCACAGAGAAGATTATGAATGAAAGGTTCAGCTATTTTGAGGAAATTATTTGCCGAAACTTGTTCTTTTTTAGAAAGACTTTTCTTGAATAATTTATTTTCATCAACCCAGCTTGTATATTGAATAATGAAATCAATATCCACTTCAACAAGGTTTTCTTTCAATTTAATAAGTTTTGAAAGTCTGTTGTAAGGGGACCAGTTTTCTAAAATATGATGGTTTGAAATGGCTTGATTTATATGATCTAGTTGATTAATAATTACATCATTCAATTCAATCATTTTTACAGAGAGGCCTCTTCTAATATTTCTAAGAAATTCCTGATCATAATATTTTATTTTTTGCTGATTAAGTACCAGAATTTTCTCGAGTTGATTTAATTGTTTTTCAATATCCGTTTTTAATCCTTGTTTTATGGAATCATCAATGATATCATAAACCAATTGTAAAAATGTCTTATCATCTGAAGATTCGTTAATGAATTGGGAGACAGCATCACTTAAAAATTCTTTTTCGTCTAGTATGATATCGTATGAAGGGAGAAGATCTAATTCTTTAGAAAATGCATTTATAATTGTATTTGTAAAACGATCAATAGTCATCACATTAAAATCACTATAATTATGAATGATTTTACTGTAGATAGATTTACATTTTAATCTTAGTGATTCAACATGAATGGAGGTGTCTCTTGAAATTAATGGCAACATATCACTTGAATCCACATCATTAATCATCAACTGTAGCTCATGTAAGATGCGATCCTTCATTTCCTGAGCAGCCTTATTTGTAAAGGTTATAGCTAAAATCTCTTTAAAAGTATAAGGAGACTCTGATTTAAGAAGTATGGTTAAGTAATGTTTAACAAGAGTAAACGTTTTTCCAGAACCTGCAGAAGATCTATAAACTTTTAACTGCTTCAATTAGGCTGATTTTTGAGCATGTAATTCTAATAAAGATATTTCTGGATAAATACCAACGCGTCCAGGGTATGCTAGAAACCCAAAGCCTCTATTAACATTGATGAATTGATTTTTCTCTTTGTAAATTCCTGCCCAATATTTATATCTATATTTAACTGGGCTCCACTTAATCCAACCTGGTATTTCAATACCAAACTGCATTCCATGAGTATGTCCTGAAAGCGTAAGATCAACATGGGTTGGATGCTCAATAATTTTTTGTTGCCAATGAGATGGATCATGTGAAAGTAATATTTTGAACATCGATTCTTTTACATTGGATGAAGCTTTATCAAAATCACCATTCTTTTTAAAACCTCCAGCACCCCAATTTTCAACTCCAATTAAAGCAATTTCGTCTTTATCTTTTATTAACGGTTTAGCTTCATTAAGCAAAACTTGAAAACCCATTTCGTTCAAGTACAAAAGTAAATCATTCATATTTTCTTTTTTCTTGGCTTCACTTTCCCAAGGTATATAGTCACCATAATCATGATTTCCCAATACTGCGAATTTCCCAAAAGGTGCATTTAATGAGCTAATAATATCCTTCCAAGGTAAAATTTCTTTGGCTATGTTATTTACCATATCTCCAGAAAATAGTATCAGGTCAGGTCTTTGATCATTAATCATTTTAATACCATATTTTACTTTTTCTTCATTATCAAAACTACCGCAATGAAAATCAGAAATATGAACAATTTTAAATCCATCAAATGAAGAAGGTAAATTATCAAATGATAATTTGTGTTTAATCACTCTGTAATTATACTTTCCCCTTAACATACCTAGGAACAATGCACCTACAGGGATACTTGCTATAAGTAAAGCAAGCTTTGAAATGAATTCCCTACGTTGCGGTGAGTATTCAAATGAGCTTTTAAAACCTTTAGTAAATAAATGGTATATCCATTGAGGCAACCTTACCAAGTCTTCTAAAAATAAAAAAGAGATAACAAGAAATTGAAATGCCATGATCATAATGAAAAGACCAAAGGAATACGTGAAATAGGGAGACATCATGCCTTTTTCCCTAAATAATACAATCTGGAGAATGAAATTTCCAATTACTATCAGATTAAAAAATACAAAAATGTAATAAATCCAGGGATTTTTGAATACAGTTTTAATAGCACTCGAACTGTATACCAACAAACAACAAATGAATAATACAAATAGCAACCACCTAAGTACCATAGTGTTTAATTAAACAATTAGATTAATAATTTATTTTTGTTCTAATTTTAACCCTGAAAATAGTAAAATTGAATTATAAATTCCCATACCTTATTGTTTACTTTGTCCTAACCATAGCCATAGGATTGGAGAGCTGTAAAAAACCAGGGTGTACAGATCCCTTAGCCTCCAATTACAATTCTACAGCAAATTATAATGACTCCACATGTGAATATGACACTAACTCTGCCTACAACTTAATATGGCTTATTAATCATAAATATGATACTAATTCATTTTCCTATTTGATAAATTTTCAAGACGACTCCGGCACACTAATTCAATTTACTAGAGCTGCTATATATGCTGGAAAAACTAGTTACAGTTTTAACGGAGAAAATCGTTTTATCAATCAAAGTTATGCACTAATAAACCCTTTAATATCAAGATACGATGTAGGGATAACCTATGACACAACAATTAATGAATTTCAGTGTTTAATTGGTGTAGATTCGATTACAAATCATATTGACCCAGCAACCTATGAAAGTAGTAATCCGCTTAGCTACCAAACACCTAGTATGCATTGGCAAATGGGAATTGACCCACAATATTGGAGTTATTTATTTATTGTTTTAGAAGGTTATGTCGATAAAAATAAAAATAACGTTTTTGAATCCGGTGAATCTTTTGTTTATCATATTGGAAATGATGGACTTACCTCGTATTCAAATTTGATTAACTTTTCAGCTTCTGTTAATAATAACAGAGAATTTGTAGTTGAATTTGATATAGACTGGCACGAGGCGATTAGTGGGATCGACATGGCTCAAGACAACTTTACTCACACTATGGATAATTTTACATTAGCACAATCCATTTCTAGTAATTGTTCCAATTTAATTCAACCTCATTGATTAATAAGTACACTATATTGTCCTTTTTAATGATTGTAATCACTCTTGGATCTTGTTTAAAAGAAAAGGAAATAGAAATGAGAGAAGGCCCAACCCCTTATGAATTAGATATACCTTCACATTTTCCTCCTGTTGAAATACCAATGGAAAACCCGCTTACGGTAGAAGGTATTGAATTAGGTAGACATTTATTTTGGGATACTAGAATGAGTCGGAATAATACTATTTCATGTGCCTCATGTCATGCACCTCAATACGCTTTTTCCGATAATATGCCATTTAGCACAGGAGTAAATGGCGATTTAGGTAAAAGAAATACAATGGTACTTCAGAATCTTGCTTGGGTGGACGAATTTCTGTGGGATGGTGCCGTTCATTCCTTAGAAGAACAGATATTACTCCCTGTTATGGATAGCACTGAAATGGACAATACATGGAGAGATTTTATAAGTAAAATAAGATATGACAATCTATATCGAGAGCTATTTTACAATGCTTTTGGAACCCTAGAGCCGGACTCAACGCATGCTGCAAAAGCCATAGCCCAATTTTTAAGAACAATGATTTCTGGTAATTCAAAATACGATAAAGTATTAAGATATGAAGCCAATTTTACACCCGATGAAAACGCTGGATTTTCTTCTTTTAACAGCCTAACTGGTGGCGATTGTTTTCACTGTCATGGAGGCATTTTAGGAACCGATTTATCATATAAAAACAATGGACTTGACGAATTTCCGATAGATAGCGGAAGAGGTATTGTAACTGGTTTGGAAGCTGATAATTTTAAATTTAAAGTGCCTTCCATTAGAAATATTGAATATAGTGCCCCTTATATGCATGATGGTAGATTCAATACCATCGATCAAGTAATTGGTTTTTATAGTACAGAAATTCATTCAAACTCTCCAAATTTAGATCCACTTATAGAGTTTGCCTCCCAAGGTGGTGTCCAATTAAATCCCACGGAAAGAAGTCAACTTAAAGCATTTTTATTAACACTATCCGATTCTGCTTTTATACATAATCCTAAATTCTCAAATCCATTTTAGATTTTGAACCAAAAGAAAAACACATCTAATCCCATTGACAAGGATAATGTTTCTGATAATCCAAACTCATTAACCTATGGCCATCATAGAGGTAGCTTTCCGGTTATTCCAACTAAGGAAGGTGTAATTAAAAATAAGGCGCTTTCTGCCATGGAGCATCAGACGGATATTCAATTAAAGCAAATTAAAGATCAAATGGCTTTGTTAGCTGAACAAGCCAAAAAACTAAAAGAAAGAATCGATGTATCTCACATGATATACAATGCTGAGATGAGGTTCGAGCCACTCATTTCTCACACGTATCATCTTTATGAAGCAGAAGATGGGTCATTTAAATTACTTATGGTTGGACCCAATGAATGGGGGAAAAAAGGCAGTCCGCATATATTTATAAGTACGGTAAAGTTATTAGCTGATCATACCTGGGAGATCATCAAATAAATTTCTTTTACATTTAGACATGATAAAATTTGCTGATCAAGTTGCTGCCACTATTTTGGATGAATCACCTCTTGATCAACTACATAAGGTTAGACTTGTATTACCATCATCAAGATCAATAAGTCTTATCAAAAAATCTCTAATTCAAAAGATTAATGGATCGTGTATACTTCCTGAAATAGCAACCATTAATGACTTTATAGTATCTCTATCAGATTTAAAAAAAATTGATTCCTTAGATACTTATTTGACACTAGTAAAAGTTTTGCAAGAGGTAGATAAAAAAGTTCAATTTAACACCAATATTTATGATCTGAAGCAGCTACTAAATGACCTCAACGCCATTGATAATTACGTCATTAACAAAAAAGAATTTTTTCAAGATCTTAACAGTTTTAGTGAATTAAATAATTGGGGATTTAAAACAAATGAAAATCAAAAGGAGAAAAATTATTTTTCTAGGATCAGTCTTTTAGAAATAATTTATAATAAGTTTCGAAATACCCTTTTAAAAAAGAATCAAGGTACATATGCTATGATATGTAATCATGTTTCTCATTTAGAAGAAAAGATATTTTCTAACATTGGAAAAACCTACTTTATAGGCCTTAACGCATTATCTGCAAAGGAGGAAATTATCATAAATTCCATTTGCAAATCAAATTTAGGAAGTAAGATATTAGTCGATACTCAAGAATTCTTTGTTAAAAATAAGGATCATGAAGCTGGGCATTTTTATCGTAGACAAACAAATAAATATCATAATAAACCTAGACATGATCTATTTTCAACAGAAAAAATTATAAGCACCTACGAAGTAGACTCTTTACAGCAACAAATTCATGTTGTAGATAAAATACTTAAAAAAAATGATAAGGACGTTACTATAGTAAATATGGATGAACAATTTAGCCCCTATCTATATAATGGACTTGCGAAAAATAATGAAATCAACTTTTCTTCTGGATTTCCAATAGACCAGTTTGAATCTTATAAGATATTCAAGTTTTTGTGTGATTCTTTACTTTCTCAGGGAAGATCAAATAAATTTACATATGATTGGATTTCTGAATTAGTGAGTTTTAGCTTAATTACAAAAAAAGATCATCTCTCGTTTCAAAAAAAACTTAAGTCCATATTAGATTTTGAATTATCCAGCGACAAAATAGTAGCTCATTTTCCATCTATTAACGATTTAATGCATGCCATTTCTTCATTTAGAGAATCTAAAAACGAAAATGAATTAAATTTTCTCAGAATTTTACTAGATGAAATTCAAAAATATGCCATTAAAATCCAAACTGAAAATGATGTAGTTTCTATTATTTTAAGTGAATTAGAGCATTTAATTCAAAAAATAAAAGAAGGTAAAATTGAATTGAACTTGAAAGAAAAGATAAGTCTTTTATTTGATCAGTTATCCAAAAAAAGAATTTCTGTTATTGGTGACCAAGATAAAGGTGTACAATTAATTGGTTTACTGGAAACAAGAATAGTTGATAGTGAGACTATCATTTTCACCAACTTTAATGAAGAATATATTCCCGGTAAAAAGATGCTGGAAACCAATATTCCAAAGGAGCTTAAAAGAAAATTTAGGATACCTTCTAACTATGAAAAAGATGCATTATTTGCATACTACTTTTACAGAGCTATTCATTATCCTAAAAACATACATTTATTATACCTAAGCTCAAAGAACACTGGAATAACATCAAATGAACCCAGTAGATATATTCATCAGATTCAATCTGAATTTGTAAATCAAAAAAATGTAAAATTCAATTCATATCAATCTGCTCAAATGCTAAATCCGGTGTTGGAATTCCCTTCAAAACAAAAAGAAGACATAATCATATTAAAGAATTGGATGAAGGCTGGAATATCTAGTTCTGCTATTAATACCTACTTGACCTGTAATCTCGATTTTCATTTTAAATACGTATTGAAAATAAAAGAGAATCAAAAACCTAATGAATTTATTGAATCCAGCGAATGGGGTACTGCCGTTCACAATACGCTGGAGCAACTTTTTCTTTCATATAAGCAAATAGATAAAGAGGCTATATATAAAATGAAGAACGAATTAGAGGAATGTTTATTAATTCAGTTTAAAAAATTATTTCCTGATAACCGACATATAAAAGGTAAAAACAAAATTAACTTTTACCAATCTAAGCAATACATTCTTAATTATTTAGAGAAGGAAATTTACCATTTAAATACGACTGGATCATATGAAGTTTTATATGCTGAAAAAGAGTTTTCGACTACAAAAAAGTTTCATCTCCATGATGAAATTTTGGAATGTTGTTTTAAGGGGAAAATAGATCGAATTGATAGTACTTCAAATGGTTTGAGATTAATTGATTATAAGACAGGATATGTAACAAAATCTGATCTTTCTATTTCAACCCTAGAAAGCATTAAAACAAAACATAAAGCTTTACAACTTCTATTTTATGCCATGCTTTTTTTGAGCACTGAAAAAGAGTATAATGATGTATACGCCAATATCATTGCACTAAGTAACACTATCTCCCCTGTGTTGGATTTAAAATTCCAAAATGATTTAAAAATAAACAATACGCATATTCAACTATTTGAAAAGGAAATTCAGCTTATTTTGGAAGAGATAATTAGTCCTAACACCCCTATTTTTCACAATGAAACAAGTAAGTTCTGTTCATTTTGTTAATCTGGTGTGAATTTATACCCTACCCCTCTAATTGATTTAAAATAGGTAGATGATTCTACATCCTTTTCGAAAATTTTCCTAAACGTAAGAATAAAATTGTCAATGGTTCTCGATGAAGGATAAACATCAAAACCCCATATTTTTTCTAAAATTTCTTGTCTACTTACTACCTCATTAGGCTTTTCTACAAATAGTTTGAGCAACTTAATTTGCTTGTGGGTGAGCTCTACAGGTGTTCCTATTGAATCATTTACAACAAATGAATTAAAATCAATTGTAAATTCACCTATTACAAATTGATTCAATTTGTTTTGAACTTGATTATTTCTTTTAATCAAGTTGTTAACTCTGAGCAGTAATTCATTTAAGTTAAATGGCTTTGTAAGGTAGTCATCAGCCATTTTAAGCCCCGTTACAATATCTTCATTTGAAGATTTAGCTGTCAAAAACATAATTGGTATGTGATCGTTTTCCAGACGAATGGACTGACAAATATCAAATCCATTTATAGTTGGGAGCATCACATCAAGAATAATTAAATCAAATCTACTTTCGTTGAACTTTTGTAATGCATGTTTTCCGTTAAATATGGAACTTACGTGATATCCTTCTAATTCTAAATTCAATTTAATGGCCGAATGAAGGTGTTCTTCGTCTTCAACTAGTAGTATTCTCTTCATAAAAAGAAGGTTTTTCTTTAGTAGTAAAATTATGATAATAGGCTTAAATAAACTACTTTTGCACCACTAAATTTTCTTATACTATGCTTAGAAAAACGTTATCATTATTTTTCTTTTTTTACACCTTAACTTCATTTTCTCAAATTTCTGAAGGAGGTAAGCCTTACTCATTTACCCACAGGACTAATATTCAAATCCAAGAGTCCCAAATACCAGCACCGTCTGCATCTGAAATTCAAGCAGCAGTTAACACTAATAAATCAAAATATTGTGTAGGTATATTAAAAAGCGTCCATTTAAATGCTGAAAATGCTGGAACATGGGTTCACTACCCTGATGGTTCCAAATCATGGTTTTTAAAAGTAACTTCTCCTGGTGCAGCAGCATTGAACTTTCATTATTCAACTCTTTACATTCCGGAAGGGGGAGAATTGTTTTTATATAACCAAAACAAAAATCAAATCGTAGGTAAATTCACTTCTTCTAGAAACACGGTAAATCCCATAACTCACACACAATTAGTTCAAGGTGAATCTACTATAATTGAATATCACCAGCCTAAGGACACCAAAAGTGATTTTCAGATTTCAATTTCTGAAGTAAGTTACATTTTTAGAGGGTTTGAAGATTTTCTAAGCTATTT
>JAYPLD010000063.1:0-10655 GCA_038129265.1 Crocinitomicaceae bacterium
TACAAAAAGATATTACCAAAGAAATGAATGACTTGCTTCAGGTTTTTCATAAATACGAGGTAGCCGTTTACAGACCTGAAAACATAATGGGTTTAAATCAGGTATTTGCACGTGACATTGGTTTTGTAATAGGAGATAAATTTGTAGTGGCCAACGTGATTGAGGATAGAAAAGAAGAAGTGCCAGCCATAAGGTCTATCACTGATAAAATCAGTCCCAAACAACTGATAAAGTTACCCAAAGATGCTTTTGCAGAGGGAGGGGACGTAATCATTCATAATAACCATGTATTTGTGGGTGTTTCTAATGAAGAGGATTGTCAAAAATTCCAAGTGGCAAGAACCAATTATAATGGTTTTAATTTTTTGAAAGAGACATTTTCTCATCTCCAGTTTTTTGCTTTTGAATTGAACAAATCTGATCATATTCCAGAAGATAATTCTTTGCATTTGGATTGTTGTTTTCAGCCTATCGGTGAAGATAAAGCCATCATTTCTCCCAACGGATTTAGGAACAAAGAGGATGTAAATGAACTTATTAAGTTGTTCGGAGAAGAAAATGTCTTGTTAGTTACTTCAAAAGAGATGAGTAACATGTATACCAATGTTTTTTCCATAAGTAAGAATGTTATCATTTCAGATCCTAGATTCATTCGTTTAAATGATTGGTTAGAAAAAAACGGATTTACCGTTGAGAAGGTGGCATACAATGAGATATCCAAAATGGGTGGTTTATTTAGGTGTTCCACATTGCCGCTTTTAAGAGAATAATATGCAAAGCACGAATACAATTTTAATGGTTAAACCCTCTGCATTTAGATTCAATGAAGAAACGGCCGTTAATAATCATTTTCAAATGGCTGACCAGTCTCAAACAGCTACTCAAATAAAAAACAAAGCAGTTCATGAATTTGATTGCATGGTTTCTATGCTTCAAAAAAATGGTGTTGAAGTTATTGTTGTTGATCATGACAATGGAACCGAAACCCCTGATGCAGTTTTTCCAAACAACTGGTTTTCAACGCATCAAAATGGCGATGTTTATTTGTATCCAATGAATGCAATGAACAGAAGATTAGAACGAAAATTGGAAATATTTGATACCATTAAAGAAAAGCATCACTTACGAATTTCAAATATCATTGATTTCACTCTAGGGGAAAAAGAGGATTTGTTTCTAGAAGGTACGGGAAGTATGATTTTAGATCGGGTAAATGGTTTTATCTATGCTTCTATTTCAAAAAGAACGTCTGAAAAGCTATTATCAGAATACGCCAAGAAAATAAATTATGATGTAATTAGTTTTAAAAGTTACCATAGCTCTTCAAACTTGAGTCCTTTGATTTACCATACCAATGTAATGATGTGTTTAGCTAGCTCATTTGCTGTCATTTGTCTTGAATCCATCCTAGATCAAAATGAAAGACAAAAGGTAATAGATAAACTAAAAGAAACAGAGAAGACAATCATTGAAATCACATTTGATCAAATGAAAAATTTTGCTGGAAACATGTTAGAAGTCCAAAATTCAAATGGAGATCTATTTTTAGTCATGTCATCTACCGCTTATCATTCTTTGAACAAAAATCAAATTAATCAAATTCAGCAATATGCACAGATTTTGCATTCACCTATTGATACCATAGAAACATTGGGTGGAGGTAGTGCAAGATGTATGATGGCAGAAATATTTTTGCCTAACCAGGATTAGTTTTTTTAATGGTTCTATTAAGGAAAAAATATCCAATCAATACCGATAAAACGTAAAATAAAAATTGTGCCGCAGTCACGAAATAAAGCGTTATCCATTTATCATTTACTACGTAATGTGTGGTTAATAGGCTAATTAAGATTAGTACTAAGTGAAAAATATCAAAAAAGAAAATTTCTTTTTGTTTATCAAGACGAATAAAGATGAAGGAAAGGGATGATGCAATGAACATCATGGCCATCCATGGACTAATGACCTTCATTATTTCCATTAGGTTTTCCCACTCTTCCCCTAGAATAAAAGTCACCCAATTATTGGGGACAATCCATAAGATGAATATTCCCAATAGACTAACAGTAAGTAACCTTTTAACCCAGTAGGTATGTGTTTTTTTAATACTGGAAATATCCTCCATTTTTGAAATTTCATTATAGTACACTTGAGCAAAGGAAGAAGAAAATAGCATAATTGCAAGTCCTAAATATTGAAGTGATGCTGCGGTTAGTCCGGTGAATATATCTCCATAAAATCGCGTAAAGAGGATAAGAATAATTAGATTGATGGAGTTACCTAGAAAAATACCAGGTGTGGTAAACCAAATGAATTTTTGATGTTTTTGGACGAGCTTTTTTTCCAATAATTTATCTCGTTTTATCCATTTAGAGTTTTTGTAAAAAGAGATAGCATATTTGACTAAACCACTTATTATTCCTAAAAATCGACCAAAGATTAACCCAATAAATGACCATCCTAAAAACCCACCAGATAGTTGGAAAAAACTAGCTGTAGAACTTTGAATCACTTTTGATTTACTTATTGTAAAATAGGAGCTGTTTCTTGTAAACCAGGATTGAGCAACTTGTATTATTCCGTTAACGAAAATAGCGAAAGGCATTATGATTATAAGGGCATACTGATGATTGAAAACTTCGATTTCATTAAGGAAGTAACTGGTAAAAACAATACCTCCAATTATGGAAATTAATACACAAATTTTGATACATATTCTCAATAAAGTAATGGCATTATGATCTTCTCTTTCTAATACTAAACCGCTCTCCAGTCTGAGTGCACCCACGCTGCTAAAAACGGCTGTAAATTCAAAAAAGAGTCTAAATGGAGCATAATCTTCAGGGGTGTAAAAAAATCGCTGTAGAATAATGAGTGCAGCGAATGAAATGAGTTGTGCAAAAAAAGAACCCGTAAAAAGAGTGGTTACGTGTACCAAAAATGATTTTGATTCTTTTTTTTTCATTTTTCTAAAATAAGATCTTATACATTATAATGCTAACAAATTGTTTTTGTTGTGATTGCACTAAATTTTAATTCTTATTTTAAAAAAGGCAATGCGCTAAGAATTTTACTCAAGCTATTTTAAATCTTTCCCGAATTACTTTTAAAGTACTCCCAATACCATGAAATAGCTTCGTCCATACCGGTATGGACATTATGTGAAGCTTTGTAATTCAATAACCTTTCAATTTTATGGACCGAAGCTAATGAGTGTTTAATATCTCCAATTCTTTCTGGACCAAATTGAATGGGAATGTTTTCAATTTCAGCGTCAAAATCGGATAATAATTTTCTAATGTGTTTCACTAAATCTATGAGAATAGATTGTTCTCCGCAAGCTACATTGTATACTTGATTTACAGCATCAAGATGGGTAGTTGTTGCCGCTAAAATATTAGCTTGTAAAACATTGTCTATGTAAGTAAAATCTCTGCTTTGAGATCCATCACCATGTATAATGGGAGACTCATGGTTTACAAAAGCCTTTATAAACTTTGGAATAGCTGCTGCATACGCTCCGTCAGGATCTTGTTTTCGGCCAAACACATTGAAATAACGTAGTCCTATTAACTCTAAACCATACAAAGAAGCAAAAACATCGGCATAAAGTTCGTTTACATACTTTGTGACGGCATAAGGAGATAGAGGAGAGCCAATGTTCTCTTCTACCTTGGGTAAAGCTTTTGAATCTCCATAAGTAGATGAACTGGCAGCGTAAATTATTCTTTTAATATTATTGGCTTTTGCTGCCCAAAGCATATTAACAAATCCATTAACATTGACATTGTTGGTGTTAATTGGGTTTTCAATGGATCTTGGAACAGATCCAAGTGCTGCTTGATGTAAAATGACATCTACCTTTTCACACGCTTTATTGCAATCTTCAATATTGGTGATATCTCCTTCTAAAAAGGTAAATCCATCTAGATCTATTAAATCCTTTACATTATCTAGTTTTCCTGTAATAAGGTTGTCTAAGCATGTTACTTTAACATCATTAGATACCAAATAATGACATAGATTACTGCCAATGAAACCTGCACCACCTGTTACTAAAACATGCTTATTTTTTAACTTTTGTATATCATTTTGCATAGGAAACAGCTCTTTTTTCTCTTATTACTGTAATTTTAACTTGCCCTGGATAAGTCATTTCGCTTTCAATTTTTTCAGAAATTTCAAATGCCAATTCATCAGCTCTTTTATCACCAACTTTCTCACTTTCTACAAAAACGCGCAACTCACGTCCTGCCTGTATGGCATAGGCTTTAGTGACACCATCAAATGATAAGGCTGTATTTTCCAACTCTTTTATTCGTTGAATATAGGCTTCTACCATTTCCCGTCTTGCCCCTGGTCTAGCACCGGAAACCGCATCACAAATTTGAACTATTGGAGAAATCATGGTAGTCATTTCAATTTCATCGTGATGAGCCCCTATAGCATTACAAATATCTTTTTTTTCACCATACTTTTCAGCTAACTTCATTCCTAGTATGGCATGTGGTAGTTCGGGTTCATCTTCTGGAACTTTCCCAATATCATGTAAAAGTCCTGCGCGCTTTGCCGCTTTTGGATTTAACCCAAGTTCAGAAGCCATGGTAGCACAAAGATTCGCTACTTCTCTAGAGTGTTGTAATAAATTTTGCCCATAGGATGAGCGAAATTTCATTCTGCCAACCATTTTCATTAATTCAGGGTGTAAACCATGTATACCCAAATCAATGCATGTTCTTTTACCTACTTCAATTATTTCATCATGGATTGATTTTTCAGTTTTTGAGACTACTTCTTCAATTCTTGCTGGGTGGATTCTTCCATCGGTAACTAGCTGGTGCAAAGATAATCTGGCAATTTCACGTCTCACTGGATCAAAACAGGATAGAATAATAGCCTCAGGAGTGTCATCAACGATAATTTCAACTCCAGTTGCAGCTTCAATGGCTCTAATGTTTCTCCCTTCTCTTCCAATAATTCTTCCTTTTAAATCATCACTTTCAATATTAAAAACAGAAACGGCATTTTCTATAGTTTGTTCAGCTGCTACTCTTTGTATGGTTTGGATTAGTATTTTTTTAGCTTCTCTATTTGCATTAAGTAGGGCTTCATCTTTTATTTCCTTTAGAATTGACATGGATTTAGTCTTGGCCTCTTGTTCTAATGATTTCATTAACTGCTCCTTGGCTTGTTCGGCATTAAATCCACTTACTTTCTCCAGAATTTCTGTTTGTTTTCTTTGATTATCAATTAATTCCTCTTCTTTTTTTCGAACACCTTCTATCTGTCCTTTTAATTTTTCTTCTATTTGAATGAGCTCGTTATCTCTACTTTTTAATTCGTCAGCTCTTTTTTTCAAGCTATTTTCTCTTTGTTTAAATTGGTATTCTCTGTCCTGAATTTTTCTTTCTCTGCTATTGATTGTCTTTTCGTGCTGTTCCTTCAATTCAAGAAACTTTTCTTTTGCTTGGATGATTTTATCTTTTTTTATGTTTTCAGCCTCTACTTGTGCCTTTTCAATGATTTCTTTTTCTTTAGAACGCTGTATCCTTTTTATGAAGAATAAAGCCAGTACACCCCCAAAAGAAGCCCCGAGTATCAACCCAATTAAAATGGAAGTTATGTCCATAATTTACTGTTGTTGGCGATACAACTAGCTTATCCAATCAATTCGTCCCTCAGTGAAATTATTTCATCACTAAGTTGGTCAAATTCCACGGTATTATTGGTAGAAACTGAATCTGTTGCATATTGCAATACGGTCATCGCTAATAAATCTTGGGTATCAATAACTGCGTAATTGTTTTTCAGTTCCTTTAAATTTTCGTTAATCTTGGATGCTGCCTTTCTGATTTTTTCTTCTTCACTTCGCTTAATAGTCAGAGGATAAGATCTTCCTCCAATATTAACTTTTATAGACAATTCACTCATTCTATTTATTCATTAATGCTATACACTTATCTATCTCTCTCAACATTTCGTTTATCATCAACTTCACTTCTTTAGTTTTGTCTACCCCTTCACCATCAAGTTGTTTGGCCAATTTTAATAATTTAATTTGTTCTTGAAGCTTTACAATCTCCTCTTTTAAGTTGGTTTTCTCTTCTCCAAGTAGCTCAATTTGACTTTTTAATTTCTTTTCGTTTTCACTACTTTCCATTAAGGAATTCTGTAACCCCTTCACATAATTTCTAATTTCATTTACAGCAGAGATTCCTTTGTTCATCAAATTTGAGTTTCTATACAAAGTTAGTCGCTAATATGAATTATTCAAATTTAAATTTGATTGTGTATAATTATTTTAAAAATCTGCATTCTTGGCATAAAATTTACTAAGATTTGTAATGTGATTTTTAAATTTATTATCTCTGTAACACTCCTTTTTTTGGTGAACCATGATATTTACACCCAACAAAGGCAAATCAATTTTAGGTCGCCAATTGGTATACCAATTATACTGTCAGGAAATTTTGGTGAATTAAGAACCAATCACTTTCATACGGGTTTAGATATTAAAACCAATGGAACGATAAATTACAGAATTTATGCCGTTGAAGATGGTTTTGTTTCTCGCATTAAAATTTCTCATTGGGGATACGGGAAGGCTATTTATGTGGATCACCCAAATGGATTAACCAGTGTGTATGCACATTTAGATCACTTCCCTAAAAAAATTGAACAGTTTATTAGAAAAGAACAATACGCTAATCAGTCAGAAGAAGTAGATTTTATGCTGGAAAAAAATAGGATTGGAGTTGAAAAGGGAGAGGTGATAGCTTATTCTGGAAATACGGGTGGATCATCTGGGCCGCATCTTCATTTTGAGATTAGAGAAACTAAAACTGAACTGCCCTTGAACCCTCAACTTTATGGGATAAATGTCAAGGATAATACCCCGCCCATTTTAAGAAACATCAAAGTTTATTCGCTTAGAGAAGAGGATTTATTAGTGATGAGACAGAAGCAATATTCATTTATGAAGACCAGCCAGTCCTATAAACTAACCACAGATAAACCTATGTTGATCTCAGGTAAAGTGGGTTTAGGTTTATCCGCAATTGATAGGTATGATTTAGCTCAAAATAGGTGTGGAGTATACAGTATAAAAGTTTGGATTGATGGAAATGTACATTTTGAGCAAGAAATGAAATCGTTAGATTTTAGTACCAATAAACAAATCAATATACATAAAGATTATTATGCCTATCATGAGCAAAAAGAAAGTGTTCATAAGTTATATGTTCATCCTGAAAATAATTTACCCATATATCGTAGGGAATTAGGCAATGGTACAATTCATTTTAATGATACGTTGCCCCATGATGTAAAAATTGAAGTTTCGGATGTAAGTGGAAATACTTCAACGTTAAAATTTAAGATGATCAGTTCTAATAATCAAATTGATTCTCAAGAGGAAACGTTAAAAATGAATGAAAAAAATGAAAGACTTAAAATAGAAAATAAAAATTATTTAGTCCAGGTAGATTCAAATACTTTTTATGATGATTTTATAATGGATCATCAATTCAAAAACAACATATTAAGTCTAAAGAATAAAAATTTACCTCAAAAGAAAAAATTCGTCATCGCGATGAAATTTAATAAACTTGAGTTTGATGACCCAAGTAAAATCATCATTGCTCATCATTCCAAAAAGGGGAAGGTGCTAAATAGAAAGGGGCAAGTGTCTGGTGATTGGATTTCTACGGATGTAAATCATTTTGGAGACTTTACATTAATGGTAGATTCTACAGCACCTGTGATTAAGACTAAGAAAGTGAATAAGGTGATGTCTATAAATCAATCGCTTCAATTTTTG
This sequence comes from Crocinitomicaceae bacterium, assembly GCA_038129265.1. Lineage (GTDB taxonomy): Bacteria > Bacteroidota > Bacteroidia > Flavobacteriales_D > Parvicellaceae. Next base: position 7,820 of record JAYPLD010000063.1, read on the forward strand.
GTTACCGATAACTTAAGTGGTGTGGAAAAATATAAAGTTAATATTGATGGAAAATGGATTTACAGCACTTATAATTATAAAAATGCGGTATTAACGATCCCACTTGATTCCTATGCTGATTTAAAAGCAGGAGAAAAAACATGTGAAATAGAGGTAGAGGATGAGCGTAAAAACAAGCAATTTTTCACCTATAATTTCCGTTACAAATAATGTTAATAAGTTCAATTAGAAATAAGTTAATTTTAGATAGTGTATTTGTATTATTTTTCTAATTTTCCAAACAAATATTTAATTCCATAATGGCCAAAAAACCTAAAAAATCCAAAAAAATATTTGTGTTAGATACTTCTGTTATTTTACACGACCATAATGTTCTTGATTGCTTTGAAGAAAATGATATAGCCATTCCCATTACGGTATTGGAAGAACTAGATAATTTCAAGAGGGGAAATGACACCAAAAATTATGAAGCTAGAGAATTTATTCGCATTCTAGATAGACTTAGCAATGCCTATACCTTACAAGATTGGATTCCTATAAACGGAGAAGAAAAGGGAAAATTTAAAATTATCTTAGAAAATGATACCAATGAGGCTGATGCTGTTAAAATTTTTGGGAATAAAAATGACCATCATATACTAAATGCAGCTCTTTCATTGAAAAATACGGCCAAGGATGCTAAGGTCATATTAGTTTCAAAAGATATCAACCTAAGGCTTAAAGCCAAAGCATTAAATATTACGGCAGAAGATTTTGAGACGGGTAAAATTGATCGCGATAGCACATTGTATACCGGAAAGCAATTGGTTGAAAATGTGGAATCGGAATACATCAATAAACTGTATAAACAAGGCAATATTTCAGACACAGATGTCATAAAGGATAAACTGATTGCAAATGGCTTTTACATTATGAAAAATGGAAAAAGTTCTGTGCTTAGCTATTATAATCCACTTGATGATTGCCTAGAAAGAGTAGAGAAGCAGTACGTGTATGGAATAAAGCCTAGAAATGCTGAACAAACCTTCGCATTACATGCTCTACTAAATCCAGATATCAAATTGGTTACCCTACAGGGTGTTGCAGGAACAGGTAAAACATTATTAGCACTAGCCAGTGCTTTAGAGCAACATAATTTGTATCATCAAATTGTTTTAGCAAGACCAATTGTTCCTTTGAGTAATAAAGATATTGGTTACTTGCCTGGAAATGCAGACGAAAAAATTAATCCATACATGCAGCCTCTTTTCGATAATTTAAAATTCATTAAAAATCAATTTGGTCAAAATGAAAAAAAATATCGAAAAATAGAGGAAATGGAAGATGAAGGAAAGTTGAATATCTCTGCGTTGGCCTTTATAAGAGGTCGAAGTTTATCTAATGTGATTTTTATTGTAGATGAAGCACAAAATTTGACTCCTCATGAAGTAAAAACAATTATCACCAGAGCAGGGGAGAATACCAAAATCATCTTTACCGGTGATGTGTTTCAAATAGACACTCCTTACTTAGACGAACAAAGTAATGGATTATCTTATCTAATTGATCGACTCAAAGGAAATGAGTTATTCGCCCACATTACATTAGAAAAAGGAGAACGATCTGAACTAGCAAACTTGGCTAACGAACTACTTTAATTGATTGACTACAAAAAAGCGAGAAAATTTGGTTCGTTAGAACTTCTAGCAAAACAAGTTGTGGAAGGTTTTATTACGGGCCTTCATAAAAGCCCATATCATGGTTTTTCGGTAGAATTTGCCGAGCATCGACTATATAACAACGGAGAGTCTACAAAGCATATTGATTGGAAACTATATGCAAAAACAGATAAACTCTTTATTAAAAAATACGAAGAAGAAACCAATTTAAGATGCCATTTTTTGATTGATGCTTCTTCCTCTATGTTGTTTCCTAATAACGAGCCATACAACAAATTAAGCTTTTCTATAGATGCTACGGCAGCACTTATTTATCTAATGAGAGGTCAGCGAGATGCTTTTGGGGTATCCTTGTTCAGTGACGAAATGAATTTCCATGCTCCTGCAAAATCTTCATTGCCTCACCAAAGGTATATTTTTAGTCATCTTGAAAAATCATTACAAGAAAAATACACTTCAGATCAAAAAAAAGAAACGGCCATTTCAAAAATGTTAGATCGATCAGCTCTTCTGTTGAAAAAGAGATCTTTGGTTATTTTATTTACCGATTTTATGGGGCTTGATAATTTAAATGATCTAAATAATTCCATCAGACACCTAAAATTTAACCAGCATGAGGTTGTTGTTTTTCATGTTCAACATGATTCATTTGAAAATCAATTCGACCTCAAGAACAGGTATTATCATGTGGTTGATATGGAAACGGGTGAAAAGCTAAAGTTACATCCTAGAGAGATTAAAGAAGTTTATCAATCAAGAAGAGACAGTCAGATCAAACAACTTAATGATTTGTTAGTACAACATCAAGTTGACGTGATTGATGTGAACATTGAAGATGGATTTGAAGACGTTTTACTTCAATATCTAGTGAAAAGAAAAAAAATAAATTAAATTTTTTAGTGAATTGCTTGTATTACTTTAAAAAAAATTAAATTTGTCCCTCTTTTAGGACCGGTAGTTCAGTTGGTTAGAATACCTGCCTGTCACGCAGGGGGTCGCGGGTTCGAGTCCCGTCCGGTCCGCTTAAAAGCCGCAGCAATGCGGCTTTTTTTTATATTTATTTCTGAAAAAATTTAAGAAGATTAAAATGAGCGATAACGTACCTACATTTGAAGAAAATAATGAAGAACCATTTCAGGGAAGTAATCGCCCCTCCTTTTTGACCGTTCTTTGTGTTC
>JAYPLD010000064.1:0-1315 GCA_038129265.1 Crocinitomicaceae bacterium
GCAGGACCTGACCCAACTATTAAACACTTGTGTTTTTCCATTTTGATTCTTAAAAGTAAGGGGACAAATATACTATTTGAAAGCTAATTGAAATAGAAAACTTATTCACAAATAAGTGTATCGTATGACACACCATAGCCAATAAAAACACCAAGGCCATCGCCCTCCACATTATAGGGTAAATTTCCAGGTGAGGAGAATATGCTTCCATTGGAAACCGCTTGGTTCTCCATAGCTCTTACGTATAAATAAGTAGGGTATGTCGTAGTAGTTGATTTTACGAGTACCGTATCGCCACGTTTATAAAAACCTTCTTCAATCCCTTCATCATCTGGCCCCTCTAATATACCATCTTCTCCCCTAGGAAAAGCAAAATCAAAAGTTAATCCATTGAATAGTTTATCATCTGTTGAACTACCAATTGGAGCAAGTGGTCTATTATCTTTCATCGTTCCCTTCACGTTATCATAGGGAGGGTCGTAATTATAGGCATAGCTATTTATTCGCTGTGCAAACCATCGATAACAATTCCCTACCGTATCGGGATCTGTAAACTTAGCCCATATAAAACCCAGTGAATCATAAGCTTCGTAAGCAAAAAACCATAAACTATCTAGTATAATGGGTTGAGGAATTTGCGCTTTGGCATGAGCCTCCTTGTCTCCCACTTGCACATGTAAGGAGTAATTTTTTCCGTATTGCCCAATTACGTCAGGATCAAATGACGTATATCCCGGAAGTATAACCCCATTAGAGTTCACAAAGGAATAGACCAATTCATAAGTTGTATCTCCATCGCTTAGTTCAACCACTGCATCATCAACAAACATATTCAGAAAAGAACTGCTATCTAGAGGGTCAAAGTAACCTTGCGTATTGGTTACAATTACTCTTGGGGGTAAGCCACTTTCTACAACTGCTTCCACTACAAAAGTTTGATCTACAGGAGGGAGATCAAATTCAATTTGCTTTTGACAATTCATTAGAAGCAATACACACAATATGTAAATTATTATTCTCATTAAAATTTAAAATTCCAGGTAATACTAGGCAAAATTGGAAATAACGATACCTGATTAGCTCCAAACTCAACACTGCCCTGTAAAGGGTCTCCGCTGTAGTCGAAAAATATAAAATATGGATTAGCTCTGTTATATAAATTATAAACCGAAAAGTTCCATGACGAAATCACTTTTTTCTTCACCATTCTCACCTTTCCACTGTCCTTATCAACTTGCTTTTTTGTTGACTTAGCATCTACTGTAACGGACAAATCCATTCTATGGTAGGGATCCAAGCGATAAGCATTTCTATC
>JAYPLD010000064.1:1415-10650 GCA_038129265.1 Crocinitomicaceae bacterium
AGTAAAAGGGCCTACGTGTTGATACATGGATAAACGAAAACCAGCATTAATTTTAAAATTTTCACTTACATCCCACTCATCAAGCAAATAAATAGCAGCTTCATTACCAAATATTTTCACATCTTCACCCGTATCAAATTCCACATCTCCCGATGAAGCTCCTACACTAGTTGGAATAAAACGATGTAAGGTGTAGTTCCAACCAAATTTGATATTGTGTAAAGAATTGGGATAATAGGTAAAATCTTGCTTTAAATTACCATCTCTAATCCCAGATGATAAGCGAAAGGTGAAACCACTAGAACCGCCTTCAAATGCAAAATTATAATCCGTAAAAACAGCTGAAGTATTCACGAACAGTCGATCATTAAACAAATGATTCCATCTTAGTGAAGCCGTAGAGTTTCCCCAGGGAACATTAAAGGTGAAATCCAAATCAGAATTATTGAAGGAGAAAACATCTCTACCAAAATAGCCACTTAAAAATAGCCGATCTTTATCGGAAAGTCTCCAGTTTAGTTTGGCTGTTAAATCATAGAAAAAGTATCCAGATCCACTAAAAGCAGATGTATCAGGAATTAAAGGCCGAGTTAATACATCTATGTAAGTTCTTCTTCCAGACAGGATAAAAGATGCTGTATCTTCTTTAATAGGCCCTTGCAAAGTTAATCTAGAGGCAATTAGTCCTATACCTCCATCTGCATGAAAAGACTTGTAATTACCATCCTTCATCGTAATATCTAAGACAGAGGCTAATCTGCCACCATAATTTGCAGGCATTCCCCCTTTTGTAAGAGATACATTTTTAATGGCATCTGCATTAAACACAGAGAAAAATCCAAATAAATGAGATGCATTGTACACAGTAGCTTCATCCAACAAAATTAAATTTTGATCAGGCCCTCCTCCTCTTACATAAAATCCGGTATTTCCTTCCCCACCAGATTGTACACCTGGTAAAAATTGTATGGTTTTAAGTACGTCTACCTCTCCCATAAATGCAGGTATGGTTTTAATTTTATCCATATTCAGATCAATTTTACCCATCTGCGTACCCTTCGTATTCTCATCTGATTGTTCAGCTTCAACAACTACTTCTTGAAGTAAGTCATCTGATTCACTTAAATCGATATTCATTCTCACATTACTTTTTAGAGAAACATCTTTAAATAAATCCCTATATCCCACGTAAGAATACTTCACGTTGTAATTTCCTTGGTTTAGCGTCAGAGAGTAAAATCCATACACGTTAGTTGTGGTACCTTGACCTAATTCTTCAACAAACACACTCACTCCTATTAAACCTTCTCCAGAATTTGCATCTTTCACATAACCGCTAAGTGTATACTGTTGAGTGTAGCCTAAATGCAATAGGAAGGTTAATAATAAGGTTTGAAGAAATTTCATTCCGCGAATTTAATTATTTTGTTTATCTTTTTAATTAATTAGTTAAACAAAATTTATCCACCCTTAAATTTCACGGTGGCTCCTAAGTCTTTTAAGAATTGATGGACTTTATTTCTGTGATCACCTTGAACGTAAATTTCACCCTGTTTATAACCACCACCAACACCACATTTTTGCTTTAATTTTTTAGCTAAATCAGTAGCATCTTCCTCAGATCCTATAAAACCTTCAACCAGGGTTACGGTTTTTCCACCTCTATTTTTTCTATCTACCAACACGTACAACTTTTGTTCTGAAAAAGCAATAGAAGAAACTTCATCAAACTCCTCCTCATATTCAAAGTTGGGGTTCGTAGAATAAACAACATTAATTCTATTTTTTTTTGACTTTTTCCCCATTATTGATGAAAGATTAAGGCGTTTTCGGACTTATCATAAAGAAGCTTTAGTTCGTCATTTACAAAATTTTCAAATGACTGATAATTCAATACTTTCGTGGTATCTTTTGTCCAATTCACAATGAAGACATAGTTGGTGTCGTAACTTCCTTCGACTTCAGAAAAAGACCTTCCATAGTTTAATGAATTTATGTCTGGAAAATGAACTAAAATTCGATCATTTAAGCTATTTAACTTTGCATTTTCTTCATCAATGTATTGCAATACCTTTTTGTATTCCAACATTTCATTATAGAGAGACTCTATTTTCTCATCGTTATTTACTAAAATTTTGTTTAGTAGTTGCTGTTCATCAATGGCCTTTTGTTGTAAGTTATGAACTTCGAAAACGGCATTTCCAAGATCGTATTTTTTAAGCTGAAGTCCCCACAACTCTTGGATTTCACTATTGATGTATTTGCCATCAATATTTAAAGTGATTTTGGGAGCTTCTTCATCATATTCTAATATGATATTATCCTCAGACAAAACAATTTCATCATCAATGGTAATTTGCTCGGAGATGAATCGTTCTGTGTTCTGCACAAATATGGATTCTTGTATGATGTTGTAAAACTTAAAAACACTAGGAATTACAATCAATAATAAAATGATAAACACATATACTTTAACCTTTCTTTCAATTTTAGGATTAACATATTGTACTTTCGGAAAACTGAGCAATCTAAGTACTACATAGGTAGCCAAACAAATAAATACACTATTTAATAGAAAAAGGTATAAGGCTCCAATAAAATAGCTCCAATTCCATAGGGCTAAACCAAAACCAACCGTACACAATGGCGGCATTAACGCAGTAGCAATGGCTACGCCAGGAATAACCGTAATGGCGGTCGATTTATTTCGAACAGTGGCCGCAATAACACCTGCTAAACCTCCAAAGAAAGCAATTAATATATCGAGTACCTGTGGCTTGGTTCTACTCAACAATTCAGCTGTTTCCGTTTTAATAGGAGATACTTTAAAGAAAATAAAAGAGGCCAACAAACTAGCCACGACCATTATACCAAAGTTTTTCAGAGAAGCAATCAGCGCTTTGAAATCGTTGGACGATAGTGCGTATCCTATTCCTCTGATAGGCCCCATAAGCGGAGAAATAAGCATTGCACCAATGATGACAGCTGTAGAATTATTAATTAATCCAATAGAAGCAACGATGATGGAACAAATCAAAATCCAGATATTAATGGCACTAAAAGAAATATCGTTCTTAATATCAACGATGGTTTTTTCTTTATCCACTACATCGTATATAGAGAAAAGTTTTTTTATGAATCCAAATATGGACTTTATCCCTTTGGTGACCGATACTTTCTCTACTTCAGATTTAATGGGATCATAATCTATTTTTCCTTGGTCTTCCATTTTTTAAATTGAAAATCTAATGTAATAACAGATTGGATACTTTTTGAATACTTTTTTGATTTTCTTCCGTATTCAACTGTTCATAAATCTGGTTTTTATCTTTAGAAGTCAAGTGCCAACTCATTGAAATTTCATCACTAGATCCTTCCTTCAACGAAAATTCCACATAATGTATATCTCCTTTAAAACTAGATTTCAACTGATTTAACATTTCATCATTTCGGTAATCTTGAATCTTTAAAAAATTACCATACACATTGGTTAACGGAGTAAACAACTTCGAAATCAGACTACCCGATTGCTTATCTTTAATTTTTGTTTTCTTTTCTCTATCTCTTAGCTGTATAATAACAATTCCCGATGTATGTTCATAAATCCAATTTTTAAAATTATCAATATATTTTATGGAGGTAGTTAATCCTAAATTATCTCTTAATCCAGCATCCATGACCTCAATCTTGGGCTTAGAAGGAAGAAAGACCATAGGAAGTATATATGGGAAAGTGGCATTCATTCTGATGGCAGAAGACATTTTTAAATATTGAGGATCATTTTGATTGAATAGAGTTGAAAACTCAATGTTTTCTAAAGCTATTTTTCCTGAAAAAAGACTGGTATCCGTATTACACAAAAAAGTTATTTTTTGAGGAGAAATAAGCAATCGTCTTCCATCATTTACTACGGAAGGAGAAAATATCATCATGGGAATATCCGATTGGTATTCTGGCAACTTGTAATCTAAAATTCGTTTACCTTCAAAACAATTCAAATTTTCAATTAAATTTTTTTCAAAAAACCAACCTCTATCTTTAGTGTAAATATATCTTCCATCGTCATGTTTTTTAAATCGATAAAACATATCTGTAGTAGCTATACTAAACGCTAAGGGATTTAATAGATCTTTGGATATCCTACTCTTCATTTCATTACCATCTACCACGGTTTCACCATAAATTCCTTTCTTATAATTTTCTCTATAGAAAGCAGCGCCAATCATACCCCCAGAAGCTCCTGTAATCAAGTGAGTCTGCTTAGTTAATTGTTGGTTAGTCAAACTGTCGAGGTAGTTCAATACATGTACGGTCCATAACGCAGATCTTAAACCACCTCCACTGGTATTAATAAACACCATTTTAGGTTTATTTATTCCTTTATTTTTTTGACTCCAATTGTTTAAAATTTCAATATTTTCATTTACAGCTTTTTCAAGCTGTGATTTGTCCTGTTGAAGATCGCTAATGTTTTCATGATCATACTTAGACTTAAAATCATAGTTTAGTCCATATGCATAGTTTCTAAATTGAAACAGATGAAATCGATTCGTTAGAAAATTAAAAGAAACAATGGCAAGAATAAGAAAGGTTAATGTCCAACCTTTTAACCAGGAATATAACACCGAAAAGAGCATAATTAAGAGGGTGAACAACAAAAAAATACTTGCACCAGCAGGAATATTTAACCAAGAAATGTCTCTAAAAAATCCTATACCCAAGAATGAGACAATAAGGGCCAATTCAAAAATAGATGCATTAACATGGTTTTGTGTGAACACTTTTTGAATAAGTTCCTTGTCATAATGCTTTGTGCTTCTTGCAATATTAATAGAAAAAAAACTTGACAAATAGGTATCAACCCTCCATGTATTTTTGTAGACATTAACTCTTGAGTTTTTCTTCTTTTTAATAAAGTTAGACTCTTTTACTTTGTCATTTCCTAGGTTTTCAAAATAAGTTTCTGTCTTACCACTGATGACAAATACATTTTTATTGAACTGGATAAAATATAATATGGATAAGATGTAAAAAATAAACAACCCGATTAAGACACAAATGATATAAATCATTACTATCCCACTATTCATCAATTCTTCTTCTGTTAAGAAGAAATAAATTTGAATTAAATAGGTTAAAATAAAAAGAGAGGGGATTAACATATTATTCAAGCAGAACTTTAAAAATGGCCTCGAAAGTGTAGCTAAAAATGTAAAATCGCGAGAAAATAAAATGTAACTATAGATATGAAAAGCCATGATAAATCCACCCAAAGAAAATCCCATAATTAAAAAAGACCATGGACCTATCTGACCCATATAAATGGGAGCTAGAAACAAAGTATCTATACCAAACCCAACACCTAAATTTCCGCTGACATATAAAAACAAAACCAACCAAAAAAGCAATAAAATATGATTTCTCTTGATATGTAAAAACAGGAGTTGAACAGGAAAGAAATAGATGACCTTTGTAAAAAATTTACTATTTATTCTTCTTTTCTGTATAGAGGATTCTTCAGCCATTAATTACCTTAAGATACTGAAAATCTCTGTAGCTAATTCAAATTTTTTCTTTGTGCGAAAAAAAGTAATACATAAACTAAATGAACCATGGCTAAGAATAAAGGGAAAACGATAACTGCGTTACCCGATACGTACGGCCATGAAACCGTTAATGACGCACCCAATACAAAAAATGGCACCAAAACATAAGCCAATTGAAAGATCCAATAAAATGTCCAACCTAACTTCAACTTATAAAACATCATGCCCACACCAACCATAGCCAGTACATCAAATGCAATTCTTGCTCCATATACCTTAACCAGCTGATTTTGACTGTATTCATTATAAATAAATCCTTGTTCTTCCCATTGTTCAAGCACAATTCTCAAACCATCATTCATATTTTCAATAGATAACGGAGAAGACATGAATAAAAAACAATGTAGACTATCGTTGGCAATGCAATAAATAAATCCTATAAAACTTAAAATGCATAGATAGGTAATAGGTGATTTTTTCTTCATCATTTAAATCTTTTCAATTTTGTAATTATAAAATTGGTGAGTATTTGGAGCTAATAACGTGATGGTTTTCAATTTTTGGTTTCTAAAAATGGATAATTCAATAGGTGAGCTGTTAAAGTAAGAAAGCCATTTATTCAAATTTTGACTCACTTTAATTCCGTTTATCGAAATAATGTGATCATTTTCAATTAGACCACTTTCAAAAGCAGAACTGTTTTCAAGCACTGATATTACATGAACTTCGTTGTTTTTAATCTGTGTTTTGAAACCATATAACCATGAAGCATTATCTGATTTTATGGCGCTGTATTTCCACCCAAATACAGCAAAAGCACGTTGTAAGTAAGGAGAAAAATCCTGAGTTCCATAAACAAGGGCATCAAATAATTTAGTGAAATCTGTTCCAGAAATGGACTCTAATGCATCTTTATAAGTAGTTGCATCATAGGAACTAACTTTTTTACTTGAGTCATGTAACACTCTCATCACATCATGTAATGATTTTAAGCCTTTTGTTTGATTTCTTATCTCAGCATCGCAAATTAAGGCAATCAATGCACCTTCTACATAAATAGATACTTTTCTTCCGGGGATTCCAGTTGTATATCCGTCAAGCCACGTATCCCAACTGGATGCTGAAACGGAGTAATGAAGCCTTCCATCATTGTGAAAATGCCGCTTGAGTAAATTTGATAACTCCTTAAAATATTGATTCTGATCAAACACATTTGATTCAAATAAAATCCGATCTCCCATGTAGGTAGTTACCCCTTCGGTAACATACCCTAACTCCGTATAATTTTCACGAGTATAATCATACGGCACCATATCAATAGGTCTGATTCCTTTGACATTCCACACATGATATAATTCATGAGAAGACACTCCAAGTAGTTCTGTGTATAATCGGTCAAATACATCATAAGATGGACCTAATAATATTACCGTAGAGTCATGATGTTCAACACCATGGTATGCGTTATGAGATGTGATTTGAAATAAAAAATGATAAGTCTGATGTGGAAACCCACCAAAAAGATCAATTTGATATTCAATAAATGCAGTGAAATCCAGTATTAGCTTCTCCCAATTTAATTTGATCTCCCCTTGAAAACAAAAGTGAAATTGAATCCCTTTAATGGGTATATGTCGATGTTGTACACTTGGGCTAGCAATGAATGGAGAATCAAATAATTCGTGGTAGTTTAGAGCTTTAAAGTGGCGACTACTTTCATTTGCTATGGCACTGTAAACTTGATACGATTCTGGAACATCAAGTGTTATTTCAATTTCAGTTTCTGGAAACTCTGGTAAGAATAAAAAACAATTAACTGGATTAACATACAGCTGATTTTCATCTAGATAAGTCGATCCTGCATTTAACTCAGCGGCATAGTATCGATATGTAATTTTGAAATCTTTACCATTTGATTGTATGCACCATTTATCTTTGGTCAACTTCTTGAACGAAATGGAGTTATCATCCATATCGTGTACCTCAAAATCCTTTATGTTTTTTGCAAAATTTCCTAGCTCATATCTTCCCGGTCTCCAAGCTGGCAACTGAACGGCAATTTCATCAAAGCTATACCCATTAATGGTTAAACTAAAATCAATAAAATGATTTTCAGGGTCTGTGTAGCTTAATACATATTTCATGACTCAAAAATAGAATTAATGCGTAAACCTATATGTCATTTTAGATGCATAATTAAATTTGCGCCATGAAAAAATTTGATGTAGTTGTACTTACTGATTCTAGATATGTTAACCCATTAGAAACAAACGCATACATAAGCAATGTATTAAGAGAAGATGAGTTGGTCATCAACGCACTAGAAGGAAAAGATCTATCCGTTATCAAAAAGGATTGGAATGACCCCAATTTTAATTGGAATAATACACGATCAGTCCTATTTAGGTCCACTTGGGATTACTTCGATAATTTTGAGCAATTTAAAAAGTGGTTTGATAAAACAAGGAACACCTGTTTGATGATAAATTCGTCCGAAACCATTGAATGGAATTTAGACAAACATTACTTACTAGATCTTAAAAAACATCAAATTCCCATTCCAAATAGTGAATTTATTAAAAGGGGATCACCCGTTGATTTATCGCTTTTAATGCAGGAAAAAAATTGGAATGAAATTGTAGTTAAGCCAACTATTTCTGGGGCAGCTAAAAATACATACCGATTAAAAAAAGAAGATATAAATCAATTTGATTCTACATGGAAAAAACTCATTTACCAAGAAGATTTTATTGTCCAAGAATTTCAAAACAACGTGATTAAAAAAGGAGAAGTGGCCATGATGGTGATTGGAGGTAAATATACTCATGCCGTGTTAAAAAAGGCAAAAGAAGGTGATTTTAGAGTACAAGACGATTTTGGAGGTAGCATCGCCAAATACAGCCCTAGTGAAAAAATGGTAAAGCTTGCGGAGAAATGTACGGGTATTTTATCTGCTATCCCATCCTATGCAAGAGTAGATATTATTTGGGATAATTCAGGTGATTTAGCCGTGTCAGAGTTAGAATTAATTGAACCTGAACTCTGGTTTAGATTAAATCCAAATGCAGCTCAAAAACTGGCCGAACATGTAGACCTCATTTTAAGTGAAAAGAAATAGTAATCAAATCATATTTGAAACCATTAATTTTTAAATTCGCAATAATTTAATTGAATACTATGAACTACGATGTAATTGTTTTAGGCAGCGGTCCTGGTGGATATGTAACTGCAATCAGAGCTTCACAGCTTGGAATGAAAACAGCTGTAATTGAAAAAGAATCGCTTGGCGGTGTGTGTCTAAATTGGGGTTGTATCCCAACAAAGGCCTTGCTCAAAAGTGCGAATGTGTATGAATACATCAACCATGCAGAAGATTATGGGATTAAAGTGAGTAGCCATAAAGCTGATTTCTCAGCTGTGGTAAAGCGTAGTAGAAGTGTGGCCGAAAAAATGAGTGGTGGTGTTCAATTTTTGATGAAAAAAAACAAGATTGATGTGATCATGGGTACCGGAAAAGTAAAGCCTGGTAAGACCATAGAAGTAACTAACGAAAAGGGAGAAAAGAAAGATTACACAGCCAAAAATATCATTATTGCCACAGGTGCAAGATCTCGACAGCTTCCCAATTTAGAACAAGATGGAAAGCAAATCATAGGATACCGAGAAGCCATGGTATTACCCAAAATGCC
>JAYPLD010000065.1:0-9781 GCA_038129265.1 Crocinitomicaceae bacterium
TTGATTTGAGCCAAGCCTATTATGGTTCAACAGACTGTAATTATTCCGTTGATGCAGGCGGGACGGACCCTGGCCCTGATAACTTTTGTGGCTCCTCAAACAATGATTCTTGGCTTCAGTTTACGGCAGCAGATGACACCATTGTACTTGATTGGACTGTAGAAAATTGTGCTAATAGTTTCGGAGTTCAATTTGCAGTTTTTGATGGAAATTGTTGGGACCAAGACAATATGGTAGAGATTGCTTGTGAAAATCCTGCCTTAGGTAATGGCACATTTACTATTCCAGATAATTCTGGATCACCACTTGTAATTGGTCAAAGTTATTATGTGTATATAGATGGTTACGCTGGTGATCTTTGTGACTATTTTTGGGAAGCCCAATCCGGGATTGCCATAAACCCTACAAATGACTCCTGTGACAATGCCATTGTTTTAAATTGTGGAGACCTTGATACATCCAATAATATACTAGCTACTAGTAACGATGCTCCAGCTTCTTGTGGGGGATTAACAACAGGAGCAGGTGTTTGGTATAAATATATTGGTGACGGATCTGATGTTACCTTAAGCACATCAAATAGTGCAACCAATTTTGATACTGAAATATTTGTTTATTCTGGAACATGTTCAAATTTGACTTGTATTGGAAGTGACAATAATAGCGGAAGTGGAACAACTTCTTCTATTACGTTTACTACCTCGACAGGAGTTGAATACTTTATTTATGTGGATGGAAACGGCTCATCAAATGGTCAATTTGTCCTCTCTGTTTCTTGTATAAATGCTTGTAATGCTAATGCAGGCAGTTGGAATTGATAGAATAATGAAAAGGATCATTTTCATACTACTTTTTATTCATTCCCATTTCTCCTATGGTCAAGGTAACGTGTGTTCAGGTGATCCCATATCCGTTTCAACTACAGGGTATGAATCATCCGCTGGATATATCCAACACTATATCATGGTAGATGCAAATGATAATATATTAGCTCAAAACACATCTGGTTCTTTTACATCAACTGATTATGGTCCATCCTATTTAGGAATGCTGTCGGTATATGCAGTTAATACCAATGATGTCAATTTAATGCCTATTGCAAATGGCAACAATTGGACTAATTTTTCGGCAACTGTAAATGCAACTTGTGCTAATTCCATAGGCCCTTTACAGTTCAATATTATCAACTGTCAAGCAACCACAATTTGTTCTGGTAATGATATAACAGAAAGCACTTCTGGTTTTACAACTACATCAGGCTATCAACAGCTATATATTATGGTAGATACCACAACAAATACTATAATAAGTTATAACTCCATTGGCACCTTTACTTCTTCTGATTATGGTGCTAATGTGGGTGTTTTTTCCATTTACGCATTAAACACAAATGATATCAATTTAGTAAATCAATTGAGTAGCCAAAGTTGGAGCACCATTTCTTCCAATGCAAATGCTACTTGTGCGGACATCATCGGTCCAAAATACTATCAAATCGATATTTGTTGTGATTTACAAGCATCAGCCACCATTACGGATGAAAGTTGTGAAAATGAAAATGATGGAGAAATTTCTATTGACATCACTGGAAGTAGTAATTATAACATCTCATCCAATGGAACCGTTCTGTATAATGGCGTAGGACAAGGAAATTACAACATTCAAAATATAGCCGATGGTACGTATACCATTTACATTACTGACAATGTGTTTAGCAATTGTGATACTACTATCAGTTGTATTATTAGTCCTGGTGATCCTATATACAATACAAACGTAGATACATCTATTTGTAATGGCTCTTCCTTAACGATAAATGGAATAACATACAATAGCAACAACCTTACAGGCACACAAATTCTTTCCTCTATTTCTGGTTGTGATTCTGTAGTCAACATAACGGTAACAGAAAACCCACTTATATTCTCTATTATTGACACTAGCATTTGTAGTAATGATTCAATACTAATTAATGGGACCATTTACGGGGCGAATAATCTTTCTGGACAAGAAATATTTACAGCTTCTAACGGATGTGATTCCACTGTAAATATTACCATAACAAGCATTCCGACTGTTTCGTTTTCATTAGACACTACGATTTGCAGTAATGATACCATAATCATAAATGGTACTATTTATGACGTTAACTATTCTTCAGGACAAGAAATTTATTCATCTGCTAACGGTTGTGATTCAACTGTTTTCATTAATGTAACTTTCAATCAACAACCTACCATTACAAGTAACTTCTCGGATACAACTGTATGCGAAGATGACACCATTACGATTTATGGGATTGGTGCCGCATCTTACATTTGGAATAATAATATTTTGGATAGCATTCCTATTATCGGACCAGATGAGGGCACATACATCGTTACAGGAACAGATTCAGTTAATTGTTCAAACACCTACCAGTTTACTTTAAATACAGAGTTTTGTCCAAGAGAACCTTACTTTCTTATTATTCCTAATGTATTTACTCCCAACGGAGACGGTGAAAATGACATCTTTAAACCTAACGGAACATCTTTTGATCAAAAAAGCATGAAGATATTTAACCGATGGGGTCAATTAATTTTTGAAGATAATAATGGAATTGGTTGGGACGGCCGATTGCCCTCTGGTTTAAAAGCTAGTGATGGCACCTATTTATACCGTATTACAATACAACCTCTTACCATACCTACTTCTGAAATAGAAGAATTCAAAGGGTTTTTACAATTAATTGATCGTTAAATTTGTTAATCTAAATAATAATGCATTAGATTTGCACGCACATGAATCAGCTCGTAAAAAATATTATTATCAACATTATTATCATAGACAAATACTGAATGATGGTATAACGATATGTAAAAGGCCATCACAAGATGGCCTTTTTTTTTACCCTGCTTTCATGACAAACGAAAAGAATGGACAAAAAATTCAAAAAATACAGTGTAAACATCACCAATGACAGCACACAACCTGCTGCTCAAGCCATGCTACATGCTATCGGCCTAACAAGAAAAGAATTAGACCAACCTTTCATTGGAATAGCTAGTACTGGGTACGAAGGAAATCCATGTAATATGCATTTGAATGACCTATCTAAAGAAATCAAAGATTCTGTAAAAAAAGAGACGTTAACTCCACTCATTTTTAATACCATAGGAGTAAGCGATGGCATTTCTATGGGAACTAGCGGAATGAGATATTCTTTGCCTTCAAGAGATATTATTGCAGACTCCATGGAAACCGTTGTAGGAGCAATGAGTTATGATGGTATGATCACTGTGGTAGGGTGTGATAAAAATATGCCTGGAGCACTTATGGCTATGTTAAGACTTGACAGACCAAGTATTTTGGTCTATGGAGGCACCATTGCATCTGGAAAGCATAATAACCAAAAACTAGATGTTGTTTCTGCATTTGAAGCTTGGGGTCAAAAAGTAGCAGGTAAAATGGATCAAAACGAATTTCAATGCATTATTGAAAATGCATGTCCTGGTGCAGGTGCGTGTGGTGGAATGTACACAGCAAACACCATGGCGTCTGCCATTGAAGCTATGGGGTTTTGCCTGCCTAATAATTCATCTACTCCAGCTACATCTAGCGAAAAGTTTTCAGATATCCATCGTATTGGATCTGCTATGAAGTATCTAATTGAAAATGACATTAAACCTAGCGATATCATTACTCGAAAATCACTTGAGAATGCTATGACTTTAATTACTGTATTAGGTGGATCTACCAATGCGGTTCTTCATTTACTTGCCATAGCTCATACCGCTAATATTCCTTTTACATTAGATGATTTTCAACAAATAAGTAACAAAACACCATATTTAGCTGATTTAAAACCTAGTGGGAAACACCTGATGGAAGATTTACATAACGTAGGTGGTACTGCCGCAGTGTTAAAATACCTTATAGAAAACGGATTGATAGATGGCAGTTGCCTCACCATTACTGGAAAAACATTATCAGAAAACCTCAAAGATTTTCCTGATTTAAAAGAAGATCAACACATTGTGAATGATTTAAATAATCCCATTAAAAAGTCAGGACATATTAGAATATTGAAAGGAAATTTAGCAGAAGAAGGTGCTGTAGCTAAAATCACAGGAAAAGAAGGATTGTTTTTCAGGGGTAAAGCTAGAGTATTTGATAGTGAAGTGGAAGCCAATAAAGGAATTAAAAATGAAGACGTTGAAAAAGGAGATGTTATTGTCATAAGATACGAGGGACCTAAAGGTGGCCCAGGAATGCCCGAAATGTTGAAACCAACAGCTGCTATTATGGGTGCAGGTCTAGGGAATGAGGTTGCCCTTATAACAGATGGAAGATTTTCTGGTGGAACACATGGATTTGTAGTAGGACATATATCTCCTGAAGCGCAAGTTGGAGGAACTATTGCCATTGTTGAAGACGGTGATTTCATCACTATTGATGCCGAGAAAAATACCATCAACCTAGAATTAAGCAAAGCTGAAATCGAAGATAGATTTAAGTCATGGAAGGAACCATCTCTAAAGGTTAAAAATGGGAGTTTATATAAGTATGCAAAATGTGTTACGTCAGCATCCTTAGGGTGTGTTACGGATAAAAATTAATATATGAAAATTACTGGAGCAGAAGCAGTCATAAAGAGCCTTATTGAAGAAAATGTGGATCTGATTTACGGCTACCCTGGTGGAGCCATAATGCCCATTTATGATGCGCTTTACCATTATCAAGAAAAGGTAAAACACGTACTAGTTAGACATGAACAAGGAGCTACTCATGCCGCACAAGGGTATGCTAGATCTTCTGGAAAACCAGGAGTTGTTTTTGCTACATCAGGACCTGGAGCTACTAATTTAATTACGGGAATCGCTGATGCACAAATTGATTCCACGCCAATGGTTTGCATCACGGGACAAGTTGCTTCACATTTGCTTGGATCTGATGCTTTTCAAGAGACTGATATTGTTGGGATTTCTACTCCCATTACGAAATGGAATTATCAAATTACTAAAGCGGATGAAATTCCTGCTGTATTAGCTAAGGCATTTTTTATCGCAAAATCTGGACGTCCAGGACCTGTTCTTATAGATATAACAAAGGATGCTCAATTTGAAGAATTAGAATTTAATTATAAACCGTGCACTCATGTCAGGTCGTATAAGCCTGAAAATAAACCTATTGAAAAATCCATAAATGCAGCTGCTGAATTAATCAACAAGGCAAAAAAGCCTCTTATAGTTTTTGGTCAGGGTGTTATTTTAGGCGAAGCTGAACAGGAATTTAAAGATTTTGTGGAAAAAACAGGAATCCCAGCTGCTTGGACCATTCTAGGACTTTCAGCCTTACCCACAGCACACCCACTAAATGTGGGTATGGTAGGAATGCATGGCAACTATGGCCCCAATGTGTTAACTAACGAATGTGATCTGTTAATTGCCATGGGAATGCGATTTGATGATAGAGTAACTGGTGATTTAAATCGTTATGCCAAACAAGCTAAAATTATTCACTTTGAAATTGACCCAGCTGAAGTAAATAAAAATGTATATGCAGACGTGGCAGTTATGGGCAATATTAAAAGTACACTCCCGCTAGTCACTGAAAAAGTAAAAAATAACAATCATGAAGATTGGTTAAAGATTTTTAGAGAACATGACGAAATTGAATATCAAAAAGTAATTCAAAAAGACATTTATCCGACTAAGGAGCAATTGACAATGGGTGAAGTCATACATGCTATAAACGAAGAGACAAATGGAGATGCCATTATTGTAACCGATGTGGGTCAGCATCAAATGGTAGCTTGTAGATATGCTAAATTTACCCAATCAAAATCAAACATTACATCAGGTGGATTAGGCACTATGGGATTTGCACTTCCGGCAGCTTTGGGCGCAAAAATGGGGGCGCCTGAAAGAGAAGTAGTTGCCATTATTGGAGATGGTGGATATCAAATGACTATACAAGAGCTAGGCACTATTTTTCAGACTGGGGCAGCAGTGAAAATTGTAGTACTTAATAATAACTTTTTAGGTATGGTAAGACAATGGCAGCAATTATTTTTTGATAAAAGATACGCTTCAACTGAACTAGTAAACCCCGATTTTGTCACCATTGCAAAGGGATACTTTATTGATGGTGAAAAAATTGACAAGAGAGACCAATTAAAAAATTCGGTTAAAAAGCTCATTAAATCAACCAAACCTTGTCTGCTAGAAGTTTGTGTTGAAAAAGAAGATAACGTATTTCCAATGATACCCACAGGTGAATCTGTTTCTAACATAAGACTATCATGATGAATAAAACTAAAAAATTTACGGTTTCCATATACACGGAAAATAACCTTGGACTATTGAACAGAATTTCTGCTATTTTCCTAAAAAGACACCTTAGTATTGATAGTATAAATAGTTCTCCATGTGAAATAGAAGATATTTTTCGATTTGTAATTGTGCTTAAAGCGGAAGAACAGCTTATTAAAAAAGTAATCACTCAACTAGAAAAACAAGTGGAAGTGATTGCAGCATTTTATCATACTGATCAAGAGACTATTTTTCAAGAATCAG
Organism: Crocinitomicaceae bacterium; assembly: GCA_038129265.1. Classification (GTDB taxonomy): domain Bacteria; phylum Bacteroidota; class Bacteroidia; order Flavobacteriales_D; family Parvicellaceae. The sequence goes on from JAYPLD010000065.1 coordinate 6,561, forward strand.
CATTATATAAAGTGAAAACACAGGCTTTGTTTCAGGAAAAGAAAGTTCACACCATAATTAAAAATAGTCATGCCAATATAGTTACTGTTTCTCCAGAATATTTTGTTATTGAAAAAACAGGAAAGCGAGAAGAAACAGAAAAACTGTATAGCCAACTTGAGCCCTTCGGAATCCTTCAATTTGTCCGATCTGGAAGGATTTCAGTGACCAAAGAACCCATGAAAATAACCGAAATACTAGCAAACACATAAAAAATGAAAAACTACTTTAACCAGTTATCTATAAGAGAACAGCAAATCCAACTTGGAAGGTGTAGATTTATGAATATTGGAGAATTCAGCGATGGAGTTGAAATCTTAAAGCATAAAAATATCGTGATTGTTGGCTGTGGTGCACAAGGACTAAATCAAGGATTAAACATGAGAGACTCTGGATTAAAAATTAGTTATGCACTTAGAGAATCAGCCATTACAAATAAGAGACAGTCCTATCAAAATGCAGTAGAAAATCAATTTAGCGTAGGGACTTATCAAGAAATGATACCAAATGCAGATATGGTGATAAACCTAACCCCTGATAAAAACCATACTGCTGTGGTTAATGCTGTTGTCCCCATGATGAAAAAGGATTCTATTTTATCTTATTCGCATGGATTTAACATAGTAGAAGAAGGGGTAGAGATCAGAAAAGACATCACTGTCATCATGGTGGCTCCAAAATGTCCTGGATCAGAAGTGAGACAAGAATATTTAAGAGGGTTTGGAGTACCCACTTTAATTGCTGTTCATGATCAAAATGATCCTCAAAACAAAGGATTGGAATATGCCAAAGCATATGCAGTAGCAACTGGTGGACACAAAGCTGGTGTTCTAGAATCTTCTTTCATTGCCGAGGTCAAATCAGATTTAATGGGTGAACAAACTATATTGTGTGGTGTGCTTCAAACAGGTTCAATCATGTGCTTTGATAAATTAGTTGAACTTGGAATCCAAGCACCATACGCATCAAAACTTATTCAGTACGGATGGGAAACCATTACCGAAGCCCTAAAGCATGGTGGTATCACAAATATGATGGATAGGTTATCAAACCCATCTAAAATAGAAGCATACAAGTTAGCAGATGAATTAAAAGATATCATGAACCCATTGTTTCACAAACACATGGATGATATCCTATCCGGTGAATTCTCTTCTGTGATGATGGAAGATTGGGCCAATGACGATCAAAACTTACTGAAATGGAGAGCCCTAACTGCAGAAACAGCATTTGAAAAAACTGAACCAACTGCAGATAATATCCCTGAGCAGGAATATTTTGACCATGGCCTAATTCTAGTAGCGTTAGTAAAAGCCGGTGTTGAATTGGCGTTTGAAACGATGACAGATGCAGGTATCAAAGACGCTTCTGCGTATTATGAATCATTGCATGAAGCTCCATTAATCGCCAATACCATTGCACGTAAAAAACTATATGAAATGAATAACATCATTTCAGATACGGCTGAATATGGCTGCTACTTATTTGATCATGCATGCAAACCTCTTTTAAAAGATTTTTTCAATAAAGTTACGATCAAACAACTAGGGAATACGTATTCTGACACTAATGAGGTTGACAATCAAGCTCTAATTGAAGTCAATGAAAAAATAAGAAATCACCCTGTTGAAATCATTGGTAGAGAGCTGAGAAAATCCATGACTTCCATGAAGAAAATCAGTGGATGATACACGAATTAGCTAAAATAGAGGACATCAAACTGGCTCAAGTTAGAATTGAGAAAACAGTACGTAAAACACCTTTACAATTTAACGAACGATTAAGTAAACTGTTCCAAACTAATCTTTGGCTAAAAAGAGAAGATCTACAAGAAGTACGCTCTTTCAAAATAAGAGGAGCTTACAATAAAATTTGTTCTCTTAATCCCAGAGAACAAAAAAAAGGAGTCGTATGCTCCAGTGCTGGCAATCATGCTCAAGGTGTTGCTAAATCATGTAACTTACTGAAAATGAATGGAGTCATTTTCATGCCCACCATTACTCCTAGACAAAAAATCGAACAAGTAAATATGTTTGGCGGTCAATATGTAAAAGTAATTTTAGAGGGAGATACTTATGATGATTCCTACGAAGCAGCTAAAAAGTATTGTGCTGACCATGATAAAACATTCATCCATCCATTTGATGACCTACAAGTAATTGAGGGACAAGCCACTTTAGCCTATGAGATATTAGAACAAACGGAAAAGAAAATAGATTCCATCATCGTACCTATTGGAGGTGGTGGTTTAATTTCAGGTGTTTTAAGTGTTTTTAAGCAGCTATCTCCAGAAACAAAGGTGATTGGTGTAGAACCCCTAGGAGCTCCATCGATGAGCACATCATTAGAGAAAAATGAAATCACAACCCTAGGTAAAATTGATCCATTTGTAGATGGAGCATCCGTAAAAAAAGTAGGAAATATTTCTTTTCAACTATGTCAAAAATACCTAGACGAAATATTATTAATACCAGAAGGTAAAATTTGCCAAAGTATACTAAACATGTATAATAAAGATGCAATTGTTGTAGAACCTGCTGGAGCCATAAGTGTTGCTGCTTTAGAGTTACATCATGAAAAATTCAAAAATCAAAATGTCGTCTGTTTAATATGCGGTAGCAACAACGATATTTCCAGGATGTCAGAAATTAAAGAAAAGGCATTACTCTATCGAAACTTAAAACATTATTTTTTGATTAAATTACCTCAAAGAGCAGGCGCTTTGAAAGAATTTTTAGTGGATGTCCTAGGACCTAATGATGATATCACCCATTTTGAATACACCAAAAAACATTATAAAGAAACTGGTGTAGCTATTGTGGGCATTGAGCTAAAAGATGGTCGTGATTTAGATGGGTTAATTGAGAGAATGAAATCTCGTGGCTTTTTCAGCGACTATCTGAACAACAAGAATGATATCCGACAAATTTTAATTTAAATATATTATATTTCATCATTGAGGTATAATATGAAATCATTCACCCTATTTATATTATTTAGTCTTACCGTTTCGTTAACTGCACAGAATCAGTTCTATAAAACTTTTAGTACCGTAGGTGAAGACATTCCTCAAAAGATAACTTTTACAGCAGATGGAGGATCTATAGTGGTAGGTTACACAAAAGACAATCCTAATGATTGGTCAATCTTTATTCTTAAATACGATATCAACGGTTCATTGA
>JAYPLD010000066.1:0-4078 GCA_038129265.1 Crocinitomicaceae bacterium
CGCTTTTATGTTGCTTGAAAAATTAACCCATAAAGAAAACACAAAAAAGGTTCGAAGATTAATGGGGTTTTAGCCAACCCTCGCTCTACATCGGATCCACATCTATTTTAGCTCTAATGGATTTGTAGCTTTTTTCTGCATTCCAGCGATCAATTTCGTCCATTAGGTATTTCTTTAATTTACTGTAGGAAAGACTCTTCTCTAATTTTATGATGAATTGATGCTGATAGTAAGTATTTATTCGAGGTATAATGGTGAATTCAGGTCCTAAAACTCGATTGCCTAATTTCTTCTTTAGTCGTTTTCCCAACTCTCTCGATCCTTCTGACAAGACCTCTACCCTTTTATGCAGTAAAGTAAGATGAATAAGATGATAAAAAGGAGGGTAATTAAAATGCTTTCTGTCAGCTAATTCTTGTTTATAAAATGCTTCATCGTTGTATTCCATCACCTTCTGTAGGATCCAATGATGGGGATCAAAACTTTGTAAAATTACTTTTCCTCTTTCGTTTTTTCTACCGCTTCTACCACTTACTTGAGTCAACAATTGAAAACTGCGTTCAAAAGCCCTAAAATCTGGGTAAAATAATAAATCATCTGCCTGCAAGACACCAACCAAACCCACATGTTCAAAATCCAACCCCTTGCTAACCATTTGCGTACCGATGAGAATATCAATTTCTTTTTGCTCAAACTGATCTATGATCAATTGAAAGGAAGACTTTTTTCGAGTGGTATCCCAATCCATTCTTTTCACGCTATACTGATTTCCAAAATGATTGGTAATCTCCTCCTCTATTTTCTGTGTACCCAGACCCATTTGCTTGATATCATGACTACCACAAGCACCGCATTTTTCCACTTTTTTGGTCGTGTAACCGCAATAATGGCATTTCATGATGGGTTGATATTTATGTAAGGTCATGGATACATCACATTTCTTGCACATGGGTACCCAACCACACGTTGTGCACAGCTGCCTTGGAGCATATCCTCTTCGATTCTGAAATAAAATAACTTGTTTATTGGCTTTTAACGTCTCTTCTACTTGCTCTAGAAGAAAGGAAGAAAAAGCACCTTTCATTTCCTTTTTTTGATGCGCTCTTTTCAAGTCTGCAAACTGAATTTCAGGCATGGGTACTTGATGGAATCGTTCTTTCAGCGTTACATAGCCTATTTTTTTCTCATTCACTAGTTGCATCATTTCAATACTAGGAGTAGCAGAACCCAACAACAATTGAGCGTTATGCATATCAGCCAACTTGCTAGCTACCTCCCTAGCGTGATATCGAGGTGAAGGATCAAATTGTTTATAGGACTGTTCATGCTCTTCATCTACAATCACCAAACCTAGGTTTTTCAAAGGCAAGAAAACAGCTGATCTAGCCCCAAGAATAACATCGTAGCGCTGAAATTTTTCTTCTAAAAGATCATACCAAAGTTCAGTCCGCTCTGCCATGGAAAAGCGAGAATGGTAAATACCTACTCGATTCCCAAAATAAGATTGAAGACGTTGTATGATTTGGGTGGTAATGGCTATTTCAGGTAATAAATAAAGTACCTTCTTCTTGTTCTTGAGCTGTTGTTCAATAAGGTGAATATAAATTTCAGTTTTTCCACTGCCCGTTACGCCATGCAGCAATACCTTTTGATTATTGTTTAAAAAAGTGGTAACAGATTCAAAAGCCCTGTGTTGAGCGGAAGAAAGCTTGGGTAATTTTTTAGTTTCTCCTTTATAACCTGTAATGCGACCAATTTCTTCTTCATACTGAATCAGTATTTTTTTATCTATCAGTCCTTTTAACACAGCAGGTGAAGATGATGAAGAAGCTAATAGATTCTTTTTTAAAATGGGTTTTTCGCCCACATCTTGAAATCGATGTAAAAAATGAAGAAACAAAGCTTCTTGCTTTGGTGCTCTTGATAATTGATCGAAAGTCTGTTTCATGGACTCTTCATCCTCTTTTAGCTTTGGGGAGAGGGTAATTTTTGAAATCTTCTTTTCTGCATACCCTTCTAAAAGCTCTTCATATAAGGTGATTTTACCTTTATCCAATAAAGATTTAAGATATGGATGAGGGTATTTTACTTTTAAAATATCTACTATTTCAGCTAAACTCAATCGGTTGTTGTGATGTAAAGCTTCCAATATGATTTGCTCATTTTCCTTGTAGGTGGATAGATCTTCTTCTTCGAAATTACATGAGGTCATGTAATATGTATCACTTTGTAATTTTAAGGAATTGGGCATACCTGCAATCATTAATTCGCCTAATGAACACATATAATATCTTGAAATCCAAGACCAAAGTTGAAGTTGCTCAGGTTGTAGTATGGGCTTTTCATCTAAAACCGCTATGATAGGCTTGGTTTTGTAAGAAGGTGGTTTTTGATTTATAGTGTAAACAATTCCGGTGTATTGTTTTTTAGCAACCTGTACGATAACACGTAATCCTGTTTGAATTGATTCATGATCATCACAGTGATAAGTCAAAATTTTGGGTAACGCTAAAGGAACAACTACATCAACGTACATGACAGGTTTAAAGATGGTTAGAATAAAGTATAAACCTAAGTTTTTTATATTAGAATTTTAACTGAATTACAATTTTTAGTGGGTTGTTAATAATTATGAAGAATGAGAAGTACTTCTCTTTTATATGTTATTACATTTGTTTACATTAACATCTTTAAAGTTAAATAATGTCCATTTCCAAATATTACATACCATTTGTTTTCCTAGCTTTTCTTTCATGCGGGGAATTTGAAGAGAAATCATCTTCAATGGATGACACTGCTGATGTATCAGTTGATCAAAATCAAAATATTAATATTGAACTTGAAAATACCATCTTTAGTATTCCTTCTCCGGTTCAAATCGCAATGGAATTAAGTGATTCAAACAGTTCATTTTCATCAGTACTATTACACCAAACCGATAAATATAAAAACTACAGTTCAAGTTTTGATAAATCCATGATGCTTGGAATTTATGGTACAGACCTAGCTTATTGCTCTGTTAATGAATTATCAGGCAAATCAATAGCCTATTTTAGCACCATGAAAAAGTTGGCAGACGAATTAAATATAGGTTTTGCCATTAATGAATCGCTGATTGAGCGATTTTCTACCAACATTGATGATAAGGATTCAGTTTTAGTCATTGCCAGTGAAGCCTATGTCAAAGTTGATGAATATTTAAAAGAAAATGACAATCAAGATATGGCAACTATGGTATTACTGGGAGGATGGATCGAAAGTATGTATATCCAATCAACTACACTTCAGTCAGACTCTACAGTGGAAAATCAGTTAAAATTAGCTCATCATAAATATGTATTAAATCATTTTATTACCCTTCTTGAAAAGGTAGGAACAGGGGACCGATACTGGGAGCTACAAAGTATGCTTGGTGATATTAAAAAATTGTATGATGAAATCCCTACGACCTATGAGTTTAAGCCCTCAACTACAGAAGCTACATCTCAAACCACACAAATCAATTCCATATCTTCATTTGATACGGATTACAGAACGATGTTAGAAATTTCAAATGAGTTCATTAACCTGAGAAACTACTACACAAAATGAAAAAAATACTTTTTATACTTTTTACTTTTCTGGCATTTCAGCCTATCATTTCCATAGGACAAACAAAATGTGATTCTTTAGGTGCCATTGTCAGTAGCATGATTAATAATGGGGATGAAGGTTTCCTAACTGATGGCCAATCACATAAATATTTTTTGGGTGAAGACGAAATTTCTGAAATCACTACCACCCTATATGAAGGGATAACTTACCGTATTGCTACCACTGCAGGATTAGAGGACAATTACATGATTTTTGAACTATTAGATCAACAACGAAATATACTTTTTTCTAATATAAATCACAATAACGCACCCTATTGGAATTTTAAAGTAGAAAATACCATTGAATGCACTATTGAAGCTAAGTTAGATCCCAACCGAAAAATAAATGGTTGTGCACAAATGATCATTGCCTTTAAAAAAGATAATTAAAAAGGGATTAAAGAATGAGTGAACGTATTTTAAAAGCATTAATGCAACTCTTT
>JAYPLD010000066.1:4178-7537 GCA_038129265.1 Crocinitomicaceae bacterium
AATGAGTGAACGTATTTTAAAAGCATTAATGCAACTCTTTGCTATTGTAGCAAAGGTGAATCTTAATGACGATGAAATACGAGCTGATCAATCCTCCCGACTTATTGTCAAACTTTTCTTACAACAAGATTTACCTAATGAACTGATAGATAAATACTTATTAATATTTGATGAATTCATCAAAGAAAGACACAGTTCTACAAGAAAAAAAGATGGTACGAGAAAAAGGACTTCCGTAAATTCAGTCAAAGTACTTCGAATTTGTACACAAATCAATGAAGAACTTGAACAACGACAAAAAGTCATTGTACTCATCAGAATTCTTGAATTTATTTTTGCTGATCCCGAGCATTCAGAAAAAGAGTTAGAATTTGCATCAACTGTTGCTGACACTTTTCATATTGAATCAAAAGAATATGAGGAAATTTTTCATTTTGTTGAATCAGGGAGTAAAAAGATATTTGAACAGGAAAATCAACTAATCATCTGTTCACAAAAAAAGCAGGAAGATTCTAAATATAAATGTCTGTATTCTGAAGGGATTAAAGGAAAAATAATCATTCTTAGAGTCCAATCTGTCAAAACGTATTTCGTAAGGTATTTTGGCAATCAAGAATTACTCCTAAATGGACAAATTTTACCACCCAGTGTAATTAAGGTTTTTAGACAAGGATCTTCACTAAAAAACTCAAAAATTAATCCCATTTTTTACAGCGATGTAGTGACACAGTTTCTTTCTGAAGAAAATACAGAAAAAATTCGTTTTACGGCTGAAAAAATAGAATACGAGTTTAAAACTGGACACAAAGGATTGCATGAAATCACCTTTGAAGAAGAATCTGGAAGATTAGTAGGGATTATGGGGGGATCTGGATCTGGTAAATCTACTCTATTAAATGTGTTAAATGGGAATTACAAACCTACTACAGGTCAAATCAAAATTAATGGTGTTGACCTTTACCAAAATCCTGAAAAATTAAATGGAGTAATAGGATTTGTTCCACAAGACGACTTACTAATTGAAGAGCTAACCGTCTTTGAAAATTTATTTTACAATGCTAAGCTCTGTTTCGGAAATTACAATGAAGAGAAAATAAATAAAACGGTTGAAGATATACTTTACTCTATTGGTTTACATGAAGTAAAACACCTCAAAGTAGGAAATCCTTTAGATAAGACCATCTCAGGAGGCCAACGAAAAAGACTAAATATTGCTCTTGAATTAATTAGGGAACCATCTATCCTTTTTGTTGATGAACCCACATCAGGTTTATCTTCTAATGATTCTGAAATCATCATGGACTTGCTCAAGATGCTTTCACTTAAAGGAAAACTCATTTTTGTAGTCATACATCAACCTTCTTCAGACATTTTCAAAATGTTTGACAAACTGATTATACTTGATGTAGGAGGATTTCCAATTTATAAAGGCGACCCTGTTGAAGCTGTAATTTATTTCAAGAAAAGAATTAATCATGTCAATGCAGATGAAAGCGAATGTGAACTCTGTGGTAATGTAAACCCTGAGCAAATATTCAATATCATTGACATGAAAGTAGTGGATGAATATGGCCTTCAAACAGCCAAAAGAAAAGTTGATCCTCAAGAATGGAATGAATATTATCACAAACTTATTCAACCCAAATCTGGAGAAAATACAAAACAAGATATTCCTAAAAGCATATTTAAGATACCTAATGTCATTTCCCAATTAGGTATTTTCTTTAAAAGAGATTTAAAATCAAAGTTAACCAATCGACAATATCTCATCATCACCTTATTTGAGGCACCACTACTTGCCGGTATTCTTGCCTTTTTCATGAAGTACTTAGACGTTAATTATTTAAATAATGATCTTGAGTATACATTTTTCAATAGCGAAAATATCCCTCAGTACTTATTCATTTCTGTAATAGTGGCTCTTTTTATTGGACTCACAACCAGTGCAGAAGAAATTATAGGAAACCTTAAAATTTTACAACGTGAAAAGTTCTTAAACCTGAGTAAGGGCAGTTATTTATTCTCAAAAATTGGAATTATGTTCATGATTTCAGCCATCCAAACGTTATTCTACATCTTGGTTGGGAATTCCGTACTAGAAATCAAAGGCATGTTTTTGTCTCACTGGTTAATTTTATTCTCTACATCATGCTTTGCAAACCTATTAGGGCTGAACATTTCATCCAGTTTCAACTCTGTAAAAGTGATTTACATATTAATACCCATTTGTATAATACCTCAACTATTGTTCAGTGGAATTATCGTTCCATTTGACAAGCTACACCCCTATTTTTCATCAAAATCTGAAGTGCCCATTATCGGAAATGTGATGGCCTCCAGATGGGCATATGAAGCTATGGCAGTTACCCAGTTTAAAGACAATGAATTTGAAAAATTGATTTATGATGATAAGAAAAACATGTCTTTTGCCAATTGGAAAAAGGATCAATGGGAAAGTACGCTTGAAACTAAAATAAGCAGTTTCTATCGAAACCACAGTTTGGAAAACCAAGATGAGTTGACTGCAAAAAAAGTAAAAAGAGATGGGGAAATTGTAGTTAATGAAATTAGAAAAGAACTCATTTATTTTCCTGAGTCATCCAACATGGACAAAAATAAAGTTGAAGAGTTATTGTCTAAAGTAGAAGGAAACAATTTAAATAAAGAAGAATATGCCAGTTTAATATCCTATTTAAGTAGCACCCGAAATTATTACAAAGCACTTTATAAAGATGCTGAGAATCATCATGAAAGTACGATTGGGGAATTATTAGAGATTAACAATACGACAAGAGAGAATCTAAGAGAACTAAAGAGTGAAAAAAAGATTTCATCTAAGGATTACAGAAAATACAAAAGGTTTATTACGAAGCTGAAAAATGTTGAATTTCAATCCTTTAAAACTAAATACAACAACCAAAGTCTAGAAGATGTTGTTACCAATTCAAACACATTAAAGTTTATTGATGAAGATGAAAATAGCTTAATTCAAAAGTCAGACCCTATATTTTTAGACCCCTACACTTTTCGTTTTCTTGGAGCACAATTTTATTCCCCTACTAAATATTTGGGATCTATAAAATTAGACACCTTTTATGCAAACATTATGGTCATTTGGCTCATGACTATATTACTCGTAATCAGTCTATACTATGATCTGCTGAGAAAATTATTAGAGGGATCAGGGTTGATTGTGAAAATACTTAAAAACAGATTCGCTAATAAATAACCTTTTTCGTTGTTATCTTATTGTTCTTAATAAGTCTAATAAAATATATTCCTTTTTGATTTAACTGTATAAATGGGCCTTCTCCTTTTTGAATTAATTCACCGGTGATGTGATATACCTCATATGCAAC
>JAYPLD010000066.1:7637-9656 GCA_038129265.1 Crocinitomicaceae bacterium
TTTACGGAGTAGATTTGGTTATCATTTAACGAAATGGTTGGTGATGTTAACTTAACATAACCCATATCTACATCGTCTGTGTTGGCTAAACCACCCAAATTACCGGTTACATAAGCATAGCTACCGCAATCTTCACTGTCATTTCCTGGATTACAATCTTCGCCTGAAAGGGTAGTTAAGGTTGGTTTTGCTCTTTCCCATAATCCAGATGGTGAGCTTCCGCTGGCTATCCAGCCTTGATCCACATTAAATCGATCTAAGTAGCCTGGTTCAAGATATATCGTAAATGGTTGATTACCATCAGTTATATTGATTGATGAAGTACAATAGTCTTTATAACCCCACTTACCAGCAAAGACGCTGTAAGTACCTGGAATAATATTATTAATAAAAAATTGACCGTTATTATCCGTAGTGCCATTGAAAGTAAAAAATTCATTGGTAATTTCAACTTCAACATTGGATAAGGAGGAAGTTGGAGAAACCTTCGTTTCAACCGTTAAATTAAGAGGAGTCAACGAAAACATTAACTGCGTAAGAAATGTAGTTGAATCATTTTGAAGAGGTACATTGAATACCGTATCGCTTTGGTATAAAGGGTGTGAAAAGACTACAGTGTAATTTCCTGCTGTGGCTAAACCCATAGCAAAGTTTCCAAATGTTTCAGTCTGTGTTGTTTGGTTAGGTCCTAAGATAGTAACATCTACCCCACTTATGGTTTGGTTATTAGAAGCATCTCTAACACTACCTTCTAAATAAGCTCCACGCATATAGTTTGGTTGTAATACATATAGTCCTTCTTCTATATCAGAAGCAATAATTAAACCACTCGGTAACCATGGGTAAACGCCCCAACAGCCAAAAAATCCATTTCCATTAAAATTAGGAGAAGTATCAAATGACCCCACCTCCACCATATTTCCTTTATTAGCCACATCGTGAACGGTAATACCACTGGTGTAATACGAAGTAATCACATAATTATTCAAAAAATGGGTGTTATGTGGAATCACGTTCTGACCTGGTTCAGTTTGAACTTCATCTGTAAGTTGAATGTTGTTTAAATCACTGATATCATATTCGCCAATAAATCCGTTACTAATTTCATCGGTTGTATATAAATAGTCCCCATCATCTGACACCCACACATTGTGACAAAACGCACCAGGTGAATTTTGCTGTCCAAGCATGACTGGTGCAGAAGGAGTAGAAACATCCCAAATAGAAAAGAAACCATCTGAAATATGAGCTAAATACAGTGTGTCTCCCTTTACCATACCGTCATGCACATACCAATTATCAATATCAGCTACTTCCGTAGGTTGGGTAGGGTTTTGATTTAAATCCAATATAATGCATCCTTTATTGCCTCTATTCGCACCAAAAATATATGCATACCCCCTATCGTCAATAAAAAGATTATGGGCCTTTTGCCATGAAGCTAAGGCTGGACCTGTGTAATAGTGGGTGGTTAAATTGGTATTTGATGGTAATCCAGACATGTCTATGATGAGCAATCCATTAGGCGCTTCTGTTGTAACGTAAGCATAATTACCAAATGTCTTTATATCTCTCCAAATGGAATTCATTCCTTGTTCAAAAAACACTTCAATTGGTTGTGAAGGATTAGCCAGAGAAAATATAGATGTTCCTTCGTTTGTACCAACTATAGCGTATTCATTACCTTGACTATCGACCCAACCCCAAATATCACTGAGGTCTGTTGGCACTTGAAATGAACTGGTTGGTATGTGAGCAACTTGTTGCACATTTAGTGGCATATTTTGTGCATAATTACATGCGTTGATAAACAGTAAGCAGCAAATTATTTGAATTTTATAGAGGGTTTTCATTATAGTGGAATGTGACTATTTCTCACAATATACGGGAAATAAAAAAATAGTGTTTTATGTTAACATTTTTTCTATTTTTGTCGACCTAATCGGTCGCGTAGCTCAGCTGGATAGAGCATCTGCCTTCTAAGCAGACGGTCCCAGGTTCGAATCCTGGCGCGATCAC
>JAYPLD010000067.1:0-9629 GCA_038129265.1 Crocinitomicaceae bacterium
AAGCAAAATAACTTGCAAGATCTCCCCGTTTTGGATACGTGTACCGAAGTCACGGCCTTGCTATGTAAACTACCTGGCGGAAGAGGGGGTAAGTTTAAGCTGCCTACCCTGTCAGAACTCCATGAATTTTTATTTGATAAAGCATTTAAAGAAGCCCATAATGCAACAGCTGATGTGGAAGCTACGGCTAGGTGTTTTTTAGAATTAATTCGAACAAGATCTTTTCAAAAAGGAGAGTTATTATTGGACGATGAGCAGTATGCTCACTTTTTTGAAAAAAATAATTCGGTTTTCCAACCCGTAGGATTAAAACATGTTAATTTATTCAAGGCGAGCAAAGAACTTGCAGCTGCTCCAAAAAAGAAGACTTCTGTTGATTCCAAAGAAATTAAGGAAACTTTAACCAAATTAAAAGATGTTCCTTTTTCTCATTTGCATAATAAAACCCAATTTTCTGTTCTTCAATCTACTATACAGGTTAATAATTTGATCAAAAAGGCAGTAGATGAAGGAATGCCAGCGGTTGCGATTTCTGATTCGGGTAATATGATGGCTGCTTTTCATTTTATGGAAGCTGCATACAAGCACAATAGTAGCATTGAAAGTGAAATCAATAAGCTCAAGGAAAGCGAAGAAATTACTCTAGAGAAAGAAAATGAGTTAAAAGCTCAAAAGATACTTCCCATAGTGGGATGTGAGTTTCATGTGTGCCATGATAGAATGGATAAATCCTACAAGGATAACGGATACCAAATTCCTTTTTTAGCGAAAAACAAAAATGGGTATCAAAATTTAATTCAACTCTGCTCAGCCGGATTTGTAGAGGGCTTTTATTACGTGCCCAGAATTGATCAAAACATTATTCCACAATTTAAAGAAGATGTTATCGTAACCACAGGCGGGCTATATGGGCAAATCCCTCAAATGATTTTGAATGAAGGAGAATCCAAAGCAGAGGAAGCGTTTTTGTGGTGGAAAGAACAGTTTAAAGAAGATTTTTACATCGAATTATTCCGTCACGGATTAGAAGAGGAAGACCGAGTTAATGCAGTTTTACTTCAGTTTGCTGAAAAGCATAATGTTAAGTATTTTGCTTCTAACGATACGTATTATTTAAATCAAGATGATGCGGATGCTCACGATGTGTTGTTATGCATTAAAGATGGTGAACGTAAATCCACACCTAAAGGTAGAGGGAGAGGGTTTAGATTTGGATTTTCAAACGATGAATATTACTTCAAGTCTCAAGATGAGATGAAATCCCTTTTTGCGGATTTACCCGAAGCCATTTCTACCACCAATGACATCATTTCCAAGTGTGAGCCCTATCGCTTGGCTTCCGATGTATTGCTTCCTGCATTTCAAATTCCAGCAGAATTTCAAGACGAAAAAGATCAAGCAGATCCTTCTTTAAAATTGGGAGAAAATAACTATTTAAAACACCTTACCTACGAAGGGGCAAAAAAGCGATATGAAGAGATTACACCTGAAATTGAGGAACGACTTGATTTTGAGTTAGAGACCATTAAAAACACAGGCTATCCTGGATACTTTTTGATAGTACAGGATTTTTGTAATGCTGCTCGTGAGATGGGTGTTTCTGTTGGTCCTGGAAGAGGATCTGCCGCTGGTTCAGCCGTAGCGTATTGCACGGGAATTACCAATGTAGACCCCATTGAATATAACCTGCTATTTGAGCGTTTCTTAAACCCTGATCGTATATCGCTACCCGATATTGATATTGACTTTGATGATGAAGGAAGAGGAAAAGTAATTCAATATGTAATTGATAAATATGGTTCTAGTCAAGTTGCCCAAATCATCACCTATGGAACTATGGCAGCCAAGTCTTCCATACGTGACACGGGTAGGGTGTTGGATTTACCATTGCCAGAAACAGATCGCTTGGCCAAGTTAGTCCCAGATGTCAAATTGAATAAGTTATTTGGTTGGTCTAAAGAAGAGGTCAAGGAAAAGTTGAATGCGGATCAATTAAAGAATGCAGAGGAACTCATTAATAAATTAGAAGAAGAAGGGTTAGAGGGTGAAGTCATACGTCAAGCCAAATTGATTGAAGGTTCGCTTAGAAATACAGGAATCCATGCCTGTGGAGTCATCATCACCCCATCCGACATTCGAAACCTTGTTCCGGTTGCTTTAGCCAAGGATTCTGACATGTGGTGTACCCAATTTGATAATGCGGTAGCGGAATCGGCTGGATTATTGAAAATGGATTTTCTGGGGCTAAAAACCTTAACGCTCATTAAGGACACGGTAAAGATCATCAAAGCCATGACGGGAGATGAAATTGATATTGATTCCATCCCACTTGACGATGAAAAAACGTATGAATTGTTTCAACGAGGTGAAACCGTTGGTATTTTCCAGTATGAATCACCTGGCATGCAAAAGCACCTGAAATCCCTACGTCCAACAGCCTTTTCAGATTTAATTGCCATGAATGCCTTGTATAGACCAGGTCCATTGGAATACATTCCAAGCTTCATAAAAAGGAAACATGGTAATGAGGAAATTGAATACGATCTCCCTGCAATGCAAGAGTACTTGGAAGAAACCTATGGTATTACCGTTTACCAAGAGCAAGTGATGTTGTTATCACAGAAATTGGCTGGATTTACAAAGGGGGAAGCCGACACGTTGAGAAAGGCCATGGGAAAAAAGAATTTTGAGCTACTTTCAAAAATGAAACCTCAATTTCTCCAACAAGGTGGTGAAAGAGGTCACGATGCAGAAATTTTAGAAAAGATTTGGAAAGATTGGGAAAAGTTTGCTTCCTATGCATTTAATAAGTCACATAGTACCTGTTATGCGTTAATTGCTTATCAAACCGCTTATTTAAAAGCTCATTATCCTGCTCAATACATGGCTGCTGTATTGAGTAATAACATGAATGATATTAAAACAGTTACTTTCTTTATGGAAGAGTGCAATCGCATGGGGATGAAAGTGCTAGGTCCAGATGTGAATGAAAGCTGGTATAAGTTTGCCGTGAATGAAAAGGGAGAAATTCGATTTGGTTTAGGAGCCATCAAAGGAGTGGGACATGGTCCCGTCAAAAACATTGTAGAACAGAGAAAGGAGGAAGGGAAATTTCATTCCATTTTCGATTTTGTAAAAAAAGTCAGCTTAAAAGATTGCAATAAAAGAGTATTAGAAAGTCTTGCTATGGCAGGGGCCTTTGATTCTTTTGCAGGAGTTCACCGAGCACAATATTTTGGGTTAGATGAACAACAACAAACGCTAATTGAAAAATCCATCAAATTTGGACAAGCATTTCAAGCCAAAAACAACACTAATCAGGCTAGTTTATTTGATGCGTTTGGTGAAACAGTAGAATTAGCAGAACCTAAAATTCCACAAATAGAGGAGTGGAGTACATTTGAACTATTAACTAAAGAAAAAGATGTGGTAGGCATCTACCTTACAGGTCATCCACTTCAAGATTACAAACTGGAGTTAAATTATTTCTGTGATATAAACCTCAAAGTGCTGAATGAAAAATTACAAGAACTTCCAGAACGAGAGTTTTCATTTATTGGTTTAGCGAATTCTGCCGCAAATTTAGAAAGTAGAAGGGGAACTAAATATGGTGTTTTGGAGTTGCAAGATATGGAAGGTCAAATGGAGTTTCGTTTATTTGGAGAACAATACTTAAAGTTTATGCACTTTTTAGTGCCTGGTAATTTTCTTCACATTAAAGGAAAAGTACAACAACGACCCAAGTACTATAAATCGGATGAGTTCCAAAAAGAATTCAGAATACAACAAATCGAGTTACTAGATGATGTTAGAGAAAAACTCACGGCATCTTTATATGTACGTTGGGATTTTGAGGAAATGAAAAAAGATCGCATTTCATCTATTGAAAAATTAATTAAGAATCACAAAGGGAAAAAACAACTCATATTTGAACTGTTAGATAAAGAGAGTAAGTCATTTATCACCCTTAACTCAAGAAAGTTTCAAACTAATGTGTCAAATGATTTTTTAGAGGGACTACAAAACTTAGATGGATTTCTAGGGTACTCTATTAATAAGTCTAAAATGGATTCATTTTTGTATAAATTAAAAGAAGAACAGATAGTGACAGAAACACACTAACTAAAATTAATTTTTTGAGTACTAATTCAGTATTTAATATATATTTGACGAAAATTAAATTGATTCATTATGGCTCTTGAGTTTACAGACGAAAATTTTGATTCCCTTGCTCTAAAATCGGACAAAGTAGTATTGGTTGATTTTTGGGCAGAGTGGTGTGGACCTTGTCGTATGGTTGGTCCTCATGTGGATGCTCTAGCATCTGAATATGAAGGCAAAGCGGTTGTAGGTAAAGTGAATGTAGACCTTCATGGAGGTATTGCTGCTCAATTTGGAGTTAGAAATATACCAACCATTGTTTTTCTTAAAAATGGTGAGGTAGTTGATAAGGTAGTAGGCGCTGTTCCTAAGGAGCAATTGGCTGAAAAATTAGATGCCAATATCTAATTTATCGTTGTAGAACGAAACTACCATTTCGGTTAATTTCTTCTAGTTCGTTTGTGAGAATATAGTAATACGTACCGTTATTTACTGTATTACCTTTCAGGTTTAGCCCGTCCCAATCATTTTCATAGGGCTTTTGGTCGTATAGTAAATTCCCCCATCTATTGTAGATCCGTAAGCCAAATCGATCATTTATCCCTTTAATTTCAAATAAATCATTAGTTAAATCTCCATTTGGTGTAAAAATGGTAGGCACAACTATTTCTGCAGGTTCCAGTTCCAATTCTATGCATGCGGTATCGCTACATCCGTATTGATTTGAAGCAACTAAACAAATAGTATATGTCCCTGCATAATGGTATGAATGAGTTGGTTCACTTAGGTTACTTGTAGAATCATCTCCAAAAGTCCAATTCCATATTACAGATGTGTCGGTAGATGTTTCATAAAAATCAATGGGTTCGTCCGCCTCTAGAACAAGTGTATTATATCCAATGTCAATTTGGTGATAATTAGTGTCTACTAATGATAAATCAAGGGTGTCACTACATCCATTATTATCCAATACTATCAACTGGTAATTTCCTGCAGATAGATCATTTAAGTTTAAAGAATCAGAAGCTGTCCCGTTCCAAAAATAGCTTAACGTATCAGCCACGGATTGTACCAAAATATTCTCAATAAATCCATTTTCTTGACCGCAATCTTCATTTTTTAGTATAAGATTAGTAGTATCTATCTCGGGAGCTGAAATATCTCCAACGGTAATGATGGCATTTGTAGTACAGCCCATACCATCCGTTACATTTAATTGATAGTTTCCTCCCTCAAGATTGAAAGTATCAAGGTTAATAGACGTATTTCCATTCCATGTCCATTGATAAGGACTAATACCACCGTTAATATTGATTCCACTTATACTTCCATTAGATAGATCACAAGTTTCGTTTTCAGTGATCATACTGGTCGTGTCCAGCGTAACATCGGTGACATCTAAACAAAACTGATGAAAATTACTTGCACCTCCAGTAGAAGCGGTAAATCCCCAATAGACCATTGGATTTCCTCCAAAGACCGTATTGACTATATCACCATTGTAAGTAAGCACTTGAAGATTGTTATAATAAACCGTCATTAGTGTGTTGATCGGATTCCAGGTAATTCTTAAAGGTTCTGCCGTACAATTTTCTACTTCTCCTAAGTCGTAAGGACCAGCTATATTATTGGATGATGTATGTACCACATCACCATTTAGATTTATAGAAATATGATCATTGTAGGGGTCGTTGTGCGCACCATTTTGGTAGGTGTCAATGAATACACCAAGTGATGGGATCACACCTCCTAGTCCCATTTGACCTCCTGCAGTTCCAATACTGGTGCTAATGGGTTGCAGTGCAAACACCATACCGTCAGCTCCTGTCCATAAGCCTGTATTACACCCCAAATTAACCGTAAACGAATAATCAAATGGTTGAGTTAAGTCAATTTGATAAATATTCCATACGGAACCTGCCATATTGGTAACATCAGGAGTAAGTTGATAGCATTTACAAGATATGCTACTGGCGCTCCCATTTAATTGAAATTGCCCAAAAGGTTTAGTTGAGCATAGAAAAAGTAAGCAGGTCAACAAGTAAATATGGGGGTAATTTCGGAACATCTTGGTGTTGTTTGCAAAAGTAAAAAACTAGTATCGATTATAAAAATTTACTTCTATTCTGTTAAAAGGAATCTTTTATATGCAGTATTGTATACATTTGCGAGTAGAAGATGAATGTTGGTATAATAGGTTACGGCAAAATGGGTAAAATGATCCATGAGGTGGCTTCTAGAAGGGGGCATAACATAGGAATCATTCTGAATGAACCCAACTGGCAAAGTCAAGAAGTTGCAGGTCTAGATGTTGTAATTGAATTTACTAATCCAGAAAGCGCTGTAGATAATATCAAAAAATGTTTTTCGGAAAAAGTACCCATCGTGGTGGGTTCAACAGGTTGGTATGCACATTACGATCAGGTCGTTGCCTTGTGTAAAAAGAATAATCACGCTTTATTGACCGCAACCAATTTTTCTATTGGGGTTAATATTTTTTGGCACCTCAATAAAAAGCTGGCTGAAATCATGAACGAACGCGATGATTATCAAGTGAAAATTAAAGAAGTTCATCATACAGAAAAATTGGATTCACCAAGTGGTACTGCTATTTCCACAGCAGAAATACTAATTGATCAGATTGATCGTTATTCTTCTTGGATTGAAAGTGATAAACAAGATGAAACGATTACTATAGAATCGTATAGAGAACCTAATGTGCCTGGTACCCATACCGTAGCATATAAAAATGAAATAGATGAGATTTCCTTTACTCATAAAGCTAACAACAGAAAAGGTTTTGCATTAGGTGCTGTGTTGGCTGCAGAGTTTTTACAAGACAAAACGGGTGTATATCAAATGAAAGATTTAATTAAATTTTAAAATATGATTCCTTACATTTTATTGTATTTAATGGTTGCAGTATACTTTGCAAGTCTTTGGAAGATTTTTGAAAAGAATGGACGCCAAAGCTGGGAAGGGTTTGTTCCGGTTTATAATATCTTCATTTGGCTCAAAATCATTAAAAAACCATGGTGGTGGTTGTTTTTCTTTATTATTCCTTTTGTCAATTTAATTGTGGCCATTGGTTGTAATGTGGAAACAGCACGTTTATTTGGTAGATACGCTGTAAAAGACACCCTGCTAATGGTGTTATTACCATGGTATTATATGCCTTATTTGGCTTTCAATAAGGAGCTAAAAGTAGTAGAGCCAACAGATTGGACAAAAAAATCCGACAGAGACAATCGGTTCTGGCACGATCAATTAACCCTTTTCTTCATTGCTCCGTTTGTAGGTCACGCTTTATACATAGTATTTCGTATACTAGGCTCTAGGGATAAGGCTAATAAAAAAACAATGGCTTGTGAGTGGACGAATGCACTTGGATTTGCCATCGTGGCTGCTTCTATAATCAGGTCTTTTTTCTTTGAAGCTTTTACTATACCCACAGGGTCTATGGAAAAAACCATGCGCATCGGAGATTATTTATTCGTCAATAAAATGAAATACGGACCAAAGTTACCCCAGACACCCATTTCCATCCCATTTGTACATAATCGAATTCCAGGTACGTTTGTACCTTCATTTACCGACTGGTTTAGTACGGATTACAGTAGGTTACCTGGTTACGGTGAAATAAAAAGAGGAAATATCATGGTCTTCAATTGGCCTGTAGGCGATACGGTTATTTTAGATAATGGTGTAATAGCTCATGACTATTATGCTATTTTACGAAATGAAGCCTATTTCAAGTGTGCCATGGATCTGAAAGCATATCGTATTGAAAATCCTAATGCGCCTCACCCTTATGATAAAGTTTCTACATTAAGTTTAGATCAATTCAAAAAATACGAATCATCATACATGAAATCTGCAAGGGAAAACATCATTAATGGTGGCCAAATTTCTATTTCACCTGTAGGGTATTTACCTAAAACAGATGGTATCACCACCCTTCCAGTAGATAAAAAAGAAAATTACATAAAAAGATGTGTAGCTGTAGGAGGGGATACGCTTGAAATTAAAAGTAATCAGATTTATATAAACGGAAAGCCAGAAATTTACCCTGAAGAGGCCATTTTTAATCACCGTTTTTATTCGAATTACAAGAAGTTTATGCTCTTACCAAATGATCAATTATTTGAAGATTATGAGATCTATTACAAATCCGATATTTCCCAAAACCGGGAATTTAAAACACAATCTCAGAGCTTACGAATCGATTCTATTTATAACAGTGATAGCAGCTCAGTCACCATAGATACCATACAAAAAGTGGAGATATCTAATGTAAATTACCTTACTTGCAGCCATTCTACTAAAGAACAGATTAAACTTAAATATCCAGGATGGGATAGCGTATTAACGGAAAATGAACCAAAAGGGTATCACTATGAGGAAAACTTTCAATATTGCCCAATTTACCCTAATCATCCCGATTTTAATTGGTCAAGAGACAATTTTGGACCATTGTATATTCCAGCTAAGGGAGGAGTAATTGAATTAAATCCAAAAAATTGGATTTTGTACAAAAGGGTAATTGAGGTATATGAGCAAAATCACGTAGAAGTAAATTCAAAGGGAGAGTATGTTATTAATGGGGAAGTAATGGATAAATATGCTTTTAAACAAAATTATTATTGGTTAATGGGGGACAATAGACATGGATCAGCAGATTCAAGGTATTGGGGCTTTGTTCCAGAAGATCATGTGGTGGGTACAGCGTCATTTGTCTGGTTTTCCAAAAATCAAGAAACGGGAATAAGATGGGATCGTATTTTTTCTACTGTTGAATAATTCAGCTGAAGATATTGTACTTAGTTCTGTTTATGCAGGTAATATAGATTACTATTCTTCCCTGATTTCTTCAAATAGTGCTGTAATTGATATACATGAGTTTTTTCGTAAACAATCCTATCGTAATCGCTGTGTAATTGCAGGAGCTAATGGCCCATTAAATTTAATCGTTCCTATTCAAAGAGGGTCTGGAAAAACCAAGGTTAAAGACATCAAGATAGATCATTCACAAAATTGGAAGAAAATTCATTGGAAATCATTAGAAAGTGCCTACCGTACCTCACCTTATTTTGAATACTATGAGCATTTATTTTATCCAGTATACCACGAAAATAAATTGAAATTCTTATTGGATTTAAATGATAAAATGGCTGAGATTATACTTTCGTGTCTACAGTTTGAAAAAAGCATTCCTAAATCAAAACAATACGTTACTAAAGTAAGTGAATCAGTTGATTACAGACAAAAAATACATCCTAAACAACCCAATTTAGATGTTAGTGCTGGTGTTAAATACATCCAAGTATTTGAAGATAAATTAGGTTTTTTTCCAAACTTAAGTGTACTTGATTTAGTATTTAATGAAGGGCCTAATGCTATTGTGCTTCTAAAGGGAATTTGAGTTCAAGTGCATCTGTGATAACTTGCATGACTTCCGTTCGGATATTCATGGTGATTAGCTTGTGATTTTCAGCGTCAGGGTAAACTCGATTAGACAGAAAAACGTA
>JAYPLD010000068.1:0-2648 GCA_038129265.1 Crocinitomicaceae bacterium
CCCAGTCACTAGTTTTACCCTAGGCAGCTCCTATATGGTTACCGACTTCAGGTACCCCCAGCTTCCATGGCTTGACGGGCGGTGTGTACAAGGCCCGGGAACGTATTCACCGCGCCATGGCTGATGCGCGATTACTAGCGATTCCAGCTTCATAGAGTCGAGTTGCAGACTCCAATCCGAACTGAGATAGGTTTTAGAGATTAGCTCCTTGTCGCCAAGTGGCTGCCCTTTGTACCTACCATTGTAGCACGTGTGTGGCCCAGGACGTAAGGGCCGTGATGATTTGACGTCATCCCCACCTTCCTCACAGCTTGCGCTGGCAGTTTTCTTAGAGTCCCCGGCCGAACCGCTGGCAACTAAGAATAGGGGTTGCGCTCGTTATAGGACTTAACCTGACACCTCACGGCACGAGCTGACGACAACCATGCAGCACCTTGTAATGAGTCCGAAGAAGGATCTATCTCTAGACCTGTCCCACTACATTTAAGCCCTGGTAAGGTTCCTCGCGTATCATCGAATTAAACCACATGCTCCACCGCTTGTGCGGGCCCCCGTCAATTCCTTTGAGTTTCAACCTTGCGATCGTACTCCCCAGGTGGATTACTTATCACTTTCGCTTAGCCACTGACAGTGTATCGCCAATAGCGAGTAATCATCGTTTACAGCGTGGACTACCAGGGTATCTAATCCTGTTCGCTCCCCACGCTTTCGTGCATGAGCGTCAATACTAACTTAGTGAGCTGCCTTCGCTATCGGTGTTCTATGACATATCTAAGCATTTCACCGCTACATGTCATATTCCGCCCACTTCAATTAGATTCAAGAAATTCAGTATCAATGGCAATTCTACAGTTGAGCTGCAGGCTTTCACCACTGACTTAAATTTCCGCCTACGCACCCTTTAAACCCAATAATTCCGGATAACGCTTGCACCCTCCGTATTACCGCGGCTGCTGGCACGGAGTTAGCCGGTGCTTATTCGTATAGTACCGTCAGCCCCCTACACGTAGGGGGGTTTCTTCCTATACAAAAGAAGTTTACAACCCGTAGGGCCGTCATCCTTCACGCGGCATGGCTGGTTCAGACTTTCGTCCATTGACCAATATTCCTCACTGCTGCCTCCCGTAGGAGTCTGGTCCGTGTCTCAGTACCAGTGTGGGGGATCATCCTCTCAGAACCCCTAGACATCGTAGTCTTGGTGAGCCGTTACCTCACCAACAAACTAATGTCACGCATGCCCATCTTTTTCCGCAAAAGCTTTAAATATTCAAACATGCGAATGAATATTATTATAAGGTATTAATCCAAATTTCTCTGGGCTATTCCTTAGAAAAAGGTAGGTTGCATACGCGTTACGCACCCGTTCGCCACTCGTCAGCAAAAAGCAAGCTTTTTCTGTTACCGTTCGACTTGCATGTGTTAGGCCTGCCGCTAGCGTTCATCCTGAGCCAGGATCAAACTCTCCATTGTATTTATAATTTTAAGTTTTGTTGAAACAAATCTCAGGGTTTGCTAGTCTTTTAATTCTTAACTTCAATACTTCAAAGAACTTAAATATTTTGGAGACAAAAATTTGTCTTTAAATGTCTAATTAATTGCTTAAAAAATCTCTTTCGATTTCACAATTGGCCGGCAAAGGTAAATGAATATTTAAATCAAACAAACAATTAAGAAAAAAATTTACGAAAAATTTTATTCACTTTAATTTTCTTTAAATACCTAAATAACTTTTGCGGGTGCAAACATAACATGATTATTCAAAACCCACAATTTATTTACTATAAAAATTAAAAAATTTAACCCATTAAATTGGATTTCACTGAAAATCAAGTCACTAAGGGTTTGAACCCGTCACTTTTAAGGTTTGACCATTTAAAATTTGGCCTCCTTTCACCACTATGGAGTCTATAAATTCTGCCATTTGTTTTGGGGACGTGTCTGCTTTGTATCCAGGAAATGCTTGATCTAACATTTCAGTTTGAACTGCCCCCAGTGCCAATGCATTTACCCTCACATTATATTCCTTTAACTCTTCATACAAACACTCTGTTAAAATAGTTAAAGCTCCTTTTGAGGAACTATATACGGACAAACCAGGAAATTTTGATGTACCATTTACACCACCCATACTACTGATATTCAATATTTGTCCTTTTGCTTTAGACAACCTTTCCAACAACAATTTTGACAAATGAAAAGCTCCCCAAAAATTCACGTCCATTACTCTTTTGTAGTCCTCGTATTGAATATCCAAAAATGGTTTATTTATCAATAATCCTGCATTGTTAACAAGCACATCAACTTTCTTTTGTCCAAGAAAACTAGTTAACCTATCCTGATTTAAATCATTTATACTTTCAGCCATAAAACTGAAATTTTCATGATTTTCTAAACTTGACTTCAATGCTTCTAGTTTTTCTCTGTTTCTAGAAATACCAAAAACGTGGTGGTTGGTGGACCATAATTTCACTAATTCTGCACCAATACCCTGAGAACAACCTGTTATTACTATATTCAATTTACTTTGATTTTATCCAATTATACGAACCTATTACATGGTTATTAGATTTCACTTTAATGATGTAGTAGCCTTTATTAAGTGTTTCTAAATCGTAATCAATGTTGGCGTAGGCTGAAAAAGATTTCAC
>JAYPLD010000068.1:2748-9528 GCA_038129265.1 Crocinitomicaceae bacterium
CTACACCCTGTATATTGTGAGCCATACATCCCGTCTCCATACGTATCATTTATTGTGAAATCGTAACACCCGTTTTCAAGACACACCACTTCGTTTACTGTAGTGCCAGAAGGCTGTACATCTGGATAGGTATTTTCAGGAACTTGCCAAATAACAGCGTTGTTGTCATCAGTAATTTGCCATGAAACCTCACTACCCCAGCAATCTAAGTCTAGATTTAAATTCAATCTGGAATACCCAGGATAGTTAGAGAAGCTTTTTGAATAGCTATTATTTGCGCTGTTTTGATCTTGCTGATTATTCACAGATGTTATTCTAACCTCCACATTATGATTGCCACTGGAATATACTTCCAACGAATTACTTAGGCTTACCGCTTGTAAACCATTGTAACTTAATGAACCCGTCCATTGATATTGCTCTTTTAATACCCCATCCACCAAAATTTCAATTTCAGCAGAAGTTAAATTACTTGATCCATTATTTTTGATGGTGAATTCTACAGGAATATATGCAGAACAAAACACTTCTGAAGATAAATTTACATTACTGATGGTTCCATCTAGAGCTAATGTAGGCGTGCCTGGACTGTATCCGGATAGTTGAGTCAAACCAGAATTAGTTGGATCTAACCAATCGCTTAACCTCTGATTTGAAGTTGCGGCATTATTTCCCGTCCATGACATGGAAAATTTCCCATAAAAGTCACTTAAAAAATTCCCACAAGCTGCTGACCCTCCAAATAAGGTTCCTACTATATAATGATCTTGATCCCACAGCGCTGAGCCTGAAGAACCTCCCTCGGTAGTTGTTGATCTTTCCCACGTTTCTACTTCCCACATATTATTGCTAACTCCATTTTGACTTGAATTTTGTAAAGGGTCATCATCAAATGATATTTTTTTAACATCACCACTTGGATGGTGTATACAAACCGCTGTAGTTGATACCGCACCCGTGTTTCTCCAACCCGCATAAAACACATCGTAACTAACGGGGGGAACTGAATTGAGTTCAACTAAGCCAAAATCAGAATCTTGCTTTGAAGCTATGAATGAAGATCCGTTGATTGTTTGCGGAGATCCACTTGGCGCCTGACTATTAGCTACCGCTTGAGATCCACAGATAGGGCTATCGTAGTTGAATCTGAAAACTGCATTTCCCATATTTTGCGGATTACAATGTTCTGCCGTTAAGACATAAGGTGTTCCATCTTGAGCTGTATTATTCACTAACGTACCTGTACATAATGTTCCACCCGTTAAAATCCTAACTACGGATTTAATTTCATTGGCCCATGGTAACCCATCACTACAAATGACATCCATATTACATGCACCTGATTCATTCACCTTTAATCCTAATGCATTGTCGATGTCCTTATATCCGTGTACCACATTGGAAATATGTAAAATCGATTTACCAACCTCATCATTGGGCTCATACAATTCAACAATTACCTCCTCATGATGAATTAAGTCTGTACCTAATGAGTTCTGTTTATTATTGTTCTGACTCGT
The DNA here is from genome assembly GCA_038129265.1 of Crocinitomicaceae bacterium. Classification (GTDB taxonomy): domain Bacteria; phylum Bacteroidota; class Bacteroidia; order Flavobacteriales_D; family Parvicellaceae. The sequence continues at coordinate 4,269 of JAYPLD010000068.1, forward strand.
GTAGGCTCCTAAAAGTTCTTTTTTATCCGAACTATATAGATGTAAATATGATTCTTCAGATAACTTAAATTGATCAAAAATCAAGTTCAACGAAATGGCTTCTGAAGATCCTATCTGTAACCTGCCAATCCTGCCCTTTTTTGTCTGTTGCCAATACGCATTTTGGTAAAGGTCAATATCAACATCCTGTTCAACTCCAAAAAGAAAGCCACTTTTGGTCCATAATTCTATGGAATCATTGATCTTAATTTGTTTTTCAATATTACTTTTTGACAATTGAAAATGTGGTATATGCATGATATCTACATCTTGATCAAAGGACCAAGAAACAGGACCACCCACATTACTAGTTTGAGCAAGGAATGATACGGAACATAATAAGAAATACCCTAAAAGGAAGTTTTTCACAAGTTTGATTAATTCTTATAAAGTTATAAAAATCAATCGAAATCTAACGTTACTTTAGCGCTTGCAGGATGTGATTGACAAGCCAGAACGTATCCGTCTTCCACTTCCTGGTCTGAAAGGGCATAATTGGCATCCATGGTAACTTTTCCTTCCGTCACTTTTGCTTTACAGGTACAGCAAACGGCTCCTTTACATGAGAAAGGAACATCTACATCGTTATCCATTGCGGCATCTAAGATAGTATCTCCGTCTTTGTTTAAATTAAACTCTATTTCTTCATCGTCATAGATTACCGTAACTAAAGCTTCCCCATCAAAATTTTCATCTACCTCCTGTTGTTTTGGCTTTTCAGCCATAAGTACTGGAGTTGTAAATAACTCAAACTTGATTTTCGTGTTCAGCACTCCAAATTCTTCTAATGCCGATTTTACATTGAATATCATTTCTTCAGGACCACACAGATAGAATGCATCTGCATTTAAACAAGATAAATCTGCTTTTATTAACTCAGTTGCTTTTGATTTATCTATTCTACCCTCTAATAATGGATTGTTTAGTTTTTGCCTAGTGTAGATGTAGTTTATTTTAAGATGGTCACCCGCTAACTGATCAAGTTGATGTTTAAAAATCACATCACTTTCCATCTTATTGCTGTAAAATAACGTAAATACGGTTTCTGTCTCATCCATGCTTAATTGCTTGATCATAGACATTATGGGTGTAATTCCAGAACCCGCAGCAAAACCCACAAATTTTCTTTTTTTAGATTGATCTACATCTAATGTAAAATTACCCTCAGGAGTCATTACCTCCATCTCATCGTTTTCTTTCAATACCTCATTTAAATAGGTAGATACTAGTCCATTTTCAACTTTTTTTACGGCAACTGTAATGTCTTCAGCAGAAGATGAACAGATGGAATAAGATCTTCTTTGTTCTTCGTTATTGATGATTAGCTTTAAAGTAAGGTATTGTCCTGGTGTAAAAGCATATGCATCTTTTAAGTCTTCAGGAACTTGGAAAGAAACCGAAACCGTATCGTTGGTTTCTCTTACGATTTCTTTTACTTTAAGCGAGTGGAATTCTGGCATTTTAATTTAATTTGAGGCTTGCAAAAATTATTATTTTTTTTGTAATAATAAAGATTGTTACGTAATACTACACTAAAAAGTAAATATGGATTATAAAAACATACTGGTTGAAAAGAAGAACAGCTACGTCATTATTTCTTTGAATAGACCTGACGTATTAAATAGTTTTAATTATGAGATGGCTGATGATTTTTTATCTGCTTTTAAAAAGGCTATTGAAGATAAATATGTTAGGGCTATTTTAATTACTGGTTCTGGGAGAGCATTTTGCGCTGGTCAAGACTTGGAAGAAGCCACTAGAAAAAATGGACCTAGTATTGATGAAATTATTGATCATACCTACAATCCAATATGTATCCAAATAAGTAATAGTACAAAACCTGTAATTTGTTATGTAAATGGGGTGGCGGCAGGTGCAGGTGCCAATCTAGCCTTAGCATGTGATATTACGTTGGCTTCAAAAACAGCTAAATTTATTCAGTCGTTTATTAATATTGGATTAGTGCCTGATACCGGAGGAAGTTTTACTTTACCTAGAGCCATTGGAAAGCAAAAAGCAGCCGCACTCATGATGAGTGGAGATAAGGTAAGTGCTGAAGAGGCTGAGCAAATGGGCATGATTTATAAGTGCGTAGAAGACAATGTAGGGTTGCAAGAAGCGATCAAATTCACCGAAAAGATCAGCTTAATGCCCACCAAAAGCATTGGGTACATTAAACGTATGCTGAAAGCTTCTGAAACAAATGATTTACAACAACAGCTTGATTTAGAGAAAGAACTTCAAAAAAAAGCAGCTGCAAGTTACGATCACAAGGAAGGAGTAAATGCTTTTTTTGAAAAGCGAAAACCCGTGTACAAGGGAGAATAACTAGTTTCTCACTAGATTCATTTCTTTTACTAGGTGTCCTGCACCCGCATAGATATCTATAACCCAAAGAACATATCGGATATCAACCATGATGTTTCTACAAATATCTTTATCGAACAGTACATCACTCATTGTACTTTCCCAGCTACGATCAAAGTTGATGCCTACTAATCTGCCATATGCATCTAGCGCTGGGCTTCCTGAATTTCCACCTGTAGTATGATTGGAACCAAGAAGGCAAACATGTAATTTTCCATCTGTTCCGTATTGCCCGTAATTCTTCTCTTCATACAGATCTAAAAGACGCTGAGGCACCTCAAAGTCAGCTTCACCGGTATTGTATTTTTCAATGATTCCATCCATAGTGGTGAACCAAGTGTACTCCATACCGTCTCTTGGTGCTGACCCTTCTACTTTACCATAAGTTAGTCTTAGGGTAGAGTTTGCATCAGCCCAAAATGATTTTTCTGGGTAAGCCATCATCAAACTTTTCACAAAGCTTTTCATCAGCTTTTCTTCATCTTGTGTCATTTGGCTGTAATCAGGTCTAACCTCATTTAAAAAATGCGTTAATAGACTTTGAGCCAAATTATAAATAGGATCTTTTTCTAATTTCTTTTTAAACGATTTCTGGCTTCCTTGTAGTAGTTTTTCTACTTGCTCTTTGTTGTGCAACTTGCTTTTTTTGTAAAGTGCCTCCACCATTTCTTCGCTTGATGGATATTTATTAACTAAATCTAAAAACTCTTTAGAAAGCATCTCTTTTTTCACATGTTTTACGTATATAGGAACTAGCGAAGCAAACACCTTTTTATCGATATTGACATCGTAATTTTTGAAAAAGTTCTGCATGTTTTTCAATTTCTTCTTCGCCTCTTTGTCAAATTCTTTGGAATTAGCCAATTTATTAAACCCAGTGGCCCATCTCATCATCTCAGGCCCGTAATAGTAAAACTCTATAAACATATTATACGCCATTTGCGCTTCCACTTTTTTATTTTCCAGTTCAAAAAGTTCATCTAATAATGCCTTATTCCCTTTACCTTTTGTTACCCAATCTTTTTCAAGATTAAGCTTTTTCTTTACCGCTTCTTTTTTCCTTAACCCTAAATCTTGTCCAATCCACTTTTTGTAGGCATTGCTTATTCTAGATTGTTTTGAAGCGTATTTAATGTAGGTGGCCTCATCCATTGCCATGGCTGCATCTATGTGTCTTAAGCTGTTTTTTCGCATTTCAATTCGGGCTGGCAATAATTTAGCGATGTAATTTTCCACTGCTTTTGAAGTCAAGTATTGAGAAGTTCTGCCCGGGAAACCAAACACCATGGTGAAATCATTTTCTTTTACCCCATCAATGGCTATATCTAAAGCTCTAGCCGCTTGATAAGGAACATTATCATCTGAAATTTCAGCAGGTTCGTTGTCTGCATTGGCATAGATTCTAAACATGGAAAAATCGCAAGTGTGTCTTGGCCAAACCCAATTGTCTGTATCGCCTCCAAATTTACCCATTGCGCTTGGTGGAGCTCCTACTAAACGAACGTCTTTGTAGGTCTTAGAGACAATCATGAAATATTTATTACCATAATAAAAAGGTTTTACAGATGCCTTATAGTTGGGTTGATTAACCGCTGCTTTTTCAATGGCTTTGATGTTGGCCAACATGGTTTTATTCCCTTCATCGCTGTTTTGGTCTTTTACTCCATTTAATACTTTATCAGTTACATCTTCAATTCGAACAATAAAAGTGGCTTTGAGACCAGGATTTTTTAATTCTTCTTCCATAGACATGGCCCAAAACCCATCTTTCAACAAGTTATTTTCTAACGAACTGTGTTGTTGAATTTGACTGTAACCGCAATGATGATTGGTTAAAATCAATCCTTTTTTACTGACTACCTCAGCGGTACATCCTCCACCAAAATGAACAATAGCGTCTTTGAGGCTAGATTGATTAATGCTGTAAATGTCTTCAGCCGTAATTTGCATTCCCTCACTTTGCATTTGACCTTCTAACACTTTTAGCAGAGAAGGAATCCACATGCCTTCGTGGGCATGCAAGATGTTGACGGATAAAAGAAAAAATAGAAATAAACTTTGGGTTGCTTTTTTCATGATATTGAATTGAATTGCGAATATATACAAAAGGTTGTTATTTCTGTTTTATGGTGCTTTTGATTTGTATTCAAGTATATTTGCCGCTCAATGATTGTACTTGAATATATTTTCTACCTGTGTATTGTTTACATGGTATTTAACTTTATTTGGTGGTTTGTAGTACAACTACCCAAGACGTTATTATTTGGGTTGAAGCAACATTTTGCTGTGGACCATAGCATTAAAGCCATCCGTTATTTATTTATCAGCACCATTACCTATTCTACTGCTGTTCAATTCTTAGCTGACCAAAATGACCAACCTGCTGTGGTCTGGGGAGTACTAATCAGTGGCGGACTCATTCTTACCCTATACTTAGCTGGAAAACTCAATAAAAAACAAAACTTATTCCGCTTTGCTGCATCCGTTTCCACCAATTTTAAGTTTGGGAATCCACTTCAAAAAACAAATGAATTAACCTATGAAAAACACTTGGTAGGCATTTCTATTGTGGTGTATGCCGCTTGTGTGGGATTACCCGAAACCATAGGTTATTTCTTAAACTATAACCCCGTTAATTACTGGTTTTTAACGACCATTGACGATATTTATCAAGCACCCATATTAAAGTGGATTTTTGGTTTTGCAGGGATCCTATTCATGCTCAGCATGATTCAACGCGGAGTGGTTTACACCCAGTTATTATTTTTAAAATTATCAGGGAAAGAGCCTCCCCAGCAGAAGAATCCACTAGATAACATCATGAAAGAGTTTGAGAAAATGAACCATCAAACTG
>JAYPLD010000069.1:0-5807 GCA_038129265.1 Crocinitomicaceae bacterium
ACTCGAACGCCCATTACACAAACATCATCAATTTGATCATGATCTCCTTTCCACTTTTGGAACTCTTTTTCTAGCATTTCATGCTGTTCTTCCATGTTATGATGACTGATAGAGGCTAAATACTTTCTAAATTTTGTGGTCATGTATTTCTTGCCTTTAGGCCCTCCAAATTGATCTGCATAACCATCTGAAAATATATAAATCATATCTCCTTTTTCTAGTTTAATATCATGATTTATAAATGGTTTCTTTTCACCTACCGTAAGTGCAACAGGTTGATAATTAGCTTTTACATGATTTATTTCTCCATTTCTTACGTGAACCAACGGATTGTTTGCACCAGCATACTGCAAGGTTAATTTTTCAAAATTAATTTTACATAGTGCTACATCCATTCCGTCTCGAGTTTCTTTTTTACTGTCTTTGTTATTTAAGGAAGCGATGATTTTGTCCCGCATATTATCTAGGATTTCACCCGGATTATTTACCTTTTTCTCAATTATATTTTCATTGAGTAAAGAAGTGCCTATCATGCTCATAAATGCACCCGGGACACCATGACCAGTACAGTCAGCCACCGTAAAGTAGATATTATTGTATGGGGTTTTGTAAACCCAATAATAATCGCCAGAAACAACATCTTTAGGTTTGAAAAAGATAAAACTTTCAGGCAATACATCCTTGAGATATACCGTTGAGGTCATCATAGCATCTTGAATATTTTTAGCATAACTGATGCTATCTGTAATTTCTTTGTGATTCTCGTCTAGTTGCCTATGTTGTTCTTCAATAATCTTATTCTGTTTTCTAGTTTTTCTCCATTGAACGTATACAATTACAAATGATAAGAGAAATAAAACAATGCCTATTTCTAATATGGTATTTAACCTTTCCGCTTCTTTTTTGAGCTTTTCTTCTTTGGCAGCAGTTTCTTTTTGAAAGGCTATTTCTTTGTTTCTATTCACCAATTGAATACTATCTAAAAGCAATTTTTCTTCAAATTTTTTACTGATATTTTGGTCAATTTTAATACGCTTTTGAAAATACCTATTTGCTTTTTGGTAATTACCCAGTTGTTGGTAGATATTTCCAATGATATCATAGGTAATAGAGGAGGAATTAAGATGATCTAACGTTTCTAAAATCTCAGCACTTTTGAGATAAAATTTCAAGGCTTTTACAGGTTCATCATAATCATAGAAATAGATGCTCCCAATATGATCAAAGGCAATCCATATTTGTTCTTTAAACCACTTTTTTTCTTTTTCACTAGAAGGGTTCAACAGATTATCCTCACAAAGATTTACAATATCAGTTTGTAGTTTTAAATGTAAATCGGGGTCGCTGTAAAAAATAATATCGCTCCAATTTTGTAATTGCAATACTCTAACGGTATCGCTCTCTGTTCTTTCAAGAATTTGCTTAATTCTATCAATTTTAATAGAAGTTCTGGTGATTTCTTGTGAATAAAAATGGAGCTGGGTTAATATAAATAGCGCAAGTATGCTGCAAATAGTCTTTTTCATGTTAGTAGGACTGATCAATTTTTTTAACCATGGTCAGAATGGTGGCAATGGCTACTGTTTCATCCGTTTCATCATACACATCAACTAAAAACTTTACTATACCTTTTGCAATATCGTCTTCATCTTTCTTTTTTTGGTCAATTTTTTCTTTAACCGTAAACTTTACGCCAATGGTGGCACCAGGATAAACGGGCTTAACAAAACGACATTCTTCAATTCCATAATTCAAAAGTACAGGCCCTTTTGCCGGATCAACAAAAAGCCCAGCCGCTTTGGATAAAATAAAATATCCATGAGCAACACGCTCTTCAAAAATGGTTCCATCAAGAGACGTTGCATCCATGTGGGCATAAAAATTATCTCCACTTACATTCGCGAAATTTACGATGTCTGCTTCACTTACGGTATGCTTATGGGTAAATACCGTTTCACCAACTACCAATTCCTCAAAGTGTTTGCGAAAAACATGAGGTTGTGAAATAGGTTGATCTCCTCCTACTTGAAATTGTTCTGTAATTCTTGTTATGGTTTCTGGATGACCTTGTATGGCTGTTCGTTGTAAATAATGTTTAATTCCTCTTATTCCCCCCATTTCTTCTCCTCCACCTGCTCTTCCTGGCCCTCCGTGTGTAAGTAATGGCATAGGTGATCCATGACCTGTACTTTCTTTTGCACATCGTTCGTTCAGCACTAGAATTCGACCATTCATATGTGCAGCCTCTGTTACAAATGTTTTTGCGATTTCATCATCATTCGTCACAATGGATGTTACTAAGGAACCCTTACCCATTTCAACAATGGAAACAGCCTCTTCCATGTCTTTGTATGGGATTAAGGTAGAAACAGGTCCGAAGGCTTCCACATGGTGTACATCGTCCTTTAAAAAGGGTTGTTCATTTCTAAATAGAATAGGGGAGAAAAAACATCCTTTTTCAAATTGAGCATCTATTAATGATGTCTTTTCTAGTGACCCATATACCATTTCTTGAGACTGCATCAATAGCTCCACATTTTCTTTGACTCTTTCTACTTGAATTTTTGTGGCTAATGCACCCATCCTAACTTCTTTATTCTCCGGGTTCCCAATAGCTGTTTTTTCCAACCTTGAAATAAGGGCTTCTTGAACTGCGTCAACGGTGTTTTCTGGCACAATAACTCGCCTTACAGCAGTACACTTTTGGCCAGTCTTAACGGTCATTTCCTTATGTACTTCTTTCACAAATAGATCAAATTCAGCAGTACCTGGTACAGCATCTTTTCCTAAAACACACGCATTGAGTGAATCCGCTTCCATATTAAACGGAACAGAGTGAGCTAATATATTAGGATGTGATTTTAATATTTTTCCAGTAGCTGCAGACCCCGTAAATGTGACTACATCCCTGTGGTCCACATGATCTAAAATTCCTCTTCCTAATCCGGGTATGAGCTGCAAGCTACCTTCAGGCAAAATACCTGAATTGATGATTTCTTTAACCATTTCAGCTGTAAGAAATGAAGTATATTCTGATGGCTTCACAACAGCTGCTACCCCTGCCATGAAATTTACCGCTATTTTTTCCAACATTCCCCAAATAGGAAAATTGAAGGCATTGATATGAACAGCAACACCTCTTCTTGGAACCATGATGTGATGACCAATAAAAGTCCCATTTTTGGAAAGGGGAGCTGCTTGACCATCTACATGATAGGGTAGATCAGGGAATTGCCTCCTTAGCGAAGCATTAGCAAATAGGTTTCCTATACCTCCTTCTATGTCAATCCATGAGTCAATTTTTGTAGCGCCTGTTGCTGTACTCAATTGATAAAATTGATCCTTTCTTTTATGCAAATAAAGAGCTAATGATTTGAGCATTTCCCCTCTTTGCTGGAATGTCATTTTTCGTAATGCAGTACTTCCTTTTTCTCTCCCATAACGTAAAATGTGTTCATAATCTAACCCTTTACTGGAGCATGTTCCTAATGTTTCTCCATTTATGGCATGCTGAAAAGTGACTTCGGTTCCTTCTCCTTCAACCCAATCCCCTAAAACATAATTTTTGACTTCCATTTGTATTTATCTATTTTCTCTAATATAGCGAATTCATTGTGAAATGAGCAGAGTTAAAAAGGTACTGCCCAATATTTAGTGATATCTATTCCAAGAAGTTCTTGCCTTTCTTTCCATTCCTCAAATTTCATTTTAACTATTTCTTTTATCTCTAACTCAGAGAGGAATAAACTTTTAGGCATTTTCTTTTCTAATAAAATGGACTTGATTTGCTCAGAAATAAAACCAGACCAATATTCTTTTATTTCATCAAAGATGTCAGGATCATTCTCCCAGTTTTTTTCTTTTAAAAGATCCAATGCATGTGTCTTTGCTTCATCTGTATAATCGGAGTGTGGTTCTGCGATAATTACGAGCTCAATAATAGAAAGTTTATTTAATTTTTCTTTAAGAGTCATTTCCTGAAAATAGTTGTTTTGCAGCGTTAAACGGATCAATTTTACCACTTTCTATATCCTGATTCAAGCTTTTTATTTGATCATTTATTTGGTTGTTTTTATAAAAATCCGCTTTTATCAAACTATCTAATTTTTCTTTAAACCAGAAAAATCGTTGTTTTTGTCTGTTTTTTTGTAGCCAACCATTTTCAATGTTGTGGGTTTCAAATGAATTTATCATTTCGAACACTTTATCAATCCCCCTGTTTTCAAGGCTTGAACATGTTAAAACGGGTGGCGTCCAGTTATTTTTTGAGCTAGGAAATAAGTGTAAAGCGTTCTGATAGTTTGATTTAGCCACTTTTGCTTTTTTGATGTTTTCACCATCCGTTTTGGTGATCAATAATCCATCTGCTAGTTCCATTATTCCACGTTTAATACCTTGTAGTTCGTCTCCTGCACCCGGTAATACAAGTAATAAGAAAAAATCGACTAGTGCTTTCACATGGGTTTCGGATTGACCTACACCAACTGTTTCTACGATGATGAAATCAAATCCAGCTTTTTCACATAGTAAAATGGTTTCATAAGATTTATTAGCCACACCACCTAGCTCCCCTTTTGATGGGGTAGGTCTGATAAACACATTGGGTAAATTTATCAGATCCTCCATTCTCGTTTTATCCCCTAAAATACTTCCTCCAGTGACGGTAGAACTTGGGTCAATAGCTAAAATGGCAATTTTAAAATTTTTATTTCCCAAATATCTTCCAAAAGCCTCAATGAATGTGCTTTTACCGACACCTGGGCTTCCAGTTATGCCAATTTTAAATGCTGTTTTATTAGGACTAGGTATGGACTTTAGTGCATTATATATTATATCCTGATCATTTTTCCTAGAACTTTCAAGCATAGTGATGGCTCTTGATAAAATCGATGTGTCACAAGACAAAACACCACTCACTATTTCCTCCTCACTTAAAGATTTTAAAGGTTTATAGGTGTATTTTTTATTGATTTTGTCCGCCATATATACAAAGTTATAAAGTTATATTTGCTAATACATGTTTCAATCTACTATAAAACCATACAACGAATTATCAAAAGATCAATTTTTTGATGTTATAAAATTACGTATTGAGATTTTTGTAGTAGAACAGTGCTGCTATTATCAAGAACTAGATGATGAGGATAAAAAAGCTTTTCATGTATCCACCTATAATGATGGCATTATAGTTGCTGTAGGAAGAATTATACCTAACCTTAATAATAAAGAAGTTAGAATTGGGAGGATCGCAGTAAAAATGGATTATAGAAAAAAAGGTGTTGCATCCAGTTTAATGAACGATATTATGAATTTTATCACTAAGAATTTTCCAGAATTTAGCATTTTGTTGTCTGCTCAAACTTACCTTGTTGAATTTTATCAATCATATGGTTTTAAAGTAGAAGGAGATAATTATTTAGAAGATGGAATAGAACACATTAATATGGTATTAAAATGAAGGGAATAACGTTTATCATTTTATGTATTAGTTTGCAAATAACGGCTCAACTCAATTCAACTATTAACCAGTTTGATAAACAGGGCAAAAAGCACGGTATTTGGAAAGGGTATCATGAAAACACACAAAGTAAAAGATATGAAGGTCAGTTTAATCATGGAATTCCTGTAGGTAGATTCACGTATTACGCGACTGAGGGATATGTAAGTGGAAAAGTAGATTTCATTAATGATTCCATTTCCAGTGCGCAAATGTTCCATGAAAATGGATCTATAATGGCAGAAGGTAAATTTCTAAATCAAACAAAATTTGGTAAATGGTACATCTACTCTAGAAGCGGTTATTTATT
>JAYPLD010000069.1:5907-9268 GCA_038129265.1 Crocinitomicaceae bacterium
GTTCACGAAAATGACTCAGCTGAGTTTCATGTGTTGGAAATTCAGCACACTTCACTTGGTTCCGACACTTTACAATACTTTCTAAAGGAGGTGACTAAAAACCCATATATTGATGGTGAGGGCGACATTGCCTTTCAGCTGCATCGCTTTTGGAAACAAGATTCCACAGAACATTATCAAATTAAGGATGTATGGAGTGTAAAGAAAACTGTAAGTAGTGTAGAACAAGTAGAAGAAAATATCCGATTTGTAAAAATGATATTCCCTTTAGATGAATTGAGCTACTGGGATGGTAATCTTTTCAACCAGTTAGGAGAACAAGAATATACCGTTAGTCAAATACACAGCTCTTTTAATATACTTGGTATGATGATAGACAGTGTGGTTGAAATTACGCATGAATTTAATGCTAACCTACTCGAATACGATAATGCCATTGAAATCTATGCTCTTCACAAGGGATTAATCTATAAGGAGGAGATTAATCTGAGTATTAATAATGGAAATACATCAGATATAAATTACGGAACGGAGTACACTCAGATAAGGATAGAGTAGAAAATTATTTGATGTTTAAATCAATGATTTTTTTTCCGTTCAAAAAACCTTCCAGATGATCACCTATTTTTACAGGCCCTACTCCTTCAGGCGTACCAGTAAATATAATATCACCAATTTTTAGCGTCATAAACTTAGAAACGTGATGAATGATATCATCAAAATTAAAAACCATATCTTTTGCATTGCCCTGTTGTACTAGATTTCCATTCTTTTTTAATTCAAAGTGAATCTCATTAAATGAATCAATCGAATAAAATGTAGATCCAATCACAGCAGAGTGATCAAATGCCTTAGCTTTTTCCCAAGGATGACCATTGATTTTACACTCATTTTGTAAATCTCTTGCGGTAAAATCAATGCCTAAACCAATTTCACTGTAATAACTAGATGCATATTTTTTTTCTATGTGTTTTCCAAGCTTTTTAATTTTAATCAGAAGCTCCAATTCATAGTGTATTTCACGACTAAAATCTGGTATGAAAAAGGGATGTTTTTTGGGTAAAATGGCCGAATCTGGTTTTAAAAAAAACAAGGGTTCAGTAGGAACTTTACTTCCCATTTCTTTTGCATGATTGGCATAATTTTTCCCTATACAGATGATTTTCATTTTTCCTTTTTATTTTCTTCCCAAATTTTAGTGAAACATCTTTTTGTATTCTGTGAAAAATCTCCCCTCATGATCCATGCGTAGTAGCCAGGTTCTTTTTCAAATACTGCCATTACGGGTTTCCCCTTATGCTTACCAAAATTAATAATGGGAACATTCTCTTTATTCAGTACAATTCGTCCAGCGTAATCCACTGAGGATGGATTAATTTTAGAAAATTCACTCAAAAATGAAACATCACTACTTAACTCATCATATTTTACTGTTTGTGCTTTAAGCACTTCTAAAGTAGCTACTGCATCTGCTAGAGCGGTATGTGCATTAACTAATTCTTTATTACAATAAAATTTAACAGCTGCTTCTAAGGTCCTTTTTTCTAGTTTGTGAAATATATTTTGAACATCAATTAGTTTTTTTTCTTCCAATTTACTTTCAATACCAGCCCTTAAAAATTCTTCTTCTAACATTGGAATATCAAACTTATTAGAATTGTACCCACCTAAATCACAATCTTTAATAAAGGCTAAAATTTCATTCGCTACCTCTTTAAACGTAGGTGAATTTTTAATGTCAATGTCATAAATCCCATGAATTTCAGAAATGTGAAGAGGAATAGGTATTTCTGGATTTATCTTTTTTTCAAAGGTAATTTCTTCTCCACTTGGAAGCAGTTTGATCATTCCAATTTCAACAATTCTATCTTTATTTATTTGATCCCCTGTTGCCTCAATATCCAATATAACTAATGGTCTATTTAGTGTTAATTCCATATTACAAATTTATTCTGATTAGTTTTTCTTGCATATTATATTCTGAAACTGAAATTTGTTTTTCAAATATTATATTACTGTTTACTTTTCCAATTATTTGAAATTCACCTTCTTCTAAAATGATCGTAAAAACACCTGTTTGGTTATTTGGTAAGTATTTCCCAATAAGCACATCATCTTGACTATAAATTTCTAAATTAAGATTATCATATGCTTTTTGGGTGTTTGGATCTAAAAAATCTACTAAATAAATTACCCTTCTTACCGGCTCATTTAAATAGCTTATTTTATAAATATCGTATTTTCCAAATCCTCCTTCTCTTATACTAGAAAAAAATCCACTTGAACCATCTTGTGTCAAACTGATGTTCTTTTCATCATATGGACTATTTATGGGATACCCTAGGTTTTCTATATCATCCCAATTTTGATCTATCCTGTTAAAATGGGAGCTGTACAGATCAAACCCACCCATTCCTTCATTTACATCTGAACTAAAATAAAGTGTATTCGTGTATGAATGGTAGAATGGATTTATGTAATTAGAACTTTTGTTTGTTATGTTTAACGCAACTGGTTTACTCCAGTTATTGTCTGGCAATAGGTTCAATTGATAAAGTTGATAAACTTGTTTTTTGCCATGAGGACGAGCTGAAATAAAGGCTTTTTCTTCTTCTAATGAGATGAAAATGGAATGAATATCTAACCCTTTTAAGTGATCAAAATCATGAATAATCCCTTTTTTCTTATAATTCAAACCTCTCTTTTGTGCTATTAGAATAGGAAGATTTCTTTTAATGAAATAAAGCGATTTTAAGTTGTCTTGGTATCCTACCCACTTTTCATTTTCAATTGAATTGAGTTTTTTTATGGGCTTTGAAAGGGTAAACGAAGTTCCATTATATCTTGAAATATAGAGATCATTATTTAACTCCCCGTTCAATTGGACTTTTCCTTTTGACTTTAATTTATTGGACTCATAAACCAGATATCTATGCTGGTTATCTATAATGGGGAAATCTTCACTAGCTGAAGTGTTTATTTTATTACCTACATTAGTAATACTTACATTTTCAGGATTAAAGTAAAAGGCTTCAAACCTCGAAATAATCTCAAAAGCAGTTTTAATCTTTTTTTTCTTTCCCCTTGTAAGAGCACTATATGTATCTAAACATGTTTTTGCTTTTTCAATATCATATTGGTATAAGTGAGCAAAAATTAGTTTATACCAAATATCTTTGTCTTTGGGGTTGTATTTGAGATAGTTTTGAAAGTACTTAATGGATTTTGTTCTGTCATTGTCTGCCTTAAGGTATGCATTACCAATTTTTTTTAATAAGTTAGAATCTGCAGTTGACGCAAATTGTTTTTTGAATGTAAGTGCAGCTGCAGAGTAGTTTTTATTCTTTAAATAACTTTCTGC
>JAYPLD010000070.1:0-9224 GCA_038129265.1 Crocinitomicaceae bacterium
CCTAATTCTTTTACACCAAATGATGATGGTTTAAATGATAAGTTTTTTCCAGTTGGCGATAAAATAGATCCAAATGAATATGATTTTCAAGTTTACAACAGATGGGGAGAAGTTATTTTTGAAACCAAAAATCCATCGGATTATTGGGACGGGAAATTGAACGGTGCCTATGTGTCTAATGGAACTTATCTGTGGAAGGTGATTGCAAAGAATATGAATAATGGAGAATTCATTGAGAAGAAAGGGTTTGTGATTATGTCCAGGTAGATCTAAAATTTTCGTTGATAGCCCAAATAAGGAATAATAATGGTATTGTTTTGCAGATTTATCATGTTATTTTGAATATTATTTCCTGCATAGATAACCCCTAAACTCCAGTCTTCGTTACTGTTTCTAATCCAATTTAAAATAATACTATTTAAGAAAATGAATTGCACGTTATCTATAGTCAGTCCTAGACTTTCACCGGCTAACGTAAATCGTTCACTTAATTTGACTTGGCTACCAAAATAACCACCATAAAATGTACCTCCTATTACATTTAGGTTATAACCTATAAAGCCTAACGTTGAATTTCGATTCTTATTTCCAAGTGTAATTCTTGCATTACCTCCCCAGCCGTTAAATAAATTAGAGGATGAATTGTTGATGTCGATGAGGTAATTTCCCATTATTGACCCTGCTGCTGTGATAGACCTGCGTCCAAGAAAGGTGTTTGTAATATTCTTAGAGAATGTAAGACTAGAAAACAAATTAAAGAGAAGAAAATTTCCAATAGAAAATTCTATATTTTCATGCAAACCTACTTTAGAATTTGCAGTTACAAAGTAGTGTGAAATGGTGTTGAATTCTCCTCTTTCAGAGATAAATGAAGAAGGCATAAAACAATAACGAGTATAATTTGGGTTTGGATTTTCAAACTCCTTCGTATCAAAAATTTGTTCTCTGGTAATGTATCTGATATGGTAAATATTGTTTTTATAAAATGTTCTTAATTCGTTACCCGTTTCTATAGTAATACTGTATTTATCTTCTTCAGTTAGTATGCCTCTTATTTCTTGCCTATCAAATGTGGTAATAACCGCTATGGAATCAGAGTGATGATCAACTTGATTCTGGGCATTATAGTTCGTGTTTAATATGAATACGAATAGCGTAAAAGAAAGTCTAAGGGTATTTAGATAAAACAAACGGCTTATTTGTTGTCTTTTATACATTTGCACTATGAAATTAGAAAATGATCTTTTATTAAGAGCAGCTAAAGGACAAAAAATTGAAAGAACACCTGTATGGTTAATGCGTCAAGCAGGTAGAATTTTACCTGAATATAGACAAATAAGAAATGCGTTAAGTGGGTTTAAAGAATTAGTAGAGACTCCACATCTCGCGGCTGAAGTAACTATTCAACCAGTGGATATTTTAAATGTAGATGCTGCTATCATTTTCTCAGATATTTTAGTGGTTCCTGAGTCCATGGGGCTTTCTTATGAAATGGTAGAAAAAAAAGGACCTTATTTTCCAAAAACCATTAAAACTTCAGATGATTTAAAAACCATTTCGATTCCCGATGTTCATGATAATTTATCTTATGTATTAGAGGCTATTAAAATTACTAAATCTGAACTAAGTGGTAAAGTTCCTTTAATTGGATTTGCTGGTGCTCCTTGGACGATTTTCGCTTACATGATAGAGGGTCAGGGGTCTAAAACCTTTAGTAAGGCCAAATCATTTTTATATAGAGAGCCAGAGCTGTCACATCAATTGTTAGGTCTTATAACTGAAACTACCATAGCATATCTTAAGGCACAAATATCTTCAGGTGCTGATTTAGTTCAGTTATTTGATTCATGGGCAGGAATATTAACACATCAACAATACGAGGAGTTTGGCATGAAATATGTCCATAAAATATGTGATGCTATTCATGAAGCTCCCGTTACTGTTTTTGCAAAAGGAGCCTATTCTGCATTAGAAAATATGAAGGGATTAAACTGCGAAACCATTGGACTTGATTGGAATATGAGTATTTCAGATGCTAAAACTATTTTTCAAAATCAGAAAACATTACAAGGGAATTTGGATCCATGTGTTTTGTATGGTGATTATAATTTAATCGAGCACAAAACGAAAGAAATGCTAAATTCCTTTGCAGGTCATCGACATATTGCTAATTTGGGACACGGAGTTTATCCAGATGTAAATCCTGATCACGTAAAATGTTTTATTGAGACAGTCAAATCAAATTAATTAATTATGATCAAATATTTTGTAGTAACCTTATCGCTAAGTTTTTCTTTTTATGCTATAGCTCAAGACCATAATAATCTTGTGCCTAACTCAAGTTTTGAAAGTATAGAAGGAAAGTTCAAAAAATTAAAACAAATTAGTGCTGCAAAGGAGTGGAGTTCTCCAACTGCACTTAACGCAGATCTTTTTTCTAAAAAGAAGGAAGGTCCCATTGGGGCACCCGTAAATATGTATGGAAAAGAACATCCAAAGGATGGGGACAATTATGCTGGTATCGTAGTGTACAGTTATAACAATAAAACACCAAGAACCTATGTACAAGCTCCTCTAATGAGTGCTTTAACTGGTGGACTAGATTATTGTGTAAAGTTCCATATAAGCCTCTCCGATTTAAGCAAATATGCGGTAAATAATATAGGAGCCCATTTAGGGGTTGATCCGTTAACGTTGGATTCCAAGGGAGATATTATTTTCAATAACAGAAAAGAGTTTTCCAATGTGGTTAAAGACGCCTCAAACAAGGTATATAACGCTAGATATAATTGGGAAACCGTTTGCGGTACCTTTAGAGCAAATGGCAAAGAAAAATTCATCACCATTGGTAATTTTTACAATAACAAAGATACAAAGTATCAAAAGCTTAAAAAATTAGCCAATTTTCAAGGCACTCAACGACCAGAAGCATATTATTATGTGGATAATATTGAGGTATTTATGATTGAAAACCCTTCGGACTGTGATTGTATGATGGGAGCTAAAAAACAGAGAGAATCAATTGTTTATCATAGAGATTTTGCTGATAATGGGGAAGAAATTTCAGTTGAAGAGCGATTGAAAAGGCTTACGGTCTATTTTGATGTAGAGTCCTCCAAAATAGATGATATGTTTACAAAATCACTTGACAAATTAGCCGTGCTGTTGACTGAAAATGCACAATTAAATTTACAGCTTAACGGTCATACAGACAAAAAGGAAGAAGAAGCCATTAAAAATGATCCTGAAAATGAAATGTTGGTCAACCTAGGTACATACAGAGCTAAATCCATAAAAGACTATTTAGTTAAAAAAGGTATTTCATCTGAAAGACTTACTACGTTAGATGCAGGCCCTGATCAGCCAGCTGCGCCAGGCCTGAGTATGCTAAGTCTTGCTAAGAATAGAAGAGTAGAATTTATTATCACCAAATAATTGGAATTAAAAAACAACAAGAAAGTACAAAAGGCTTGGACTTTTTACGACTGGGCAAACTCAGTGTATCCTCTTGTTATTACTACGGCTATTTTTCCCATCTTTTTTGAAGGATATGCATTTCATGAAGTTATTGATGGTAAAAAGTACATTCATTTTTTTGGTTTTAAATTTATCAATACGGCTCTTATAACCATTTTAAGTTCTTCCTACTTTTTACTATTGGTTATGATACTTCCCATATTAACTGGGATAGCTGATTCTCTAGGCAACAAGAGAGCTTTTTTAAGGTTTTTTTGTTACATGGGCTCTTTCTGTTGTGTAATGCTTTCTTTTTTCAATATTGATCAAATAGAAATTAGCTTACTAACTTATGTTCTCGCAGGCATTGGTTTTTGGAGTAGCTTAGTTTTTTACAATGCCTTTCTTCCTGAAATTGCCGATGAAAAAGATCATGATCAATTATCAGCCAAAGGTTTTTCTATGGGTTATTTTGGTAGTGTTTTATTATTGATCATTTGCTTATCCGTTATTTTTTTGACACCAGAAGCAGAGAGAAACTTTTATACCAGAATTTGTTTTGCCATTACAGGTCTGTGGTGGTTTGGATTTAGTCACGTTACGCTTAGTAAGTTACCTAGAGGAAAAAAATTTAAGATAAAGGACAAATCTACGTATTCTAAAGGATTGAAAGAGTTAAAAAAAGTATGGTCATATGTGGTGCTTACAAGACGTTTAAAACGTTTTATCTTTTCTTTTTTTGTTTATAGTATGGCCATACAAACGATCATGTTAGTTGCTGTCTATTTTGGGGCAGAGGAAATCAATTGGGGTGAGGGAGAAGAAGGTGCACTTCAGGCAAAATTGGGGTTAATTGTAAGTGTGCTATTGATACAATTAATTGCCATTCCAGGTGCCCATTTAATTTCTAAAATATCCCAAACCAAAGGAAATCTTTTTGCCATCAAAACTTCAGTTATCCTCTGGATACTACTTTGTTTTGTTGCCTATGTAGTAACTGAGCCTGTAGAGTTTTACTGTGTGGCTGGATTTGTAGGTTTAGTTATGGGGGGTAGTCAATCCATTTCTAGAAGTACATACTCTAAATTCATCCCACAAGACACCCATGACACATCTTCTTTCTTTTCATTCTATGATGTGGCCGAAAAATTAGGTATTGTAATAGGGATGTTTTCATTTGGATTCATTCATCAACTTACTGGTAGTATGAGAAATTCGGTTTTAGCTTTAATTACTTTTTTTGTGGTCAGTTTAATTATGTTATTTGGAGTGCCAAAACAAGAAATTGAAATTAATGGATGAAAGAAGAAGTATTTGACATTGCTATAGTTGGAGGGGGTATTGTTGGGTCAGCCACTTTTTATCAGCTTCAAAAAGCGTTTCCTACTAAAAAATTAGTCTTAATTGAAAAGGAATCCAAACTTGCTCACCACCAAACTGGAAATAATTCAGGTGTAATTCATTCAGGATTGTATTATACACCCGGTTCAAAAAAGGCAGAAAATTGTGTCAATGGTAGACATGAGTTGGTCAAATTTGCTAAAGAACATGGAATCAATCATGATATTTGTGGTAAAGTAGTGGTGGCTACATCCTCCTCTGAAATTTCGAATTTAGAAAAGATTCTTAATAACGGAATTCAAAACAACATTGAAGGTATAGAACGAATCAATGCAGATCAAATAAAAGAAATTGAACCTGAAGTAGCAGGAGTTGATGGGATATGGGTCCCGTGTACAGGTATAATTGATTTTGTGGGTGCTACCGAAAAAATGATTCAAGTAGCAGTTGGCATGAATAGCAGTAGTAAAGTATATACTTCTACTGAGGTGGTAAATATTGAACAAGGAGAGGATGAGAAGGTTATTTTATGCAAAAATTTAAAAATAAAATCTACATTTTTGATTGTTTGTGGAGGACTTCAGGCCGATAGACTAGCAAAAATAGATCAGGTAAATTTGAGAGAAAAGGTAGTTGGGTTTAGAGGCGATTATTACGAGTTAGAAGAGCACGCCAAACACAAAGTTAAAAACCTAATATACCCTGTTCCAGATCCTCAATTCCCATTTTTAGGTGTTCATTTTACAAGGATGGTGAATGGAGATGTAGAGTGTGGACCAAATGCTGTTTTTAGTTTTAAACGAGAAGGATACGGTAAAACAGATTTTAGTTTAAAAGATACGGTTGACGCATTAACGTATAGTGGGACATGGCGCCTTTTTTTGAAGAATGCGAGTTATGGAATAAACGAATACAGAAGGGCCTTTTCAAAGCAGTTATTTCTAAGAACCTTACAAAAACTAATTCCTTCCTTAGAGATGAAAGATATTAGACCAGGTAGGGCTGGGGTAAGAGCGCTATTATTAGGAAAAGATGGTGATACAAGGGATGACTTTAGAATTGAATACGGAAAAAATAGCATTCATGTACTTAACGCACCGTCACCAGCCGCTACGGCAGCGATGGCTATAGGAAATGACATTAAAAAAATGGCTGTAGAACGTTTTAATGTGAATTAAAGCGTAATTTTTGTCTTATCGAAAAAGGATTTCCAATCCCAGATGTAATTTTCAACTAAATTATCAATTCGCTTTAGAAAAATGGGATTAGGTGTGTTCAATTGTGCAAAATAATCTTCCTGGTATTTACCGAGTTTAAATTTAAAAAACACAGCTTTGGACATTCCGTAAAGTATATTTTTTGAGGGGTGATTTACTCTAGAAATAAATGATGAATATTTCTCTAGCTCAGCCTGCATTTCATGAAAGTTAGTTTCAAAGGCTGTTGCCATTTCCTCTATAATGGCTTGGCATAAATTATTCTCTTCGTAAGCGGAAAGAATTTGTTCAAAAAACTTCATGTTTCCAGCGATAATTATCAAGGAGAATTTTCTAGGATCTTTGTAATCAAGAGGAGGATGTTCGGTTAATTCTGGATCGTAAAAAATAGCATCTAAGAAATCGCTGTAGGTGTCGTCAATGATTTGAAGTGTGTGGTGAACAAACTTTTGAGCAATTTCTTTGTGTGATATTTTTTTCTTAACAAAAAGTGATGTGAACATGATTTTCTTGTTATCACAAAAATATCTCTAGATAGCCGAAATTGACAAAAAGTGTTTTTTGGATTATTCACAAAGTTATTAACCAATCTATTTTCCTCTTTGGGATCGCTTTAATATTTGTTAAGATTCAAGGAAAGTTTCTACAGAAAAAATATATTTGTCCTCGAAATTTATTTCCATGGATAGAAATACAACTACAGGTTTAATTTTAATTGGTGCTGTTATGGTCGCATTCTTTATGTTGAACCAACCACCAGAACAACCTACACAACAAGAAAATACAGAAGAGCCGACTCAAAAGGAATCGGTTATTGAGCAGGAAGAATCTTTAGAAATAGCGGTTAACGATACTGTTTCTAATACCCTTTCAGTTGAAGATAGTATCATTGGCGCACAATTAGCCGAACAAAAACAACAACAACGTTTAATTAATGAATTTGGTGTTTTCTATAAGGCTGGAATGGGTGTGGAGAAAGATTTTGTATTACAAAATGACAAGATAAGTTTAGCAGTGTCCTCAAAAGGTGGTTCCATCAACGAAGCTAAAATGATTGAAAAATCAGAAGATGGTAAATACAAATACAAAACTCATCATGATTTTGTAAATGATATTGAAGAGCCACTTTCTCTTTTTGAAAAAAACTCTTCTACCATGTCTTTGGTAGTTGAAGATGTAGAGAATTCATCGTTGATCTATTCTAGAGATTTATTTTTTGAAGCCGTTAAGAGTACAGATAGTTCTTTGGTTCTGAGAGCCAATGCAGGTGCAGCTGATCAATATTTACAGTTTAGCTATTTACTTCCAAAGGGTAAGTATGATGTTGAATTTCAAATTGATTATCACAACCTTGATAATGTGATAGATCCGCAAGTTGACTTTGAATGGGGGATGAAAGGATTGTCTACTGAGAAATTAGCGGATGATGAACGTATGATTTGTTCCATTATGTATCGCTATTTTGGAGAAGGAAGAGATTACATGACGGAAAGGTCTGATAAAGAAGAGGAAATCCAAGGCACAATGAATTGGATAGCTTTTAAACATAAATTCTTTTCCTCAGTTTTAATTAGCGATGATGAAGGATTTACTAGTGGTAAAATGGTGCAAAGACAGCTTGAAAGTGACGACTACACCATTTCTTATTATACCAATGTAGAACTCCCATCACAGGAAAGCATTCCACTTAAATTTTTCTTTGGCCCCAACGATTACGATTTACTATCAGCTTATGAAAATGAGATGGAAGATATCGTCAATCTTGGATGGGGTATTTTTGGATGGGTCAATAAATTCATGATAGGTCCCATTTTCAATTTTATAAAAACTTGGGGTGTTGGATTTGGGTTAGCGATTTTACTACTAACCCTAATTGTTAAAATCATCATTATGCCGTTGACATATAAAAATTATGTGTCTTCTGCTAAGATGAAAGTATTAAAGCCAGAAATTACTAAACTTAACAGTAAGTATGAGGGCAAGACGGATAAAAATGCAGCTATGAAAAAGCAGCAAGAGACCATGGCTTTATACCGACAAACAGGTGTAAACCCTATGGCAGGTTGTATTCCGGTACTGATTCAAATGCCCATTTTATTTGCGGTGTTCCGTTACTTCCCGGCTAGTTTAGATTTAAGACACCAAGGATTTCTTTGGGCTGAGGATTTGAGTTCTTTTGATTCTATACTTGACTTAGGTTTTGAAATACCATTTTATGGGGATCATATCAGTTTATTCACCCTTTTGATGGCTGCTTCAACTTTATTTTACACCATGATGAATAGCAACCAGATGACGCCATCTGGACCTGGAATGCCAAACATGAAAGTGATCATGTACATGTTCCCCATTATGATGTTATTTTTCTTTAATACTTATTCTTCTGGTTTAAGTTATTATTATTTATGCGGTAACGTCATGAATATGGGAATCATGTGGGGGATCAAAAAATACATGGTAGACGAGGAAAAAATTAGAGCCCAAATTGAGCAGAATAAGAAAAAGCCAAAGAAAAAGTCAAGATTCCAACAGCGTATGGAAGATATTGCTAAACAACAACAGAAAAAGAAGCGTTGAAAATTAGTTTAATAATTTGTTAATCACGCTAAAATGAATTTAATTTGCACCTCAAAATAAGAAAAGATGTCAAGAGTTTGTCAAATAACAGGAAAGAAAGTGGTAGCTGGGAACAACGTATCTCACTCAAATAAGAAGACAAAAAGAAAGTTTTATCCAAACTTACAAACGAAGAAATTTTATATTCCTGAAGAAGATAAGTGGATTACCCTTAAAGTATCTGCAGCTGCAATAAGAAACATCAATAAAAAAGGAATTTCTGCCGTGTTAGCTGAGGCAAAAGCTCAAGGACATTTATAAAAAAAGATTTTCACAATTCTAAAAGCCTTATTACATTAGTAGTAAGGCTTTTTTTATGCGCATCGTTTTACTCTTCGTTTTTGTTTGGGGCTGTCTAATTCACCATGCTCAGGAATTAGCTAAGGATTTTAAGTATGAAAGTAATGTTGATTCTTTAGGAATTTACGATACAGATTTACTACCTGCATCTTTTCACAAAGAAAACCGCAAAAAAGTAAGGGCATTGATGCCAGACTCCACCATGGCTATTTATTATGCGGGAACGGAGAAAGTTCGTTCAAATGATGTGAGTTATGAGTTTCACCAAGATCCAGATTTCTACTATTTAACAGG
>JAYPLD010000071.1:0-2741 GCA_038129265.1 Crocinitomicaceae bacterium
TTTAACATCCCCCAAGCAAGAATATTATCAGTAAGACAATACAATTCAACAGGGCCAAGATTTAAAGAGACTCCTAAACCGACATTAGAATAACTTCTATTATATATAGAATAACTAGCCGTAGCTGAAAGGAAGTTTCCTAAGTGATAGTTGTAGGCAATTCCAAGACCTCTTCTCCACCTTTTTCGAACAAATGAAGAATATAGGCTTAAGGATACAAAATTATTATGGTCAACGATGTACTCCATAGAAGCGTAAATCTTTGTTCTCAATGAGGTTGAATAGCTAGGGGTAGAATATTGATAGTTTTCATAAAGTGAAGCTTCAATAGAGTCTTCAAGAATATTTTTTAAAAATTCTACACTCGTACCTTGGCCAAAAACAGTGATTGGATTATCAATACCATCGTACGTATAATCCCAAGCGTCTAACTGAGAGTTAGCTGTATAATCGTTCCAAGTAATAAAACCCAGATCAAGTACTGAAAACTCTAGTAGTAATTTATCGTTTAAATGGTAATTAAATCCAAGATCTATACCTAAACCATTATTATTTCTACCAAACATATAATTACTAAGGAAATTACCATCTAAACCTGAAGCTTGGACCATAGCAGTATCATTCATATCTATTGCACCAACACATGGAATTGAGTCATCAATTAAAACTAAGGGCAGGCCGGCTGTTCTAAAATCAAAATTCATATCAAAGGTAAGCGCATGTGTATTTTGATCTGTGGTGATACCCATATAACTTACGTCTGTTGTGAAGTTTTCCATCCCGTATAAATACTTTAATCTGGCACCATAAGAAAACTTATGATCTACATCGTGAACCCAATGAACAGCATATTCTCTCCAGTGTGTAAAATCAAAACCTAACCCATCAAAAGAAGCTCGTTCTCCCAGCAAGTTATTCCCATTGCCCTCCATTGCCATGATGATCAAATCTTTAGGGTAATTGAAGGTGAAGTCTAGTTTTTCAGTCACATTGAAGGAATAAAAATTATTTCCTTTTTTAAAACCAAAAAACAGAAGGTCTGTACTAGCATTTAAAATCAAAAAGTTGTTGGGTTTCATGGCTGCAATAGCATTATCCACATCTGGCATCATAATTCCATTGGCGTTCTGATAAAATAAATCTCCTAATGAAAATCCAGTATTAAATGCGGATCCATAAACACTTGAAATTATGGGTAAACCAATATCTAGCTTTGAATCTGGAAAAGATGCAGGATCAACTTGAGTGATTTGAGGAATAGATGGCATATGATACAAGATGAAATCTTGTTGAGCCACCATTTTACCGGCAAAAAGAATGGTTAATATGACTAGTATTCTTTTCATTAAAAAATTCTTCCTGCAACCATGATAGCCATCTCTATACCTAGTTTATAGTCGTTGTATATTTTAACTGACTGCTGGTTACTAAAATTGTCTGTATTTGCTGACACGTTTAGAACTACAAACCTAGTTTGATTCAGATTATTTACACAAGTACTATCACAAAACAGCTCGGTTAATTTAATTGTTGGTGTTTCAACTCTTCCGTTAGCATCCAACATACCCGATTCAATAATCATCTCTTGGTTTGCTATAGAGGTCAGTAAATTTTCACTATCATCCAATAATTCTAATGTAAACTCCACTTCTACGGGCCATCCATTAGTGGTTACGAATTTGATCACGGATTCTTCAATTGTTGTATTGGAACTGAATAATGAGTCTACTGTGAAGTCAAAAGGTAACGTATCTCCTAATGCCCAACCACCAGCATATCCTTCAAGCGGGAGTAAAATTTCAGAGCTAACACTAATTTCACTATTGCTAAGCACATAATTTGAATTGGTGATATTAGTATCTAAGTTTATGGAAGCAGAAGACGAAAAAATCATTTGTTTTGGAGTCGCATTTATTAGTTCATCTATACTACTATTTGAAGCATTCATTACAATACTACTGGAAGATGTTCCTCCAGGTGTTGCAGGTTGGTTTACCACAGGAAAGTAAAATGGAGCTTGTTGTAAATTTCCTTGAGCAGTAGAGTCATATAATATGTGATCAATAAAATTTCCAGATAAGTCTTCATAATACATGGAATCCATACCCATGTATACATCAAATCCAAAACTGTTTGTAATATCTAGTCTAATTTCTGGATTGGTAAGTTGAAAACTTAATGCACCAAATGAGCTTTGAAAAATATCAAAAACGGTTTCTTCAGTGCCTAGATCAAAATGTTGATACTTTAAATCCCCATTTATTTGATTAAAATTCATGGAAGACATTCCAAAAGACATGGTTAGGTTATCTGTTGAGGATATAGGTGCCCCCGACCCTGTTATGGTAGCCTCTGTTTGAACTATAAATTCATTAAACCCCACATTTCCTTGAGTAAAATCTAAATCGTAGGAAGATAGATTTACTTGGGTGATGGCCGTATTATTAGCTGGAACGACTAAAACGTCTGTAAATGGACTAGCCCCATCTAAAAGTGAAGGTATAGTGAAAGTCATCGATACTTCGTGACTTAATGAATTATCTACACTAATTGTCAATAGACCTGATGAAAAATCAATAGAAGTCAATTCTTCCCCATTAGGGAACATAAAATCATATGAGGAAGTATCTTGTACAGTAACTGTGCCTGTAAATGGAATCCCAGCTGGAACACCAGATAAAGACCCCAACGGAACATCAATATCAAAAGACTGGTCAGAAAGTGTAATTACTTCTGAAGCG
>JAYPLD010000071.1:2841-9144 GCA_038129265.1 Crocinitomicaceae bacterium
TTCTTCATCTTTGTGGTGCCTAAAGTAATTAATTTCATACAAATATTTAGGAAATTCTAAAATCTTCTTTTTCAAAGTTTAATAATTTTGAACCCATAAAAATTCAGTTTGACTACAAAATATCATCACTACATACTACTTCATTTCACCATTTTAGTTTGGGGATTTACAGGAATAATTGGAAAGTTTTTAGAGCTAAGTGACCTAAGTAGCGTTGAAATTGTGTTTTGGAGAATGCTAATCGGCTGGACAACCCTTTTGGTTTACCTCTTAGTGGTAAAACAACAAATCCTAATAGAACCCAAAAACATCTTAAAATTATTGGGAAATGGGGTATTAATCGGATTACATTGGTATTGCTTTTTTGAAGCTATTATAAGATCTAATGTTTCAATTGCGCTCGTATTTTTATCTACCACAGCGCTGTTTACCTCATTTGTTGAACCGCTTATAACCAAAAAGAAATTTGAGCCTAAAGAATTAATAACCAGCATACTTGTAGTAGTGGGGATAGTCATTATCATGAATGATTTAGATATTTTGTCTAATCATGATTATTTAACTGGAATTCTTTATTCACTCTGTTCAGCATTACTAGCCGCGTTATTTTCGGTATTAAATTCCGTTTTTGTAAAGGATAATCATGCAGGAGTGATTTCATTCTATGAATTACTAGGTGGGTTTGTATTCATATCCGTATTATTTCTAATGTCGGGTGACCTTGTTTTAAATGAACTAAAATTGAATGTTGAGCAGATGGTTTGGTTGTTAATTCTAGGCGTAGTTTGTACCTCATTTGCCTTTTTAATGGGTGTGTACGTAATGCGGTTTATACCAGCTTATACGGTTAATTTATCCGTTAATTTAGAGCCTATTTACGCCATTTTATTAGCACTTTTATTCTTTAAGGATTCTGAGCTTATGGGGATGAATTTTTATTTAGGGGCTGTAATTGTAGTAGGTTCAATCCTATTAAATGCATTGTTTAAAAACAAAAAAAAAGCCACTGAATAGTGGCTTTAAAAACAAGTTAATTAAGGTTATTTGTTGGCATCATACTCTGCCTGAACTTGACCCCAATTAATTACATTGAAAAAAGCTTCAATATAATCAGGTCTTCTGTTTTGATAATTTAAATAGTAAGCATGTTCCCAAACATCTAAACCTAAGATGGGTGTTCCCCCACATCCGATGCCTGGCATTAGTGGATTATCTTGATTAGCAGATGAACAAACTTCTAGTTTTCCTCCATCATGTACACATAGCCAAGCCCAACCAGAACCAAATTGAGTTGCAGCAGCATTTGAAAATGCATTTTTGAAGTTTTCAAATGACCCAAAGTCTCTATCAATTGCTTCAGCCAACGACCCAGAAGGATTTCCTCCACCATCTGGTGACATTCCCTTCCAAAATAAACAATGATTAAAATACCCTCCTCCGTTATTACGAAGCGCACCATTGGACATATCCATGGTTAGCATTAATTCTTTTATGGATTTATTTTCTTTGTCAGTTCCTTCAATTGCCGCATTTAATTTAGCCGTATATCCAGCATGATGTTTTCCGTGATGGATTTCCATAGTTCGTGCATCAATATGCGGTTCTAATGCGTCATGATTATAGTCAAGTTGTGGTAATTCAAAAGCCATTATCGTATTTTTAGTGTTTTAAAATTTACACCAAAGCTATTTATTTTTGTTTTATTTTGAAAAAACATCATTAAAATGAATCCATTTAATGACGAATACTTTATGAGAAAGGCCTTGGACGAAGCCCACGCTGCCTTTGAAAAAGACGAAGTTCCTGTTGGAGCTATAATTGTTTTCAAAAACAAAATAATTGCTCGAGGACATAATCTTTGTGAAAAATTAATTGATTTTACTGCACATGCTGAAATGCAAGTTTTTACTTCAGCCAGTTATTATTTACAAAGCAAATATTTAAATGAGTGTAAACTGTATGTCACCTTAGAGCCTTGTGTTATGTGTGCTGGTGCATCATTTTGGACTAGAATTGGAGAAATTATTTATGGCACTTCTGACCCTAAAAGAGGATTTAAAAAAATAAATCCTAGTATTGTGCACCCTAGCACCAAAGTTAAAGGACCTGTGCTAGAACATGAGTGCAGTCAAATCTTAAAGCGATTTTTTAACGCAAAACGTTAAAATCTTTATCTCTATTCATGAAAAAAATTTAATTTTGTTGTAACTAATAAAATAGATATGTATCCAGCAGAAGTTGTAGCCCCATTTAGAGAAGATTTAACCGCAAAAGGGTTTAAAGAATTAACCTCATCAGAAGAAGTTGACCAACATCTTGACGTTTCAGAAGGAACCCAATTGGTAGTCATCAATTCAGTTTGTGGTTGTGCAGCAAGAAATGCAAGACCCGCAGCAAAAATGGCTGTTGAAAACGGTAAAAAGCCAGACGAAATATTAACTGTATTTGCTGGGTTCCATACAGAAGCAACTAATCAGGTAAGAAAGTATTGCCTTCCCTATCCACCATCTTCACCTAGTATGGCTTTATTTAAGGGAGGTCAATTGGTTCATTTTATTGAAAGACACCATATTGAAGGCCAACCTGCTGAAATAATTGCTGAAAACTTAGTTGCCGCTTTTGATGAGTTCTGCTAGATTATTTATCTAGAACTTTAGGAATTTTGAAGTAAGTGGAATCCGATTGAGGTCCATTTTTTAATGCTTCTTTTTGATCTAACATTTCTTTAACTTCATCTTCTCTCCAATTATTATACCCTTCTGTCATGTGTATCAGTGGCTCAACCCCATCTGTATTAATTTCCTCTAAGGTTTGAATAAAGTCAATCATCTTTTGCATATCATTAGTAATGAGATCCATCTCCTTCTTCTCGAATTTTAATTTGGATAGAGATGCTAGCTTCAAAATGGTTTCTTCATTAATTTTCACAATCTAACTCGTTTTTGATGGTATTAAATGTTTCCTCCCTCAAAGATACTAATTCTTTCCTTGTAAGAGATTTCGTTTCAATGGGCTTATGCATCACAATTTTAGCTAAACCAGGCTTCGCATTACCTGAAAAGTCGGTATGATCTGTAAATAAGCTGTAATTATTTTTAAACGTAACGGGTAAAATACGTACGCTGTTATCTATAGCTAATTGAAAAGCTCCATTTTTAAACCTTCTCATTCCAGGCGTTTCATCCCAACCCCCCTCAGGAAAAATGACCACACTTCTTCCCTTTTTCAATACTTCACTTGCTTGTGCTAAACATTTTGCAGCCTTAGCTATACTATCACGATATACGGGAATATCTACACCTCTTTTAAAGAAAATTCGGACAACTGGCCATTTTAATAACTCGGATTTTCCAATAAAAGCAAAGTCATGAGGAATAATCAAATACATTAGAACGATGTCTAAATAAGATTTGTGGTTAGGACAAATGATGTAAGGTTGATTAAATGGAATCGAAGACTCCATTTTGGTTTCGTATTGTATACCTACAAAAAACATCATCCATTTGGCCCAAAATATTTTAATTCTCCGAGCCCTAATAAGCTTATTTTCTCCTTGTA
Source organism: Crocinitomicaceae bacterium (assembly GCA_038129265.1). Taxonomy (GTDB): domain Bacteria; phylum Bacteroidota; class Bacteroidia; order Flavobacteriales_D; family Parvicellaceae. The sequence goes on from JAYPLD010000071.1 coordinate 6,400, forward strand.
CAAAAACAAAAATTATAGGCCCTAATATCAAAGAAAACAGGATATATACTAAAGCGAAATAGAAGTAATACAAGTATGATTGTAATTTTTTCAACTTTGTGAAGCTAAGGATATTAAATTTCTGTCTAAGTTTAAACTTTAAAATTTAGAATTAATAATTGAAATGGCAAGAATTCTTACTGGAATACAAAGTACTGGAAGACCTCATTTAGGGAATATATTAGGGGCTATAAAGCCAGCTATAGAATTGGCTAATGAAGCTAATAACGATTCTTTTTTATTCATTGCTGACTTGCATTCGTTGACTCAAATCAAAGATAAAGAAACGTTAAAAAACAACACGTTTCAAGTAGCAGCCACATGGTTGGCTTGTGGGCTAGACCCCAATAAAACTACTTTTTATAGACAATCAGATGTTACTGAGTGTACAGAGCTTGCATGGTATTTAAATTGCTTTTTTCCCTACCAAAGACTCAAATTAGCCCATTCTTTTAAAGATAAATCAGACCGATTGGAAGATGTGAATTCAGGCCTATTTGCTTACCCCATGCTAATGGCATCTGACATCTTGCTCTATGATGCCAATTTTGTTCCTGTTGGTAAGGATCAATTACAACATCTAGAAATGACTCGTGATGTAGCCTCACGTATTAATCATAAACACGGGGAAATTTTTGTACTTCCAGAACCCATTCTGCAACAAGATGCTCAACTCATATTAGGAACTGATGGCGAAAAAATGAGTAAATCTAGAAACAACACCATTGATGTTTTCGATACTGAAAATGCCATTAAGAAATTAATTAATAAAAATATAATTACCGACAATACTCCTTTAGAAGAACCCAAAGACCCTGACAGTGCTACGGTATACCAGCTTTTTAAATTATTAGCTTCTGATGAAGAGTCTAAAACGATGGCAGATAAATTAAAGGCTGGTGGATATGGGTGGGGGCACGCCAAGAAAGAATTATTAGAAAAAGTAGTTTCTTCATTCTCAGAAGAAAGAGCAAAATTTGAGCATTACCAAAACAACCCCAAGGAAGTAGAGGAAGTACTTATGGAGGGTGCTCAAAAAGCAAAAAAGGTGGCCAAAGCCACCTTAGAACGTGTTAGAATTAGCTTAGGCTATAATTAAATTTCAAACTTTATCCCCTGTGCTAACGGAAGAGAAGTTCCCCAGTTAATGGTATTGGTTTGTCTTCTCATGTAAATTTTCCAAGCATCTGATCCCGATTCTCTTCCTCCTCCTGTTTCTTTTTCTCCTCCAAATGCTCCTCCAATTTCAGCACCAGAAGTCCCAATATTCACGTTAGCAATGCCACAATCTGAACCAGCATGAGATAAAAATGCTTCTTGTTCTCTCATATTTGTGGTCATAATCGCAGATGAAAGCCCTTGAGGAACATTATTCTGAATAGCAATTGCTTCATTCACATCCCCACTATATTTAATTAAGTATAGGATAGGTGCAAAAGTTTCATGTTGGACAATTTGGAATTGGTTTTCTGCTTCGATGATAACAGGCTTAACATAACAGTTACTTTCATATCCGTCACCAGATAATTTTCCGCCTTCTACAATTACGTTACCACCTTCTTCTTTAGCAGATTCAATGGCTTTTTCATACATCTCAACAGCATCTTGATCGATTAATGGGCCAACATGATTAGATTCATCTAATGGATTACCAATCTTAAGTTGTTTATAAGCACTCACCATAGCTTGCTTTACATTCTCATAAATACTTTCGTGAATGATTAACCTTCTTGTTGATGTGCACCTCTGTCCAGTTGTACCAACTGCTCCAAATACTAATGCAGGAATAACCATTTTAAGGTCTGCATCAGGAGTAAGAATAACAGCATTGTTACCCCCTAATTCAAGCAATGATTTTCCTAATCTTTCCCCTACCACTTGTCCTACTGATTTTCCCATTCTAGTAGAACCTGTAGCAGAAACTAATGGAATTCTCTTATCGGCCGCCATTAATTTACCTAAGTCAGCCTCTCCAATAATCAAGGTGCAAATTCCACCATGTAGATTGTTTTTCTCCAATACCTCTGCCATAATCTTTTGACAAGCAATGGCACATAAAGGAGCCTTTTCTGAGGGCTTCCATATGCACACATCACCACAAATCCATGCTAGAGCCGTATTCCAAGCCCAAACAGCAACTGGAAAGTTAAAAGCAGAAATAATTCCCACTATTCCAAGTGGGTGATATTGCTCATACATTCGGTGTAGTGGACGTTCTGAATGCATGGTTAATCCGTGAAGTTGTCTTGAAAGACCCACCGCAAAATCGCAGATGTCAATCATTTCTTGAACTTCTCCTAATCCTTCTTGATAAGATTTTCCCATTTCATAGGAAACTAATGCCCCTAAATCTTCTTTTTTAGCTCTTAATGCATCACCAAATTGCCTGACTATTTCGCCTCTTTGAGGTGCAGGAACCATACGCCAATCCACAAATGCTTCCTGTGCTGAACGAATACAATCTTCATAATCTTTTTCAGTTGCCGCAGTAACTTCACCAATTAAATTACCATCTACTGGTGAAAATGATGAAATGGTGTTACCATTAGTAGTTAACCAATTGGCCCCAATAGCAGCACCACTGTTTTTTGATTCAACTCCTAAAGAGGATAAAATACTTTGAATATTCATAATGTAAAAATGTGATAGTTAAGTGTTGTAGAATTTTGGCGCAAATGTATAAAAACTAATAAATAAAAATCGATT
>JAYPLD010000072.1:0-2090 GCA_038129265.1 Crocinitomicaceae bacterium
CCATCGTTATCACCAGCACAATTTTCAATAGTAGTGGAAACATTCAGAATCTCCAAAACATCATAATTTATGGTTACATTATCTTGACAAGTAATACCAGCATTATTGGTATACGAAACTTGGTAGGTTGTTGTAGCATTAGGAATTACACTTATCGTGTCATTATCTCCTGGAGGTAACGTAGAGCTAATATGTGACCAATCATAATAAAATGGATCGTTTGCTTGAATTTCAAAATTGTCTATTCCCCAGTTATCTCTTTGTTGCAAAAAGCTGATGATATTTGGTGGATTTGAAGCAAAACCGGGTATAGTTTGAATAACTCTAAATTGAACTCCGTTCCATTGAGCCGCAGGAGGTATAGAAACACTTGCAGATCTCCATTGTGGAGGGAGACTGGGATCAGGTGAAAAAGATGAAGTTAAATTGTACCAATTATTGGAAGCATCATTATATTGAATAAAAACATTTTCGGATGGACTATTACAGCCAGATCCAGTTTCTTCACTTAATTCCGTTAATCTAATATCAACTGAAAGTGTTCCTCCCCATGTTAAATTTAAGGGGGGCGTTAAAAACTCTCTTGGTGACACACTGTTTGCAATCCAAAAGAAAGGAGTACCATCAACAGCTGAAACACATGTTGTATTGTAAATTCCATTTGGAGTGGTTACCCAGTTTGGGTTGCTAGACTGAGTATTAAAGTCATCAGAGAAAACAGTATTACTGGTGCCTATTCCTGTTGCAATAAGTTCGACATTATCCCCTGCACAGTAAATTGTATTGGTCGAAGGTTGAATAGAAACCGAGCACTGAGCGTGTAGAACAACACTAAAATTAGAAATGAGGACAAATAAAATGAATATGTATTTAAGATGCATCAATATGAATCTTTTACAGGAAAATTAAAATTTTCATCTTACCAATGTAACATTACCGAAAAACTCTTTTCGTTTAAAGTTTATAATATCATTCACTTCTATTCTCCACACGTAGACACCAGGATTACACATGTCTGCAGTTTTATAATGTACACCATCCCAATTAATGTTTTGGTTAGTCGACTCAAAAACCAATTCACCCCATCTATTAAATATCTCCATTTTATATCCAAATTCATCAGCTCCTCTTAAAATGGGTCTAAAAACATCATTTCTACCATCGCCATCGGCCGTAAAGCTATTGGGAATGTATATAAGGAACTCATCCTTAAATTCAATGGTACTACAGTAGGTGGTGGTACAACCAAAATCATTTGAAGCAGCCAAACAAACTGGATATATTCCTAGAGCCATATCTTGGAATACGTAACTGAAATTCTCCGTATTGAATGTTTCAGCTTGATTGGAATCCCCTAGCGTCCACAAAAATTGGGTTGCATTTGGTGATGAGCTATTGAAAAAAGAAACGTAGTTATCTACCAATGAAGCATAGTTGGGAGAAAAATTAAAATTGGTTATTGGGTAGGCATAACTACAAACTAAACTATCATAAAGTTGAGATCTAGAGCAATTTAAACTATCCGTGTACGTTAGGGTAACATCCCAACACCCTTCAGAGCTATACGTGTGAGAAACTGTCCCACATTGATTAGAAAAGGTAGTATCACCAAAATCCCAATTACAAGAACCTGTAGAGTCAGAAAACAATTCTGTAAATTCTACATCCAATGGTAAACATCCCTCGATAATATCTACTGTGAAATCAGCTGGTGGAAGTGGAAACACCGTAATGTAAACTGATCCAGACACAGAAGGTGTTTCGCAAGCATCATTTACAGTTACGGTATAGTTTTTAGAATACAATGGATATACCAGATGATGTGAAGTATCAGACAATCCACTATTCCAATTATATTGATAACCGGTTCCTAAGCCTCCAGTAACAGCAGCAAATATTAATGTTGTGTCGCTGTTGCACATAAAGGTATCTGTAGACATGGTCAAGGTCATTGGAGGATATAAATACACATGCTGAGTCATGGTATCCGAATAGCAGCCCACGTCATCTATCCCATAAACATAAATAGAAGTATCACTATTCGTCATCCAGTTTGATAAACTACCTGTACTTCCATCGGACCAGAAATA
>JAYPLD010000072.1:2190-6006 GCA_038129265.1 Crocinitomicaceae bacterium
GTTGATCAGTTACTAAAATGGTGTGATTCCCAGCACACACATTAAAGAAATAAGGACTTGTCTGATTGGTATTTCCATTATCCACACTGTAAGTCAATGCCCCTGATCCTCCAACAGTATTAGAAACATCCACAACAGTATTGCAAGAGCATGGTGGGCAGTTTACTTGAGTTGTGTAATTAATGTTGATAGCTGTAGGGATAGTAAGGTTAATTACAGGGTACGAGGCTGTACACAATCCATCTGAAATAAAAACATGATAATTCCCATCACTTAGATTCGAAAACGTGTTTGAATTTTGATAGGTATTACCACTGTCAATTGAATATTGTAGACTCAGACCTGTAGAACCATAAACAGCTATTGTTCCATTTAAACTGTCAGAACAAGTTGGGTGCTGGAATATAACGCTATCAATAGCTGGACCAGCCAAATTAAATATAGAAATTACTTCACTTGCCGTACATCCGCTTATGTCTATTACATCTATGGTGTAATTACCAGCACTTAAATTATTAAAACTATTACTTGATGTTGAAGGACCTCCATTTAAACTATAACTGTAGGGGGCATTACCACCAAGAACAGCAGCCGTAATGGAACCGTTTCCAGAAGTACAAGACTCATCTGTTTTTTGAAGATTTAAAGTCATGTTGGTTTGTGTTAGTTCTAGTATAACTGTGCTATCACAACCTTGAGAATTGGTCAGTTGTTGAGTATAAGTACCTGGCGATGTATATGTTTGCCCATTTAAGACGTAATCGACACAAAATGTATCAATAATGGTACTAAATGAAGAGGAATCTGTACTATCTACATTTACAAAAATGTCTAAACTTGCTTGGCTAGGTGTAACACCAGCACAATCAGAGTTATCTACATCTACTGAATAAATATCAAAATCAATAGTAAAGGTTGAATCTACATCCAAACAAGTGGGTGACCAACAATACCTTAAGTATACGCTAGAAAGGTTTCCGTAGTATCCATTTATTGTATTATTAGCATTAAAATTAACGTTACTACCAATAGTATTTTCCCAATTAGAGTAAGAGACATTATTGCCACCAATTGGGATTGGGCTTTGGTAATTGTTCAATAAATTAAAGTTGGAAGAGTTCAATTGAATATAAATGGAATCATTTACATCCGTAATGTTTGCATCTACATCAAAACAAACTGTATCGTTAACACTTACATCAAGTTGAAGAGAATAATTTGGGAAAGATCCTTGGTATCCATTTACAGCTAAAGATGGAGGAGGTGGAACTGTACAAGGTAAAGAAGCATATTGAACATCTCTTCTAACTTCACCTAGTTTTATTCCATTTCTAAATTCCTCGACTCTTACGGTAAAAACAAAATAACCAATAATAGAAGGTGTTGCAGAAATTAACCCACTAGCAGGATCAATAGCCATAGGGGGATTACCTCCCACAATATTATTAATGTTATATCCCCCAGCCCATTGACAAGCAGGATAAAAAGGATATGTACCTGAACCGGCACTAGTTCCATTCGAATTTCCACTAGAATTTAATGGATCTACTAAAGTATATACTAAGGAGTCACCGTCTGGGTCTACGGCAGGAAAGCTCATTAATTTAGTATTGTTAGCACAAAAATAGGCGTCAGGAGGATAAACTCCGAAATCAGGAGATGAGTTTTGACCTATGGAAGGATCAGGAAACATAGCAAAAATGGTAATACCAGTATTACTTGGATTTTGCATATTTGCGATAATACCATTTCTAGCATACGCTTGATATTGAATATAATAACCATTCGAATTATTAGATAAGAATTTAGGTACACTGTTCGAATAAATTCCTTCTTCGATTCTTACCACATTGGGATCTGGTGAATAACACGCATCACCAAGTGTTACAAAGCCTATACTAGTTCTATTTAGAGTTTGTGTACTGATTAAATTATGAGTTTGTGCATCATAAATTCCAATAGTGGCTGACGTTGGCAGATTAGCAGAAAAACTTGCATTAATTTCGTCTTTATATAATCTAAGTTGAAAAATATAATTTGCTCCAGATCCAGTATTGTTGGTCATTGTTATTTTAAAATCACCTCCCACAATATGAGAACCATAAGATTGGAATGAAATAAGTAAAAGAATGATATAAAAAAAATAATTCTTCATTTAACAAAAACAGGTTGCAGTATTCAATTTAATCAATAAAATAACAATGTTTTTTTTAAGAACGAATAATATATTAAGAGTTGGCCAAATTAATCAAGATTAATGTGAATAATTCATTTTATTTCTCTTATTTCGAGTAAAATAACTTATAGTGTCTATTTTATTTATTCAAACAGGGGGCACAATTGATAAAATCTATCCAAAAAGCATAAATGGTTGGGGATTTGAAATTGGTGAAGCTGCAGTTCATCGAATATTATCTAACAAAGAACTATCCGTTGATTACCGTATCATCTCCGCATGTAAGAAAGACAGTACACAACTTAACGAAAAGGACCGAAACAACATATTAAACATATGTCAACAATCAAGTGAAGAACAAATCATCATCACTCACGGTACAGACACCATATTAGACACAGCTAAATTCCTTTCTATCATTGAAGATAAAACCATTGTGCTAACAGGTTCTTTTTTACCACAAGTATTTAAAAATTCAGACGCTGAATTTAATATTGGCATGGCGATTTCGGCCGTTCAAACCCTTAATAAGGGAATATATGTATCTTTAAATGGAATTATTGCAAGCCACCATGAGCTACAGCGAGACGATTCAGGAAAATATCACACAAAAAGTTAAACTTCCAAAAAAAGAAGATTTAAAAAAAGCTCAGTTGAGAATTAATAAGTTCATCAATAGAACACCGGTATTAACCTCTTCCACATTAGATAAAAAATTGAAATGCAAGGTGTTTTTTAAATGTGAAAATTTTCAAAAAATGGGTGCATTTAAAATGAGGGGCGCATCAAACAGTCTGCTTAAAATGAATAAGAATGATTTAAAAAAAGGGGTAGCCACACATTCTTCAGGAAATTTTGCACAAGCTGTTGCTTTAAGTTCAAAAATGTCAGGTGTTAAAGCACATATCGTCATGCCGACTAATGCACCAACCGTCAAAAAAAACAGTACAATTGGGTATAATGCTAATGTGATAGACTGCCCTCCTACTCTAAAAGATAGAGAAGACACACTACAAAAAGTAATTGATCAAACAGGTGCATCAGCCATGCATCCTTACAATGATATCAATGTTATTGAAGGAAATTCCACCGCTGCCATAGAGCTTCTAGAGGATTATCCAGATTTAGATGCCATTTTTGCTCCAGTAGGAGGAGGTGGTCTAATTTCAGGCACCTGTTTAGCAGCCAAGTATTTTTCAAATGCAAAGGTATATGGTGCGGAACCTGAGGGAGCAGATGATGCTTATCGATCTTTTCAAAAGGGAGAGATTATTCCGATGGTAAACCCTGAAACTATTGCAGATGGATTAAGAACAAGCTTAGGGGAAATTGGATTTGAAATCATGAAAACTCATCTGAATTCTATTTTCACTGTTTCAGAGTCTGAAATTATTAGCGCGATGAAATGGATGTGGCAAAAAATGAAAATCATTATTGAACCTTCAAGCGCGGTTCCATTAGCTGCTCTTATCAAAAACCATGAACTATTTAAAGACCAACAAGTTGGCATTATCATTTCTGGTGGCAATGTAGACTTAGATAACTTACCTTTTTAATTAAATGCTATGAAAAAAGTGGATCTATTACTTAATGAATATGGTGAAAGTCACCAAAATAAAACCAACAAATTTATTCACTGG
>JAYPLD010000072.1:6106-8882 GCA_038129265.1 Crocinitomicaceae bacterium
TTGTGGGTTATTTCCCTAATTATTTTTGCATTGGCATGGGTTTTCCAATTTATTGGTCATCACATTGAGGGTAAAAAGCCATCATTTCTAAAAGACATCCAGTTTTTGATGATTGGACCAGCTTGGTTAATGCATTTTATCTATAAAAAACTTCATATTCCCTACTAGATTACATGATTTTTAAGTTGGCTAAAAACAAACGCTCACTTCTAGCAATTGGGTTTATATTCTTATCAACAGTATTGATCAATTTTAGCCATCATAGGTGGCAACAAGAAGATAAAATCATAGAATGGGATATTAAGTCCTACTATGCTTACCTACCAGCTACATTTATTTACCAAGATTTATCATTAGATTTTATTCATGATGAATCGGGAAAGTTTAAAGACTTAATCTGGCCCATTGAAACTCCCTTGAAGAAAAAAGCCATTATTACAACTATGGGGATGTCCATTTTGTATGCCCCTTTTTTTGGTATGGCTCACGTTTATGCTAAAGCAAGCGATTATGATGCTGATGGCTATTCTATGCCCTATCGGTTCGCATTGGTTTTTAGTGCTTTATTCTATGTTCTCGTGGGATTGCTTTTTTTAAGAAAAACCTTAAAACACTTTTTTGATGAAGGGGTAACTTCGCTTGTATTATTAGCAGTTGGTATGGGAACTAATTTGTTCTATTACACGACTTATGAGGCTGCAATGCCACACGCATTTAATTTCTCACTCATCTCCATATTTGTTTATTACACGCTTCGATTTTATCAAAATCCGAGTTATGGAAAAATAAGCTTCTTAGGGTTGTTAGCAGGACTGATCACGCTTATTCGACCAACCAATATTTTAGTACTCCTATTTTTCTTGCTTTGGAATGTATTTTCCCTCTCTTCTTTAAAGTCAAGAATAACGTGGTTTCTGCACCAGTATAAAATGATTTTAATTATGGTAATTGCTTTTATCCTAGTTTGGATTCCTCAATTTACCTATTGGTACTGGGTTTCTGGGAAAATATTTTACTTCACCTACGGAGAAGCTGGAGGTAAATTTTTCTTTCTCAATCCACAAATAAAAAATATACTCATCAGCTATAAAAAAGGATGGTTTGTATATACCCCTATCATGTTTATAGCCTTCATAGGTATATTTAGCTTACCTAAAATTAAGGAAGGTCTTTTTGCACCTGTTCTAATTTTCATTATCCTCAATATTTATGTCCTTTCTTCATGGTGGTGTTGGTGGTTTGGCGGTTCCTTTGGGCTAAGGGCGTTTATTGATTGTTATGCGATAATGGCTATTCCACTTGGAGCTTTTTTGCACTACGCACTCTCAAATAAATGGCTTAAATACACCTTACCTACCCTTGTGATTCTACTAATTGGTTTTAATAATTTTCAAATCCAACAATACAAAAACAGTGCTATTCATTATTGGTGGATGAATAAAGAAGCATATTGGGAAACCTTTCTCAAGCTAAGACCAACAGCTCGATACTGGGAAGTAATTACTATTCCAGATTACGATAAAGCTCGAGAAGGGGTTTACGTAGATAAGAAACCTGAATAAAGCTAGATTACAGCTGCCATTCTAACGGCTTGGTTGATGGCTTCTTTTGCGTCCAATTCTGACGCTTTGAATGCACCCCCAACTAATTGCACATTGGGATTTACTTGTTTAATATCCTCAAGTAAATCGGTATTACTTACCTGACCAGCACAAATCACAACGTGATCAACATCAAGTACCGTTGTTTTATCTTTTTTGGTGTAGTGAAGCCCATGATCATCGATTTTGTTGTACTCTACTCCATTAATCATCTTAACATTCTTATTTCGCAGCGTGAAGCGATGAACCCAGCCTGTGGTTTTCCCTAGTCCAGCACCTACTTTACTGCTTTTTCGTTGCAATAAGTAAACTTCTCTAGGATTCTTAGGTTTTTCGGCTTTAATTCCCTCAATACCACCTCTTGCATCCAATTGCATATCTACACCCCATTCTTTCATAAATGCAGAAGTATCCAATGCAGTTGATTCTCCTTCGTGGGTAATGTATTCAGCCACATCAAAACCAATCCCTCCAGCGCCCATCAAAGCTACCTTCTTTCCTAATTTAACTTTATCTTTAAGTACATCTACGTAACTAACTACTTTTGAATGCTTTATTCCTTCTAAATTTGGTGTTCTAGGATGAATTCCACTAGCTAATATAATATGATCAAAACCCTTGGAAATTGAAGGCTCAAACAAGGTGTTCAATTGCAATTCGACACCATATTTTTCTATCATTACTTTGTAATATCGAAGTGTTTCATAGAACTCTTCCTTTCCTGGTATTTTCTTGGCCATATTAAATTGACCACCAATCTCACTAGCTTTTTCAAACAAAGTTACCTTATGACCTCTTTCCGCAGCAGTGGTAGCATAAGCCAACCCTGCAGGGCCAGCACCAACCACAGCAATTTTCTTAGGATTAGCTGATTTGTTAATTTGAACTTCGGTTTCATGGCAGGCTAATGGATTAACCAAACAACTAGCTACTCTCCTATTAAAAGCATGATCTAAGCAAGCCTGATTACATCCTATACACGTGATGATTTCCTCTGGTTTACCTTCTTTAGCTTTATTTACAAAATGTGGATCCGCTAATAAAGGCCTTGCCATAGAAACCATATCAGCATGTCCTTCAGCTAGTATTTTCTCCCCAATTTCAGGCGTATTAATTCGATTTGTGGTGACTAGGGGAATATTTACTTCTCCCATCATTCTCTTGGTTACCCAGCT
>JAYPLD010000073.1:0-7605 GCA_038129265.1 Crocinitomicaceae bacterium
GCTGCAGCATATGATGAGGTAATTCACATTTAAGAATTATTTTCTTTTATCATTTTCAACAAATCATCTTCTGATTTATCAAAAATGTTTTCTAGGTAAAGCTTAGCATTTTTGCTAAGAGGATGTTCGGGATATAGATTAATCAACTTTTCGTATGAAGATTTAGCTAGCTCTTTATTACCTAAGATATGGTCGTATATTCTAGCAACATTATGTAAGTAGGCAGGAGCCTTTTCAGAAGATGGATTAAGCGCTTGTGCTTCAATGAAAAAATCAATTGCGGCATCGTAATTTGATTGAATCTCGGCACTCTTGGCTAAACATTCTAAAACATACCCGAGGCTAACCGTATCCAATTCGTTAATGTGATTCAGATATAATGCTGAGGCATGTTTTTCTATTTGATTAGCTGTTTTGATCACCACTCCCCTGTTCATTGGGTTAATCGTGGTTAATGATGATTCCGATTTTTCTAATTTAGTCATGATTAAATTCCAGTTTGAAAAATCATCTTCTTTTTCAACAGAATCATTACAACCTGCCACCAAAAAGATAAAAATTACAGTTATAACAATATATCTCATCTCTTAAATTTTGGAAATTTCATCTTGTAATCTATGTCAACAATCCCCTTGCTAATATCATCTAATTTTCGCTTAAGAAGCCTTCTTTTAAAAGGGTTAAGGTGATCTGTAAATAGCACACCTTCAATATGATCATACTCATGTTGAATTATTCTAGCTGCAATTCCTTCGTATGTTTCTTCATGAAATGTCCAATTTTCATCAAAATAGCTAATACTAACCGTGGGTTTTCTTGTAACATCTTCCCTGATCCCTGGAATACTTAAACAACCTTCAGAAAAGGGCCATTCTGTTCCTTTCTCGTCTTCGATAATGGGATTAATAAAAACTTTTTTAAAGTCCTTTAACTTCAACTGTTCATTGCTAGGTTTTTGCCCTTCTTCTGGTTCCGAAAATGGGGAAGCATCAACAATAAATATTCGTAAAGATTCTCCAATTTGTGGACCTGCTAAACCCACACCGCTAGAGGCATACATGGTCTCAAACATATTGCTAATCAATTCTTTAATATCAGAACCTTCTTCAATTTCTTCTGTATCTTTTCTTAAAACAGGTGAGCCATAGGCTACAATAGGTAAAATCATGGAACAAATATATTAATGAAAATGATAGCTGAATTCAATATTCAAGATCTAAATCAAACTCTTCTTTAAACAAATGTAAATCGGGATTTTTCTCTGCCATTTGAAAAAATCGCTCTCTACTTGTAAGTTGTGATATTTTTTGATTTTCAAGTTCAGAAACATGTAAATGAATTTGTATAGAACCATTATTTAGTTCTTTTCTCAAATGTTCTAATAAATAAGGAGTTTCTTTTTGTAAGTCCATTTTTTGAACTGCTGAATCAAGATGGAAATCTACATTAAAATCGTTTTTTAAAATGGGAGATGATTTAGTTAAAGTCGTATATAACCCCATTTTACCTTCCTTTTTTTTGGCTTCGGCAAATTTATTCCACTTTTCTATTAGCAATTGAGTTGAGAATTTAGAATTTGAACTAATTAATAATTCTTCTTGCTTTTGAACTTGTTCGTCTTGGTGGTTAAGCTTTTTTCTAATTCCAGAAATAGAGGTGGTTAATGATCTTTTCTTAATGCTTAATGATCTTTTAGGTGCTATTATTTTTGGTTCTTCGGATTCAATCGGAGTGCTTTCTTGTTGCTTTTTTAGCTGAATCTCTTTTTTTTCAACTTGATCATTTTTTGGGAGAGGACTTATGTCTTCAACATCTGAAAAATTAGGGGATAAAATAGCTACGGATTTAGCTTTTTTTTTTTGAACTTGAACAGAACATAATTGCATCAAGGTTATTTCAATAAGCAAACGCTGGTTTTGACTTGTTTTGTAACTGGACTCTGATTCTGAAAGAAGAGTTAGCATAGTGGTAATATCATCCGCTTGAATGTGGCTTGCCTGATTGGAGAACTTATCCTTTAATTCACTAGAATATTCAAGGATTTGCAAGGTTCTTTCATCTTTTGACATCATGAGATTTCTTAAATGGGTTGCCAGACCAGATATAAATAGTTTTCCATCAAAACCTTTAGAAAGTATTTCAGCAAATAACAACAATGATTCATGGATCTTATTTTCAAGAACTAAATCTATTAAGCTGAAGTAATAGTCGTGATCAAGGATGTTTAAATTTTGTATGACTTTTTTATAGGTAATATCACCTTCACAAAAATTCACCATTAAATCAAAGCAAGATAACGCATCTCTTAATGCACCGTCTGCTTTTTCCGCAATCACATGAAGAGCTTCTTCTTCTATTTTTACATCCTCTTTTTTGGCAATGTTTTTAAGGTGGCTAACCATATCCAAAATACTTATACGATGAAAATCATACACTTGACATCTTGAAAGTATGGTAGGAATAATTTTGTGTTTTTCCGTAGTAGCTAATATAAACACGGCATGAGAAGGAGGCTCTTCAAGCGTTTTTAAAAAAGCATTAAAAGCACTTTGCGAAAGCATGTGAACTTCATCAATTATATATACTTTATATCTGCCTTTTTGAGGAGGTATTCTAACCTGATCATTTAAATTTCTAATGTCATCAACCTGATTGTTCGAAGCTGCATCTAATTCATAAATGTTGTATGAAAAATCTTGTAAGTTTTCATCGTACTTTAAATTTATGGCTTTAGCAAAGAGTCTTGCTGTTGAAGTTTTTCCAACACCTCTGGGACCACAAAATAAATAGGCTTGAGCTAAATGATCAGACTGAATGGCTTGCTGGAGTGTTTTTGCAATATTTTGTTGTCCAACAATACTGTCCCAACTTTGAGGTCTGTACTTGAGAGCGGACACCATATATTTTTCATCACTCATATATAAAACAAATATAAAATAAGGATTTGACTGTTAACTAGAATTAGTGAAAAATATCAGTATGTCATTCATATTTTTATAATATCTAATAAATATTTTTTTAATCAGTTAAAATCTTATATTTGCACTCCAAAATTAAAAACAACAACATGAATAATTACGAAACTGTTTTCATTTTAACTCCCGTTTTGTCTGAAAAACAGACAAAGGAAGCAGTCGATAAATTCAAGAAGTCATTGAAAAGTAGTGGTGCAAAGCTTAATCATGAAGAATCATGGGGACTAAAGAAGCTTGCCTATCCTATTCAAAAAAAATCTACTGGTTTTTACTTCTTACTAGAATTTCAGGCTGAAGGGGATGCTGTAAACAAACTAGAAGTAGAACTTAAAAGAGATGAAAGGGTAATGCGATTTTTAACCATGAAAATGGATAAAGACCACATGGAATATGCCGAAAAGAGAAGAAATAAACTGAGTAAATCAGCATAATTTTAACATTTAAATCAAGCACAATGGCTGACAATTCACAAATTAGATATTTAAATCCTATTGACATTGAGGTTAAGAAATCAAAGTACTGTAGGTTTAAAAAATCAGGAATCAAATTTATAGATTATAAAGATCCTGACTTTTTAATGAAGTTTGTTAACGAACAAGGTAAACTTCTCCCAAGAAGATTAACAGGAACATCTGCTAAGTATCAAAAGAAAGTTTCACAAGCTGTGAAAAGAGCAAGACACCTAGCTATACTTCCTTATTTAGCTGACCAATTAAAATAATAAATCATGGACGTATTACTAAAAAAAGATGTCGAAAGGTTGGGCAGTAAAGATGAAATCGTTTCTGTTAAGAACGGATATGGAAGAAACTACCTAATTCCTAAGGGTTTAGCTGTTTTAGCTACTACATCAATTAAAAAGATGCATGCAGAAACAGAAAAACAAAGAGCTCTTAAAAACGAAAAAGTAAGAGAAGAAGCAACAGCAACACTTGCTAAACTGACTAAGAAAACATTTAACGTACCTGCAAAAGTGGGTGAAAATGGTAAGATTTTTGGTTCTGTTACTAATGTCCAAGTTGCTGACACATTAGCTAAAGAAGGTTTTACCGTAGATCGAAAAAACATTAAACTTCTAACTGACAATATTAAAAGTGTAGGGAAATATGAAGCTGAAGTTTTGCTTTATAAAGATGTTAAAGGTAAGATCACCTTTGAAGTAGCTGAAGGATAATTAACACACTAAAATAATAATAAAAAGCCCCAAAATTGGGGCTTTTTTTTTACATTCATGATTCATGAAAAGTCGATTGCTATTCATATTAACCCTTTTTCTATCATCCTTTTCATTTGCTATCAATGAAGATTCACTGTTAAAAATTTGGAGAAATAACAACATCAATGACACACTAAGGATTAACGCTGTTGAATCTCTAATCGCAAATAAATATTTATTAAGTAACCCTGATTCTAGCATTTTACTAGCTAACAAAATGTATGAATTAGCCTTTAAAACCCACAACATTAAGAAAATGGCTAATTCACTTAAACTTGCCGGAATAGGCCATTATTACATGGGAGATCTTGAAGAGTGTCAAGAAAATTTTAAAAAATCAATAAGCCTATTTAATTCTATTAATAGAAAAATGGATGCAGGCAAAGTCTTAAATAATTTAGCGAGTGTATATAAGTTAAGAGGAAATTATTTAGAATCCATTTTAAGTTACCAAAAAGCAGAAAAAATTTTTCGGCAACAAAATGATGATGAAAAGTTACAGCTAGTACAATTTAATATTGGAACTGTTTACCTGTTAATGGAAGATTACGATAAAGCCTTAGACTACACTCAAAATGCCCTTTCAGGATTCTTAAATAGGAATGACGATATCAATATCATTAATGCACTGAATAACATAGGGAGTATATATTATTTTCAAAAAAAATATAAAATTTCAAAAGACTTTTATGAGCAATCACTTTCGAGAGCTAAAAAGATTAATAACAAACAATTACTGGGAAATGCAAATTTAAGTTTATCAGAAGTTTTATTTGATGAAAATGAAATTTCAAAATCAAAATTTCATATTGATGAAGCCATCAAAATTTTTCAAGAAATAAAATACAAAGGTGAGCTAGTAAAAGCAAACATACTGCTTGGTGAGATATACTTCAAACAAAATAAAATTGACGAAGCAATTGAAAAGCTTAAATATGCCCTACAAGAAGCACTTAAAAGTTCAGACGTAAAAAGTATTGAAGAAGCAGCTTACGAACTTTATAAATGCTTTAAATATAAGCGAATGGCAGAACAGTCATTAGCCTATTTCGAACTATCAAAAAAATACAACGACAGTATTAAAAATCAAGAGAAGACAAAATCTTTTTTCAAAAATGCCATTTCATATGAATTTGAAAAAAAGGCATTAGCAGACAGCATAACTAATGCTGAGCATTTAAAAGTTAAAGAAGCAGAATTGGAAAGAGAAAAGGCTTTAAAACAACGTAATAGAACAATAAGTTACGGTCTTGGCCTTATAGTGATCTTGATTGTTGCATTTTCATTCTATTTATACAATCGAGTAATTATAATTAGAAGACAAAAAAACATCATTGATATTCAAAAATTAAAAGTAGATAATGCTTACCATAAATTAGAAATTGAAAAGAAATTGGTTGAGTCTAAAAACAAAGAAATTATGGCCTCCATATCATACGCTAAAAGAATACAAGACACGCTACTTCCTAAAGAAAATTTAATGACTACATTTTTTAAAAACTTCGTCTTATTTTATAAACCAAAAGATGTTGTATCTGGTGATTTTTACTGGTTTAAAAGCTTTGGTGACACTGCTGTCATAGCAACTGTAGATTGTACTGGACACGGAGTACCTGGAGGATTTATGAGTATGATGGGCAGTTTACTTTTAGATAAAATAATTCAGGATCAAGATTTAGAACCATCCGATATTCTTCTACAATTAAATAATAACATTGTTCGAATTTTGGATCAAAAAGACGGTGGTGAAATTCAGGATGGTATGGATTTATCAATTTGCGTAGTTAACAAAGAGAGTAAAAAAATGGCATTTAGTGGTGCTAGAAATGGTATTATTATTGAAAATAAGGGAGAAATTAAAAAGTTTGAAGCGGATTTAATTCCTGTTGGAGGAACATACTCCAAAAAAAGTGCTAAAATGGAAAGAAAGTATACGAATCACCAAATTGAAATTGACCAAAACGCATGGGTTTATATGTATTCTGATGGGTTTCACGACCAGCTTAGCAGTACAAAAATGGTTTCATTTGGAATGGAAAGGTTTGAAAATTTACTTAAGGAAACTTCTCTAACTGCTAACGACAAGAATGAATTTCTCGAAAATGAATTTAATGATTGGAAAGCAAATTTTCCTCAAGTAGATGATTTATTAATTGTCGGTTTCCAAATTTAAAATGCTTCTCCTATAAAAAAGTAAATACCTCTACCCTCTTGCGTAAAAGCTACGTCAACCCTTGTATAGATATCTTTTTCAGGAAAAACCAAAAATCGCAAACCCAAACCTCCAGTGGGTAATAATTTTTTAAATTGAAAAGTTTCATCTTCATTATATACCTGCCCAGCCGCCATAAATGCACTAGCTCCCCATCTTTTAGAAAAGTTAAAGGGTAATATTCGATATTCTAATTGTCCAGCTATTAAATTTTTATCCCTATATCTTCCTAAATAATAACCTCGCATAAGACTTTCACCTCCCATCAAAGAAAGCATGTTAAAAGGAGCATTTCCCAAGGTGAATTGGCCATAAAATTGAGCTGCTAAAACGGTATTTTTCTTAACAGGAACATAAAACCGATTATCAATAATGTAGGAAGTAAAATTAAAATCACTACCAAAATCTCCGTTATAATTTAGAAATGCCCATTCGCTGTAAATCCCTTTTCTTGGGTTTAGCGCATTATGAATATTATCATATAATATTCCCAATCCCAATCCTAAATTGGTAGAACCATTTGCCCCAACTGACGGTTGTTGGTGATTTGGAGCAACATCTTTGTATCTCACACTGCTTAAGCGTTGATAATCTAGCTCTAAACCTACATATAAAGATGGAATTACAGCCCTTAGAAAGCGTTCTCTAAAAAGTGAATAGTTACCATCAATTAATGAAATGCGTTCTGATTGGCTATCAGGTCCAATTCCAAAGAAGAGTAAAGGAAAACTTTGATATCTAGCTCTTCCCAAAAAAAACCATGTGTTTTTATCTGTATACAACATATGATCAAGCCAAATACCATATTGGTTCTCCAATGTGTAAAACGTAAATGCTTTTACTTCACTTAACCTATTTGACAAGTCTCTTTTAGCCGAATAAATATATAAGCTCGAAAATCCAATTTCCCATCTTGTTTCAGGTGAATATGCCAATGTGGGATATGTCATGAATTTAGGAGCAGATAGGTCATTGGTGTCATTAAGTAATTTGTCAAAATAGCGCTTAAAAACACCTTCACCATCTTTATTTGACTGACCGTTTATACTAACAAGTGTAAACTGTAAAAGAATAAATATGAACCCGATACGTAAATTCATGAAGGATGCGAAGATGCAAATTCTTTTATGAATAATAAAAATTATTAAATTAAAGAGATGTTAATAAATTAAATCTATAATTCTAATTGGCTGTATGATTAG
>JAYPLD010000073.1:7705-8812 GCA_038129265.1 Crocinitomicaceae bacterium
AAAATTTGAACTTAACGGGGGAAGCTCATCTTTTCTAATTGAAGGCATTGGACACGAATTTGGTTTCCTAGAACCATTCCCCCCTATTTTAGAATGTGGTTTTCAGCTGGATTGCTACCAAAGAAATGGATTAACTTATTTCCCAACATTTAATCAAAACTGCCAATACAACGTTAACCTACATGAAAATAAAGTGAGTGAATTTACAATAAACAGGGGGGTTAACTCTGTGTTCATCACTACCAAAAGAAACGGAGTGAAGGAACTAGTTGTTAGAGAAATTTCAGGTAAAACAATTATGGAATCTACTTTCAATGGAAATAATTTTGAACTAAATTTATTTCGTTTTAATAAAGGAATTTATATAATTTCAATCGACAACATATCCAAAAAATTAATTTGGTAAGCAACTTTAATACCAGCACCATGAAATTTAGACTTTTCAAACTACTTACTTTTTTCATTATTTCTTCAAACATGGTTGGACAAATGCCTTCCCCAGCCATACTAGCATCTGATGCCACTGTTTCACCAGGACAAGCGGTTGATATTGTGTTTTCATCTGATAATGACGAATTTTGGAATATTGTTACCTTCAATGGGACCATCACTTGGGACCCATTAGTATGTTCCTATTCAGGGCTAGTTAGCACTCAACTTTTTCAAATGAATGCCTCTAATTTTGACACTAGTCAAATTTCCAATGGAATTTTAACTTGGAATTGGATGCATATGATTACTATCGGGCAATCTATCCCCAGAGGACAGGAAATATTTACACTGAAATTCACAGCTGCCAGTACAGGTGGATTATCAACTCCTATTGACTTTAGTAGTACTCCTAATCCTATGTATTGGAATAATTTTGCAGGTTGGAATGGCACAACACACAGTACGCCAGGAACTTTTACCATAATTGGTTGTCCTCAACCAAGTGCAGACTTCAGCTTTTCCAATAGCGGTTTAGATTTTAATTTTAATAACACTAGTCAGGCTAGTGGAGCAACTACGTATTTGTGGGATTTTGGGGATGGTAACACATCTGCAACGCTAAATCCTTCTCATACTTTTTTGACTGATTCTGCCTATAATGTCTGTTTATTTTTG
>JAYPLD010000074.1:0-8541 GCA_038129265.1 Crocinitomicaceae bacterium
TAGAAAAGATAAATGAACTATTCGCATGAGAATGTTTTCATTATTTCCTTGATTTCAGATATATAATTGTAAAAATCCTCGTAGTGATAGTCTGGACTCATTTTTAGAATATCATCTTTAATGGATACATCAATAATGTCAGTAGCTGTAAATTGCATATCCAAGCCGTATTGATAAATTCGATAATCAAGCAAAACCTCATCAAATTCGTTGAAAGGGGTGCACCAGTTTACGTTATCTATGCTAATGGCATCTGTTGTTTTTATTTCAAATTCTTTCTCTTTACCTTTTTCAATTACCTTAAATTTCTTGAACGGTTTATTTAGAAAAAACCCCTCATCTATCAAATCGCCTTGTTTTGAATAAACAGGAAGCTCACTTAATAAATTGGATATGGAATTAGAATCAAGCTCAGTGTAAATTCTGTTTTTGCCCATGGCAAAACCTAATTTTGTTTTTTTTGAATGGCACTCACTTAGTAACTCCAATTTAAAATTATCTGCTGAAAAAATAAATTCGTTTTTGTAGCAATGATCTTTAAATGTCGTAACCATTTTTTTGGGAAGGAACATCCTCATGGGATTATTAGATTCTTCTAAACATGGATAGGTGATTTTATATTCTATTTTGCCTTCCGTTAATCTGTGGTCATTATTACAATTTGTAATGAAAAAACACACAAAAATCAATGTAATTATCTGAAGTATTCGTTTACCCATATTCAAATTTATACAATAACTTGCGATATCATCAATTTAGTGTGATTAATTAGTAAAATGAGATATACCTATTGAAATTTGAATTACTCGGTATTTCAAATCCCTTTTGACTAATGGCACAAATGATAACTTTTTGATTTTCGTTTTTAAGCATGCTTAAATCTTGGACGAGTTTACCATAAATGGATTTACCTTTTTTATTAGGGTTCTCCGTTATCCAATCAAATGGAACCTTTTTTTCCAATAGTTGTTTAGCTATACGTTTTCCTTTTTTTCCAGCTCCCCACAAAATGACTTGTTCACGTTTTATTTCATTTTCTAGTAGATATTTTATTTTTAGGGGAGTAAAATTTTCCATTTTATATGTTTCACTTGTTCTTGAAATTCTATTAGGGTGATCTCTCCAATAGTGTAAAACTTTCTTGACAGAAACAATTTTGAATTTCGAATAGAACATTTTAAATGCCAAATCGTAGTCCTCTGGATAGGAGAGACTTTTAAACCCTCCAATGTTTTCTATGTCTATTTTCTTTGCCATCCAACATGGGGATGGGATGGTACATTCTTTATAAATTTGAGTGAAGTTTGATTCCTTAGTAGTTAAGTTATTGAGCCATGTTTCATATTTTAAAAATCCTTCTTGCATCTTTTTTTCAGACGCAAAATAGGAGACTAGTGCTGTGCAAACGGATTTTTTATTCGATCTTAGGAGTGCACTTCTCATAAGTTCTATCTTATCTTTTGTCATTAAGTCATCTGCATCCATCCTTGAAATTAAATCACCCTTTGCCAGATCAAGACCAGTCTGTAATGCACTTATTATTCCTAATCCATTTGAACGATGCAATTGAAATCTTTCATCTTTCATCTGTGCCATTTTTGCCACTTCTACGTCCTCTTTATCACTATGGTCATCAATCATTAGGACTTCAAAATGTTGATAAGATTGATTCTTGATTGATTCTAAGCAAGGTTTAAAGTACTTTCCAGGATTTTTAAATGGAATTATTATGCTTACTAGGTTCATTTGTTGGAAATCTAGTATAAATATATTTAATGCTCATATTCATTTCTATATTTGTCAACATAAGCAAAAATTATGTTTGACAATTTATCCGATAAGTTAGAAAGAGCGTTTAAAGTACTAAAAGGACATGGGCAAATTACTGAAATTAATGTAGCGGAGACATTAAAAGAAGTAAGACGTGCATTGTTAGAAGCAGATGTAAGTTTTAAAACGGCTAAAACTTTTACTCAGAATATAAAAGAAAAAGCACTAGGTCAAAATGTGCTGACAAGTATCTCTCCAGGTCAATTATTAATTAAAATTACCCATGAAGAGCTTACTACTCTTATGGGAAGTGATACATCAGAGTTAAATGTTAGTGGTAGCCCTGCGGTAGTACTGATGTCGGGATTACAAGGTTCGGGTAAAACTACATTTTCAGGAAAATTAGCTAACTATTTAAAATCAAAAAAAGGAAAAAACCCTCTGCTGGTTGCATGCGATGTCTACAGGCCAGCTGCCATAGATCAACTTCATGTGGTTGGTGAAGGTATAGGAGTAACTGTATACTCTGATAAGGAAACAAAAGATCCAGTAAAGATTGCTAAAGATGGTATCCAGTTTGCTAAAAGTAACGGCCATAACCTTGTTATAGTGGATACGGCTGGTCGTCTAGCAGTAGATCAACAAATGATGGATGAAATTTATGACATCAAAAAAGGAATTAATCCATCTGAAACCTTGTTTGTAGTCGATGCTATGACTGGTCAAGATGCCGTAAATACAGCAAAGGCTTTTAATGAAAAAGTAGACTTTGATGGTGTGGTTTTAACCAAACTAGATGGAGATACCCGTGGGGGTGCCGCTTTGTCGATCAAGTCTGTAGTAAATAAGCCAATTAAATTTATTGGGACAGGCGAAAAGATGGAAGCCCTGGACGTATTTCATCCAAGTCGTATGGCCGATCGAATTCTGGGTATGGGGGACGTAGTTTCTTTAGTGGAAAGAGCTCAAGAGCAATTTGACGAAGAAGAGGCAAAAAAATTACACAGAAAGATCAAGAAAAATAAGTTTGATTTTAACGATTTTAGAGATCAAATCAATCAAATAAAAAAAATGGGGGGTATGAAAGATATTGCAGGTATGATTCCTGGAATGAAAAAAGCGATGCAAGGCAATGAAGTTGATGAAGAATCATTTGTACCTATTCTAGCTATGATTGATTCCATGACACCAATAGAAAGAGAAAACCCAGACATCATTAATATGCAACGTAAAAAGAGAATTGCAGGGGGTAGTGGAAATGATTTAAATGAAGTGAATAAACTACTGAAGCAATTTAATCAAACCAAAAAAATGATGAAATTGATGAGTAATAAGCAGAATATGATGAATATGATGAAGCAATTTAAAAGGATGGGCGGTAGAATGCCAATGTAACATATAGTTTATGAAAATTCTTGATGGAAAAAAAACGTCTCTAACCATTCAGCAAGAACTTGCTCAAAAGGTCGAAGAAAAGGTGAGTAAAGGATTAAAAAGACCTCATCTTGCTGCTATTTTGGTAGGAGATGATGGTCCAAGTCAAACCTATGTGAATGCAAAAGTTAAAGCATGTGATCGAATAGGTTTTAAATCCACGCTTATAAATTTAGAGTCAAACATTTCTGAAGAAAAATTACTCAATAAGATACATGATTTAAACACAGATAATGATGTGGATGGATTTATTGTTCAATTACCCTTACCTGATCATATAGATGAGTCTAAAGTCACTCTGGCTATCGATCCTAAGAAAGACGTAGATGGATTTCACCCGATGAACGTGGGCAACATGACATTAGGTTTGCCTGCTTTCTTACCTGCTACACCAAATGGAGTTATTGAATTGTTAAAAAGGTACGACATTGAAACGGAGGGCAAAAATTGTGTCGTTATTGGTAGAAGTAGTATTGTAGGAACACCGGTTAGCATATTGCTCTCTAGAAAAAGTAAAACAGGAAATGCTACAGTAACGCTTGCACACAGTAGGACAAAAGATCTACCTGAAATTTGTAAAGCTGCAGATATAATTGTAGTGGCTATAGGAAGACCGTTGTTTTTGACAGAAGATATGGTAAAAGAGGGCGCTGTTATTATTGATGTAGGTATACACCGTATAAATGATGAATCTAAAAAGAATGGGTTTAGATTAATTGGAGATGTGGACTTTGAAAATGTAGCCCCTAAAACTTCCTACATTACACCTGTCCCTGGTGGTGTTGGGCCTATGACTATAGCTTCTCTTTTACTAAATACATATAAATCAACTTATGCAGAAGATAACTAAAATCTTAGTGGCAAATAGGGGTGAAATAGCCCTTAGAATCATGAAAACTTGTAAAAAGTTAGGTATAAGTACTGTTGCTATTTATTCCGAAGCAGATAAGGGTGCTCCATTTGTGAAATTTGCAGACCAAAGTGTTCTTATTGGGCCCCCACCATCTGCTGAAAGCTATTTAAAGCAAGATGAAATCATAGAGGTAGCTAAAAATTTAAATGTAGATGGTATACACCCAGGATATGGTTTTTTGTCAGAGAATTCTTCATTTGCACAAAAAGTAATTGATGCAGGGATTAAATTCATCGGACCATCTGGAAAATCCATCGAAATTATGGGTGATAAATTATCTGCTAAAAAAGCAGTTTTAGCTTATGATATTCCCATGGTTCCAGGTCTAAATGAAGAAGTGACCGATGTGTCTAAGGCCAAAAAAGTAGCGAATCAAATTGGTTATCCTATTCTCATTAAGGCTGCTGCTGGAGGCGGAGGAAAGGGGATGAGAATTGTGGAAAAGGATAGCGAATTTGAAAATCAAATGAAAAGAGCGGTTAGTGAAGCGAAAAATGCATTTGGAAATGGTGCTGTTTTTATTGAAAAATACATCACAGAACCAAGGCATATTGAAATTCAAATATTAGCTGATCAACACGGCCATGTTGTACATTTATTTGAAAGAGATTGTTCAATTCAAAGAAGACATCAAAAGGTAATTGAGGAAGCACCTTCCTCAGTACTTTCAGAACAATTAAGAGCTGAAATGGGAAAAGCGGCTTGTGATGTGGCAAGATCATGCGATTATTATGGAGCTGGTACAGTAGAATTTATTTACGAAAATGATTCATTTTACTTTCTTGAAATGAATACAAGATTACAAGTAGAGCACCCTGTTACTGAATTAATTACAGGACTTGATTTGGTTGAGCAACAAATAAGGATAGCTGAAGGTGAAAAATTAAGTTTTAGGCAGGAAGATTTAAAAATCAATGGTCATGCGATTGAAATTAGAGTTTATGCTGAAGACCCATCCAATGATTTTCTTCCCGATATTGGGACTGTTGATGTCTATTCTATACCCACAGGTGATCATGTTAGGGTAGATGATGCACTAGAGCAACATATGGAAATACCCATATATTATGATCCTATGATTGCCAAGTTAATAGTACATGATTCCAATAGAGAAAAGGCCATTCAACGCATGATTGAAGCAATTGATGAATATGATATAGTTGGGGTTAAAACCACTTTACCTTTTTGTGATTTTGCGCTAAAGCATGAAAGTTTTAGATCTGGAAAATACGATACTAGATTTGTGAAACTTTATTTCAGCGACCCAAAGGTGCTTGATCCCTCTTCAGAAATGCTAGATGCTGCCTTAGCAACCGTGGCCTTGTTAGAAAAGAAGGGCAAAATAGACGACTATAATTTACCTTCAAGCCCAACAAATTGGGTGTTGAATCGATAATTCTGCCTTAATGTCAGTTTTTTTTGTCAGTTTTCAAGGTATAACCTGACAATTCCACTTTCTAATTTGATTTTATTTTGATGGCATAAGCTTTGATATCAGTTTAACAAATAAAATTTTTTAAAATGGGAAAAATAATAGGTATTGATTTAGGGACAACCAATTCTTGTGTAAGCGTTATGGAAGGTAACGAACCAGTAGTTATCCCGAATAGTGAGGGTAAAAGAACCACACCCTCTGTAGTAGCTTTTGTAGATGGAGGCGAACGTAAAGTGGGTGATCCAGCCAAAAGACAAGCTATTACAAATCCAACAAACACCATTTATTCTATCAAAAGATTTATGGGTTGCAGATTTGATGAAGTCAACAAAGAGGCTGATCGTGTTCCTTACAATGTAATTAAAGGAGAAAACAATACTCCTAGAATCCAAATTAACGATAGAAATTATTCTCCACAAGAAATTTCTGCTATGGTTCTACAGAAAATGAAGAAGACTGCAGAAGATTTTTTAGGTCAAGAAGTCAATGAAGCTGTGGTTACAGTGCCAGCCTATTTTAATGATGCTCAAAGACAGGCCACAAAAGAAGCTGGAGAAATTGCTGGTTTGAAAGTAGAAAGAATTATCAATGAACCTACTGCTGCCGCTCTTGCTTATGGCTTAGATAAGTCTGGCAAAGACATGAAAATAGTTGTTTTTGACTTTGGTGGTGGAACTCACGATGTATCTATACTAGAATTAGGTGATGGTGTATTTGAAGTATTGTCTACGGATGGTGATACTCATCTAGGAGGTGATGATGTAGATCAAAAAATAATTGATTGGTTAGCAGACGAATTTAAAAAAGATGAAGGACTTGATTTGAAAAAGGATCCTATGGCACTTCAGCGATTAAAAGAAGCAGCAGAAAAGGCAAAAATTGAATTATCATCCTCTGCCTCAACTGAAATCAATCTACCCTACATCATGCCCGTTGATGGTGTGCCAAAACACTTAGTAAGGTCTTTAACAAAAGCAAAATTTGAACAATTAATTGACGATCTTGTAAAAAGAACAATTGAACCATGTAAATCAGCTCTAAAGAGTGCTGGTTTATCCACTTCAGATATTGATGAGGTTATTTTAGTAGGGGGGTCAACTAGAATACCGGCTATTCAGGAGGCTGTTCAACAATTCTTTGGGAAAGCCCCTTCAAAAGGAGTAAATCCTGATGAGGTAGTTTCTTTAGGTGCGGCTATTCAAGGTGGTGTTTTAACAGGTGAAGTAAAAGATGTTTTATTATTAGATGTTACTCCATTGTCTCTTGGGATTGAAACCATGGGAGGTGTCTTTACGAAGTTGATTGATTCGAATACGACCATACCAACTCAAAAATCTCAAGTTTTTTCAACGGCTGCAGATAACCAACCCTCTGTAGAGATTCATGTTTTACAGGGAGAAAGATCAATGGCAGCAGATAATAAAACTATTGGAAGATTTCACTTGGACGGGATTCCTCCTTCACCAAGAGGTGTGCCTCAAATTGAAGTAGCTTTTGATATAGATGCGAATGGTATAATAAATGTTAAGGCTATTGATAAAGCAACAAACAAAGAACAATCAATTCGAATTGAAGCGTCATCTGGTCTTTCAGAAGAAGAGATTGAAAAGATGAAAAAGGAAGCAGAGGCTAATGCAGATGCAGATAACAAAAAGAAGGAAGAAGTAGAGAAAGTTAATGCTGCTGATAGTTTGATTTTTCAAACGGAAAAGCAACTTAAAGAATACGGAGAGAAAATTCCTGATGAAAAGAAAAAACCAATTGAAGATGCATTAGCAGAGTTAAAGACGGCACATGCTTCTAAAGATCTTGCTTTGATTGATTCGTCAATGGAAAAGCTTAATACGGCTTTTCAAGCGGCTAGTCAAGATATGTATAATGCAACTCAAGGTGCTGGTGAAAATCCAGAACAGCCTAAAAAAGATGATAATAAAAACGAAGAAGAAGTAACAGACGTTGACTTTGAAGAAGTTTAAGGAATAGTCACCATCATAGCGTTTATTTATTAAATTAGTAAGAATAAACGTGTTAATTATGGTAAAAAGACTACTTCTAAGTTTTATCTTATTAATTTTTGTAAAGAGTCATTTTGGACAATGTGACAGCACAATAGTCCAAGGTGACTTTTTTTTATACAACGATACCACTCTTTCAGGAACTTATTATGTAATAGGTGATTTTAAAATTCTAAGTGGAGTTAATGTCAGTGTAGTTGATTATTCAGCTAACGGTTGCGGTCAGTTAAAAGTATATGCAGATAAAATTAGAATTGATGGAAATATCGATGCAAATCATGCAGGATTTGAAGGAGGTCTAGGTGGGGCTGAAGGTGCTTTAGTCTCGAGTGCTACGGGCCACACTAATGCATTAACCTCTTGCAGTGGCTCTAGTAACCCAGGTCAAATTGAGGTTGAAGGTGGATTTGGTGGTCAATCTGGAGATGGACCAGGCGGAGGAGAAGAAGGAAAAGATGGTAGAACTGGATCGGGCTCTAAACAACATTGTGGCAGTCCTGATGAAGCCGGTGTGATTGCAGGTTCATCTGGCGGTAGTGCAGGTGGTGGTGGTAGTTATGGTGGTCTTGGTTCACAAGGTGGATATGGGGGAGATGGTTCTGCAAGTTATTCTGAGTCCAACATGGATATAGCTCAAGATTTTGCAATTAATAATGGATTTGCAAAAAGTGGAGGTAATGGAGGGGCGCTCTATGGAACAGATTCGGGTTTGGATATTCATTTAGGCTCTGGTGGTGCTGGTGCTGGAGGAGGAGGTCGATCTTATGATTTAGGAGATTTTGGTCAATCCGGTGGTAATGGCGGTGGTTTAGTCTATTTAAAAGCATTGACAGATAGCTTGATAATAACAGGAGATATTTCTGTAAATGGTCAAACTGGTGGAAATGGTGGATGGGGAGGCAATGGTGGAATTGGCCAAAGTGGTTCCTCAGGTTGTTGTTCTGATCCTTGTCAGGACTGTGGTGAAAAGACGT
>JAYPLD010000075.1:0-8330 GCA_038129265.1 Crocinitomicaceae bacterium
CAACATAAAAAAATGAAAGGGAGTTTAACGACTCCCTTTTTTTATTTTGTAAATTACATACTCAACTTAATCAGCAAATAATGAAGAAAATTTTGTCCTTTATTTTCAGTACTTTTTTAGCACTAGTATTTACTTCTCAATCAAACCATGTAGTTAATACGGTTAATAATTCTTTTAGCCCTTCAATTATAACAGTAAATGTAGGAGATACAGTCACCTGGGTTAACGGAGGTGGTACACATAATGTGAACGGTAATCAAAGTACTTTTTCAAATAATCCATCCAGTTTTGGGAATTCCTTAGGAAGTGGTTGGACTTACTCTCATGTTTTTACAATTCCTGGCACCTATAATTATCAATGTGATCCACACGCGGGAATGGGTATGGTAGGTAGTGTAACAGTTCAATCGGTTTTAGATACGGCTCTAATTTTACATGGTATAATTGATTTTGATTTAGTGTCCGCTGGTGCAACAGGAAAAGCAATACATTTATATGTTTCCAGTAGTATCTCTGATTTAAGTGCTTACGGATTAGGTGTAGCTAATAATGGTGGAGGAACGGATGGCCAAGAATACACGTTTCCTCAAATAAGTGTTACTCAAGGTACACATATATTGTTAGCAAGAGATACTGTTGCTATGTCAACTTATTTCGATTCCTGTTTCTCCTCTTTTGATTTAGTTCTTCAAGCAACAAGTTCTATTTCTCAAAATGGAGATGATGCAATAGAACTATTTGAAAATGGTTCAATAATAGAAACTTTTGGAGATCCTAATGTGGATGGTACCGGTGAACCTTGGGAATATCAGGACTCTTGGGCTTACAAAGACCCAAATGGTACAGTAAGTTTTTCAGGTGGAATGTGGCTTATGGGTGGTGTGAATTGCACTGATGGGTCAACAACCTCTCAAAGCTCCAATTGTCCATATCCTTTATGTATATCACTACCGCCTCCACCACCTCCGTCTAATACATCATCTATTACATTCCAAGTAGATATGTCTCAGGTAATAGATAACTTCAACACTCCAGAGCTAAACGGTACGTTTAACGGTTGGTGTGGAGATTGCAACCCAATGTCAGATGCTGACGGTAATGAAGTATGGGAAGTAACTTTGGATTTAAATCAAGGTGATACCATAGAATATAAGTTTTCTGCAGACGCTTGGACTATACAAGAAACCAATGACCCTTCAGCTCCTTGTACAAATGGTGATCCTACCTACACCAATAGAGTTTTAATTGTACCAACAATAGATAGTGTTTTATTAGATGTATGTTGGGGTAGTTGTTCAATATGTACTCAACCTCCATCATTTATTTCTGAATTTAAAAAGGGTTTTCAAATTTATCCTAACCCAGCTAACTCTTTAATTAATTTGATTTCAAATCAAAACATGACTAAAGTCAATATATATGACATGTATGGTAAGTTAGTATTTTCTAAAAAAATAGATGTTAAATCATATAATATTGATATGAGGGAATTTAAAAGTAACATGTACCAAATCTCTTGTTTGATTAATGACAAGTGGTATCATTCTAAAGTTATCACACATAATTAGTTGTCTTTGTTGATGCTGACATATCAAACAAAAAAGTGAGAAACTATAATATCAAAATAGTTTTTATTTTTTATGCAATATGCAGTTTGCCTGTTATAACATTAGGCCAAAGTTTACTTCTCGGTGATTATATTCCTGGGAATGGAATTACATTAGCGAGTGATGACGATAACTACAAAGTTGTTTTAAGGGGGTATGCTCAAAGTTTATTTGAATCTAGACGTGTACGTTATGATTCCTTAGGTCTTTTCGATAATTCTATATACAATAGATTTCGAGCTAGAAGAGTTAGGTTAAGAATTTCTGGTAAGCAGTCAAATCCAGGTTTTAGTTATCGATTACAGTTAAATCTGGCTGAATCTGAAGTGGAGAATGATGAACTCTCAAACGTATTATGGGATGCTTGGGTAGGCTATAATATCAATAAGTATTATAGGGTAAGCTTTGGACAAAAATCCTCGCCTACAGATAACATAGAAGTATTAATGGCTTCAAATACCCTTCAACTTCCCGAACGAAGCAGATTGACTGGTGCATTTTCAAATATTAGAGAAATTGGATTATTCTTAGATGGCCGAAATAATATAAAAGGATCGAAATGGGTAATTAAACCTTCTATAAACATTACAACGGGTGACGGATATGGTTTCAAATTTAATTCAAAGGATTTTGGCGGTCTAAAATATGGTGCTAGAGTAAATTTTTTACCATTTGGACTTTTTCGAAATTTCGGTCAGTTTAGGCAAGGAGATCTAGTAAGAGAACTAAATCCAAAATTATTAATTGGATTTTCGGCTAGTTATAATGATGGTATTACAAGTAGGAGAGGTAGAAGAAATGGTGATTTTTTATATTATAATTTTAGTTATACTCCACCTCAAAGAACATCGGAAGTAAATTCAAAAAGTAATTACAGATTACCAAATTATTTAAAATTTGGTGGAGATTTATTATTCAAGTATAGAGGTTTTTCTGTTTTGGCTGAATACGTTAATACTAAAGCATATATTTCTAAAGATATCACTCATAGAAATAATCGTTATGTTAACCCAGATGAAATTATTGATGATTTGCCGAGTGCATTTGAGCCAGAAAATCCTGAAAATTGGGAAAATTATGTAAGAACCCAAATGATGCTAGGAAGAGGCTTAAACCTGCAGGCTGGTTATATTTTTAAATCCTTGTTTTCTATTGACGCTAGATATACAAGTCTAATTCCTGACGACTTTTCTTTTCTTAATAATTCAGCCTTTTACAATAGAAATAAATATTATGAAATTGGATTTGGTAAATATTTCACAAAAAATTATTCTTTTAAAATTCAAGCATCCTATAGATTTATTGATGATGCTCAAATAAGACACCCTCTTTATGAAAATCAAGCATTTGAAGGTGACGAAAGTATTTTTTATCTAATGGTTCAATTGGCTTTTTAGTGAATTTTAAGTGGTTCATATTTTCATTTATTTTTTGTGTTAATGTTATTTATGCTCAAGATTCAAAGAAAATCACCGAAAAGTTTTTCCCAGATTTTGACTTAGATGTTCCAACGCCAGCATTTAATAAGAAAAGAGGCTTCACCAAGTACGAAGAATTGATTTCATTTCTTGATAATCTTCGAAAGAAAAATCCATATGTTTTCAAATATAAATTCATAGGAGAATCTCAAAAAGGTAGAAAAATCCCCATGATTCTTCTGGGAAATGAAGATCCTGAAAAACCTAGAGTTTGTTATATGGGGGGGTTACATGGAAATGAGCCAGCAAGCACAGAGGGCCTCTTGTTTTTCATCTATAATTTATTATACGAGGATTCATTAACAACACTTCTGGAAGATGTTAATCTTTCCATAATTCCAATGGCAAATATAGATGGATATGAAATTCAAGATAGATATGCTGCAAATGGTCAAGATTTAAATAGAGACCAGACTAAATTAACTAATCCTGAGATGCGAATTTTGAAAAAGGCCATTAATGAATTTAACCCTCATGTAATGGTTGATTTTCATGAGTATAAACCTTACAGAGTCGATTTTGTGAAATTTGGAGAGTATGGTACAACATCTATGTTCGACTGTATGTTCTTGTATACAGGGAATCTTAATGTTTGTCCATCTATTAAAGAAACAATAGAGAATGTTTTTTTACCAAGAGCGAAACAGCAACTAGACACCTATGGGCTTAAGTATCATAATTACCTTTCTTCTAAACACAAGAATAACAGTGTATATTTCAATTTAGGTTCTGTTAGTCCAAGGTCCAGTGCCACTTCTTTTGCATTAGGGAATTGTATTTCGATGTTAATGGAAGTAAGGGGAGTAGGTTTGAACAGGACATCATTTAAAAGAAGAATTTTCACTACGTATTCACTCGCATACTCTTTTTTAAAAACAACCATTCAAGAAAAGACGCTTATTAATGAAAAGTTAACTTCTTGTCATGATTTTCCTGAACAAATAGTGATTAGTTATAAGAAGGAGAAAAGTCCTTACAAGTTAAATATGATAGACGTGTACAACAAAGCTATAGTTCCAATTGATATTGTACTTCATAATGGTTTAGCATGTGAAGCAACTAAAACAAGAGCTCGGCCAAACTATTATTTAGTTGAAAAAAAACTAACACAAGTAGTAGAAAAACTATCCATATTGGGTTTAAAAATTGATACCTTACAGTACGATGAATTATTAGAAGTGGAATCATATATTATCACTTCTCAACGTAAATCACCAGCGTTGTTTCAAGGGTTTTATGAAAATATTGTAACGACAAAATTACAAACAAAACAAATCCTTTTTGAAAAAGGAACATTTGTTGTACCTATGAATCAATCTAGATCAAATCTAGCAGTAGAAACGTTAGAACCAGAAATGTTATCAGGCTTTTTAAGATTTAATGTAATCGAGCCTGAAGATATTTCTAAAATACATCGATACGTATTAAACAAAGAATTATGAAACAAATAATACTTCCTTTCGCTCTTTTTTTAATGGTTTTCACATCCTACAAAGCTCAAGAAGCACTTGATATAAATGAAGCTGTATTTGAGCACCAAAACAAATTGGATTTTCAACTAGGTAACGGGATGTCATTTAATTTTGATGATAGTGCACATCTCTTTCATATAGGAGGAATGATTCAGAGCAGCTACATTCATAATAGATTTGATTCGGAAAACATACAATCACAAAATTCAATTGGAATAAAAAGATCATATTTCAATATGTCAGGAAGGCTAAATGAAGGTTTGTTTTCATTCCTTATACAAACCAATTTTAGCGAATCTTCAGCTTTGTTAGATGCATGGGTCGCTTATCATCCATTGAGAAATCTTCATTTTTACTTTGGTCAAAAGATGACTCCTATGAATAACCTATCTATGCAGTATATGGAAAACAATCTTCAATTTTCATCCCGTAATTATTTATCTCAGAACTTTTCAACCACAGGAAGAGAATTTGGGCTATTCATAGAATCAAATTTTAAGTTAGGAAAAATTGGTGTTGAACCTAAATTAGCCATTACAAGCGGTGATGGTATGAATTCTTTCGGTGAAAATTCATTGGATGCTGATGTAGGTGGTTTTAAATACGGAGGAAGATTAAATATATACCCTTTAGGCTATTTTAAAAAAGGGAATACCTACATAGGGCATGATCTTTTGAGAGAAGAAAAGCCTAAAATATTAGTTGGTGCTTCATCATCCTTAAATATAGGGGCTAGTCATAAGGTAGGTGAGGGCCATTATAGCGAAGATTTATTAAATGAAGGAACTTTTTTATTTTATGATAAGGATTCAATTGGTCTAGCTCGATTTCCTAACTATTTGAAAAACAACCTCGACTTTTGTTTAAAATACAAAGGTTTAAGTATGCTAATTGAGTATGTAAATACGGCAGCTTACAATTTACAAGGTACAGCCTTGAATAATAGCGCAACCATGTTATTAGATACTACTCAAATTAGTGAATATATGGTGCTTGGAAATGCTTACAGCGTTCAATTAGGATATATATTTAATAAAGACATATCATTAGACTTTAGATATGGTCAATCATTTAAAGAGTTTGGATTTAATTCTAACTCGGTATTGAAAAATTATGATGAGCTGGGAATTGGTGTTACTAAATATTTTTCTGGAAGAGCTGTAAAAGCTCAGTTATTTAGTAGATATCTAAATTTTTATGAAAATGTGGATCTAAATCAACTCTTCATAGAATTTCTCTTACAAATACAGTTTTGATTTATCTTAAGTCTCTTGTAATAAATTCTGCAACTTCCTGCGCTGTTTGTGCTGCAATTGGTTCAGTAATGATATAGTAAATCTTTTTACCGTCCACATTTTTGCCTTCAAATCTTCTAGGTAATCCCATTGGCGAATTTCCAGTGATCATACTGTAAAAAACACAGGCAATCAAATATGTTCCATTTGGAGATGGATGTTTGTTGTCATCCATGTATAAATCAAAACTAGAATATGAATTTTCAATATATTTAAATGCTTCTCCCACAGGTACATATGTAATTTCATTAATATTAGATAATGAATCTAAAATTTGCATAGTATTAGAATGTCTTTTAGATGAAATATTTTTTAAATATGGATACTCCCATGTGCCGTAAACATAGGACTTCACATTTTCAATTTTTGCAGTTTCAGAAAATAATTTTATGTATTTAGCACATGAGTCTAGCTGTAATAATGGGTAGGTGCTGTGATCGTTAAGAGCTACGAAATCATAATCTTTAATATCATAACTTTCTTCCATGTGATATGTCCAATGTTCATGGAGTTTACTTCCTCCAATTGTTTTCTGAAAAACTTTAATATTAATTTCTGATGCTTCAAACATTTTCTCAAGTACTTGCGGAAGATTCCAATAAAAGGTAAAGCTATTACCAATCATAAGCATTTTCTTATACTCAACTTTAGTATTGTCATGTTTTTCAATTTCAGAATT
Source organism: Crocinitomicaceae bacterium (assembly GCA_038129265.1). Lineage (GTDB taxonomy): Bacteria > Bacteroidota > Bacteroidia > Flavobacteriales_D > Parvicellaceae. Next base: position 6,532 of record JAYPLD010000075.1, read on the forward strand.
AGAATTACACGTTGTAATCAATAATGTAATAAAAGCAAACAGGAATATTCTAAAAAGATGAACCATCAATTCTTGTACCTGGTGAAAATAAAACTCCAGCGAATGCAGTAGCATGTTGTTCAAAATCTCCTGTCAAGTCTGGAAAACGTGTGTAGGATTCATTTGGGTTGTTTGATAATGGTTCAACATCAAATGTTAAAATAATGTTATCTAAACTATCTGTTAATGTCATCACATCTCCCGAATTATTAAGATTCATAACCGCATTACTTGAAACAAAAACTAATGCATTTCCAAAAACGCCATTAGGTGTTCCTCCACCAAAGACAATGAGCGATTTTCTAGACGATAAAAAGGTATTGTCAGGAAATTGATGATTAGCGTTACCATTATTTAGATTTTCAGTATCAAAAATCTTACAACCACTTAGGTTTATGCAGGAATCAGACAAATTTACAAATTCAACAAACTCATCTTCATTTGGATCTCTAACTCCATCATTATTAGCGTCTCCAGCAATTCCAGATGGCGGGTCATATAGAACTTCATTTAAAATAAATCCCGGGATGTTTTCAGTAAGGTAAATGGTATCAAGATCATTATTGGTGGTATCGACAGGATTAACAATATTAGAAATAGGTTCTACATCCTTTGTTTTAGCACAACTAAAATGTGTGATAAATAAAATACTCAGCGATATGTATTGAACTCTTCTTGAAAAACTTAACATAAATTCGATAGCAAACCAAATATAAAGATTAATTTAAAGCCATGAAAAAATTAATTTTTCTGTCTGTTATCCTCTTCATTTCTTTTGGGTGTAGAAAACCTACTACGTCAAATAATAATGTATTAGTTTTAGAAAATAACCTAGGGCAATTTCAATTTAGTGATTATGAGCCTTTGGTTGATATGCCCATAAATATTCATTATTACATTCCAGATCTAGTTGATCGACAAAATGCTCCTATTTTATTTGTTTTCCCTGGAATGAATAGAAATGCAAACACATATCGAGATACTTGGATTAATTTAGCTGATGCCAAAGGGATAATGATTTTTTCCTTTGAATTTCCAACTGCTTTTTACCCTAACAGTATTGCATATCAAGAAGGAAATATAATTAACCAAAATGGTGTTTTGAATACGGAAGACAAGTGGTCATTTTCTATAGTAGAACCAGTTTTTGATTACATTAGAACATCTTTTAATTACAATCATAATTTTTATGATTTATTTGGCCATTCTGCTGGCGCTCAATTTGTTCATCGATTTATTGTATTTAAGCCTTATTCAAGAGTCAGAAGAGCTATTTCTGCAAATTCTGGTTGGTATACTATACCAGATTCCACCGTTTTGTTTCCATATGGTTTAAAAAATATTTCAGAAAATGATTTCGATTTATCAAACTCCTTCAACAAACAACTTGAAATTCATCTTGGCTTATTAGATATTAATGTAAATGATCCTTCATTAAGAAAAACTCCAGAAGCAAATGCACAAGGACTTCATAGGTTAAGTAGAGGAAGATATTTTGTGTCAAAAAGTGACTCTATTGCACAATCAATGAATATATCTATGAATTGGGTTAAGAAAGAAGTACCCAATGTAGGCCATAATCATGGAGGTATGTCTACGTTTGCAGCTGAAGAGCTCTATTAGATTTCGAAGCTAAAACCTGACTTTTTTAGTTTCAAATATTTGACTTTGTTAAATTGAAATAGTTTGGCAGGCCTATGGGAAACACTTTTTTGTATTTTTCCTGTATCAACTAGTAATTTCATTGAATTTATTTTTTT
>JAYPLD010000076.1:0-2137 GCA_038129265.1 Crocinitomicaceae bacterium
CCTTGTGGAGTAAAAATAAAGACGTTAATCGAATATTGCTTTTAGAACCCTCTCACTTTTCTACCTATCCTGTTTCCGATCAAGTTATGTCATTTATTATGGAAATGGCGTCAGAAATACAAGACATTCAAATAGCCGTAATGGAATTTGATCAACTTTATGAATTATTACCTTCCAAAATGGAAATACACTTTAAAGAACATCCTTTTACCAACCATTACAACGGAACGGTAACGGAAAGGGATTGGATTTTTCCAAATGTGGAAGCAACTGGATCATTCTTTAACTATTGGAATAAAGGAATAAAACAATTTAAATCATGATGACATTTTTCAGCGAAGAAGATATTATCCAAATGCCAAAAGTAAGGCGGTTAAACATCATAAATAGCATTACAGGAATAAAGCCCGCAAACTTAATTGGTACTACCGATGAAAGAAATCACCTTAACTTAGCTATTTTTAGCAGCGTAGTTCATCTTGGTAGTAATCCTGCACTTATTGGATTTATTTTAAGGCCGCAACAAAAAGTAAGAAGACATACGTACGAAAACATTCTTCAAAATGGATATTACACCATAAATCACTTACCAAACCATAAAACGTTGGAGGGACATTATACGTCTGCTAAATTTGATAAAGAAACCTCAGAGTTTGATGCTTGCCATTTTACACCCGAGTTTGAAAACAATTTCCCAGCACCGTATGTGAAGGAAAGTAATCTCAAAATGGGATTAAAACATGTAGAGAGTATCCCCATTAAGTATAATGATACTGTAATGGTAGTAGGAAAAATACTACAAGTACATGTGGCTGAAAATACGATCAGCGAGGAAGGTTACATCAACCTTGAAGAGGCAAAATCTGTTGGGATTAGTGGACTCAACACCTATTACAATCTTAAAAAAATAGACTCATACCCCTACGCGAGACCGCATGAAACCCCTGATTTTAAATCATGAAAGGGAATAAAAGCTACCTTGATCAAAAGATTTGCATGATATGTGAAAAGCCGTTCACCTGGAGAAAAAAATGGAGTAAAAATTGGGAGAGTGTTAAATATTGTAGTGCTCGGTGTAAATCACAAAAAAACCTAAAAGAGAATACCACAAGTATCTAAATTTTATATTTGAGCATGTCATCTATATTAGAAGTTAAAAACCTTTGCAAATCTTACCAAAGTTTCAAAGCTGTTGATGACATTTCGTTTCATGTCAACAAAGGAGACATTTATGGGTTCTTGGGACCTAATGGCGCTGGAAAGAGTACTACACTAAGAATGATTCTAGGGCTAATTAGGCCTGATAGTGGATTAATTCAACTAAACGGTGAACGAATTGATTACCAAAACAAAAAGTATTTACATCAAATAGGTGCGTTAATAGAAAGGCCTGACTTTTACAAAAACCTATCCGCCTACGAAAACTTAAAAATTCTGTATAGGATGTCTAAGCTTAAAGACATTCAAATCATTGATGATGTACTAAAAGAAGTAGATCTACTAGGTCGGAAAAAAGACAAGGTTGGAGGTTACTCGCAGGGAATGAAGCAACGATTAGGTATAGCTCAAGCATTAATGCATCAACCTAGTTTAATCATACTAGATGAACCGTCTAATGGACTTGACCCACAAGGACAGGCCGATATGAGAGAACTTATTTTAAGAATCAACAAAGAAAGAGGGATTACCGTTATTATATCTAGTCACATACTTGCGGAAATTGAAAAAATTTCTAATCGAATGATTGTGATTAATAAAGGAAGAAAAATTGCTGAAGGTGAAGTAAGTCAATTGATGTCTAGTGATTCGATTAAAATCCAAATTAAAACAGACTCACACACTGCATTTGAAAATTATTGTAATACACATCAAATAGCTTTCACAAGTGAAAATGAATTATACTATTTACAATGGGAAGAATCCAAGATTAATGAGCTGATTAAATCTCTTAATGATGAAAATATTTCTCTTTACGAAGTTAAACAACTCAAAACTCTTGAAGAATACTTTTTAAACCTAACGAATTGATCAGACTCATAAACATAGAACTATTCAAAATCGTTAAAAAACCAAGAACGTATATTGGTTTTCTAGCCATCTTTCTTATTGTGGGAGCACTGCAACTAGCCATGTATTT
>JAYPLD010000076.1:2237-3665 GCA_038129265.1 Crocinitomicaceae bacterium
ACGATAGCTATACTAATAGGTTTAAATATAATATTCACCCTAGGTGCGCCTATATTTAAAGATATTCTACCCTATGTTTTTACTAGTCATTTTATAAAATGGCAATACTTTTTTGATTTTGATATTGATAAATTAGCTCTCCAGCAATCCGTAATAGTGCAATTCGCTTATATACTAATTTTTAACCTGATTGGTATTTGGAACTTCAATAGAAAAGATATTTTAACATGATTAGATGGTTACTCATATTACTTTTTGGCTTCTCTACAAGTTTAATTACAGCTCAATCTAATGATGCTAAAAAAAGGATGCTTAACATGGTTGAAAAACTGGAAAAAGTTCCACCCTACACATGTGATGTCAATATTAATATTGATGTTAAATTCATAAGAATTAAAGAAAGAGTAGGGAAAATGATTTATCGATCACCTGATGACATAGATTACAAGATTAAAGGGTTTGCCTTTTTACCTAAAAAAGAAATGGGAACCACATCCACCTCCTTATTTAAGGAAGATTTTATTGCCATTGATATGGGTAATGAAAATGAAGATCAAATAATCAAGGTCATTCCAATGGATATCAACTCCGAAATTGTAACCGGGCAGTTTTGGATTGATTCCGCTGACTTAGTTCAAAAAATGATATTGATTACTAAAGAAAAAGGAAGTTATACAGCTGAAATGAGTTACAACGACACTCCATTTGATTTACCTAGTAAAATTAGCATGTCATTTGATGTTAAAAATCAAAAAATGCCAGCTCTACTCACTGGAGACTTAGAAGGTTATACTGAAGAAATGGATGAAGACGAGGTATCAAAGGGCACCATTACCATTACGTATTCTAATCATCAGTTCTGATGGTTACATCAAAGGAAATTATAAATACACTTGAACTAACTCCCCACCCTGAAGGAGGTTATTTTAAAGAAATTTACCGGAGTAAAGGAGTTATTAAGAATGAATCTTTAGCCTATTTAACAGAAGGGACTAGAAATTACAGTACATCCATTTATTTTCTACTGGATCAAATGGACTTCTCTGCTTTCCACAGAATAAAACAAGATGAGGTCTGGCATTTTTATTTAGGCTCTACTCTCCTACTTCATACGATAAATCCTAACGGGGAATATGCTTGTATAAGGATAGGAAATAACATTAAAGATGGAGAAGTACTTCAATACGTAGTCCCAGCAGGTACTTGGTTCGCCTCTGAAATAGAAAATAAAAACGAATTTGCATTATGTGGATGTACAGTTAGCCCTGGATTTGACTTCAATGATTTTGAAATGCCTGGAAAAAATCAACTTATTAAGATGTTTCCATTGCATGAAGAAATTATAAATAGATTGGGCTATTCAAAAGAATGATAGACTTCTAGCTGGTCATCAGAAACGGAGATGATTTCCATTTTATCTTCGTAATT
>JAYPLD010000076.1:3765-8251 GCA_038129265.1 Crocinitomicaceae bacterium
TGGGGCAAAATGAATACATCCCAAATGTTAAAACATTGCGCTAATTTTATCGATTTATATAGCGGAAGAACTAAAGTGAATTTTTTAATGCAAATTTTAGGCAGGAGTTTTGGCTTTCTTTTTTTACAATATGTAATGAAATTGGATCCTAAGAAAACACCTAGAAATCTGTCTACTTCTTCCTTCATGAAAGTAACTTCAACTGAACTTAGTATTGAAAATGAAAAAAATAATTTAATACGTAAACTGTTAGAACTAGAACATCTTGAGGATATTGTCATTCATCCTATTTATGGGAAAATGACTAAAGAAAAAACACTATTTTTGATCAAGCATCATACCATGCATCACCTTAATCAATTCGGACTATTAAAATAATGCGATTATTAAGCTTATTACTTATTTTGTTAGGATATACAGCCATAGGTCAAACCATTGCAACGGATAGACCTAGTGCATTAACTGAAAACGCTACTTCTTTATATAAAAATGGAATCCAGCTTGAATCTGGTCTTTTAATTGAGCTAGATTCTGGAGAAACACAATCTATCTCCGCTCCAAATTTACTTCTCAGGTATGGATTGACAGAAAAAACAGAACTAAGACTAATGAATGATGTGTTGATCAATGAAGGAAATATTATACTGGGAGTATGGACTATCGGAACAAAAATTCAATTATATGAAAGTGATAAAATGAACTTATCTGTTTTATCATCTACTGCATTACCAAACGTAAATGGAGAAATGGGATCATTACTAGAACAACCTATTAATGCTAAAGTAATTGGGAATTATGCTGTAAGTAAGACCAACTCAGTTGGGTATACTGTAGGATACACGATTAACCAAAATGAAATAGGATATTCTCTTTTTCTGAGTCATAATTTTTCAGATAACATAAGCTCTTTCATAGAACTGTACGGCTTTAATGATCAATTAAATATAGATGCTGGATTTGCCTATTTAGTTCAAGATAAATTACAGTTTGATGCTTATTTTGGTACTGGAATAAATAATAAAATGACATTTGCTTCCGTTGGTTTAAGCTATTTATACCTAAAATAAATGACATACATTTCAAAAACCGTCTATCTTCTGTGTTTTATTCTGTTTTTAAGCTGTACTAAGAACAATCAAGAGTCCATTGTGTCTTTTAGAGATGGCGGAGGACTAACAGATGTAGAAGGAAATACGTACCCTACTGTAATTATAGAAAACAACAATGGTTGGAGTCAAGAATGGATGCAGGTTAATTTAAAAACAAGTTCTTACCATGATGGAACGCCCATCTCTCAAGCGATATCAGATGTAACATGGAGTAACAATGAAACTGGTGCTTGGTGTTATTACGAAAATGATCAACAATATGATGACATTTATGGAAAATTATACAATTGGTATGCGTTAATTGGGGATACCATTCAAATAGCTAGATATTATTATGTAGCTGATCCAAATTCTAATGGAGATTCAAATAGAATTTTAATAAATAATTACAGTGCTGATAATGGTGTGATTTTAAGTATAGGTTATGAAGATTCATTAACATGTAAAATTTGCCCTGATGGTTGGCGTGTTCCCTATGAGGAAGACTGGATAGACTTAATCATGGTTCTGGGATATGCTAATGTTGCTGGAGGCAAAATGAAGGATACCAGTTCTATTTGGAATGAACCCAATTACGGAGCAACAAATGAATCTGGCTTTACCGGTTTACCAGGTGGGCTGCGAAGAGATGACGGAAGTTTCCTCTATGAAGGTGAAATGGGAAGATGGTGGTGCTTTGAAGATGAATATGAAGATTATGTACACACAAGGCCGTTAATGTATGATACCGAAACCACTCTCAACCATTATGTTTTTGACAAAGCTGGTGGTTTATCTGTTCGTTTGATCAAAATCAATTAAATTGTAATACATGGTAAGAGCACTATTGTTAACTGTCTTCATCACGCTAATAGTGTGTCAGTGTAAGAAAGATAATAATAGCAACTGTACCAACCCTTCTGACATGATAATTGGTGTAGATTTATCTACTTACCCAGAAATAGTTGGAGACAACGGAATTTACTTCAACGATCAGCATGAAGAAATAAATGTATTGCAGTTCCTTCACGATAAAGGAATAAATACAGTAAGATTAAAGTTATGGCATAGCCCAGCTAATGAACACGCCAGTTTAACAGAAGTCACCACGTTCTCTAATGAACTTAAAGAATATGGCTTTAAAATTTGGCTTGACTTTCATTATTCTGATGATTGGGCAGATCCAGCTATTCAAACCTTACCTAGTGCATGGGCAGTTTGTGATTATGAGTTGTTGTTGGATAGTATTTATGATTATACTCATCATGTTCTATCTATTATTAATCCGGATTATGTTCAGGTTGGCAATGAAATTAATCATGGGTTTGTTCACCCATTCGGTCATATTAATCAACTGGAACAATTCAAGACATTAATTGATACAGCATGTAAAGCCGTTAGAAATTATGACCATCAAATAAAAATCATGTTACATTATGCGGGTCATGAAGGTTCCGTCCATTTTTTTAATCATTTTCAAACCGTTGATTATGATATGATAGGTTTATCTTATTACCCAAAATGGCATGGCAAATCGCTTGATAGCTTAGAAATCAATATGAACAGCTTATATGAGACGTACGGTAAGGATATTGTTATTGCTGAAACTGCCTATCCTTTTACATTAGGATGGAATGATCAAACCCACAATGTAATCGGTTTAGAAGAGCAATTAATATTGCCTGACTTCCAAGCTACTGCTCAAGGTCAATATGATTTTTTAGAGCAAATAAAACAATTGACAACTTACCAACATAATGGAAATTATGGATTTTGCTATTGGGGAGGAGAAATGATAGCTTGGAAAGGAAATCAAGCTCAAGATGGTTCTTCCTGGGAAAATCTAGCTCTTTTTGATTTTCAGAGTAAGGCTCTACCAGTGATAGATGTATTCTGTATTTCTCAAGATGATTGAATCAAAAAAGGTGGCCTGAGCCACCTTTACAAACTAAAATTTAAACATTTTTTACGCCACCTTAATCATTCTAGATGGAACCGGTTTAGCTTCTTCTTTTTTTGGAATTTCTATCATTAAGATCCCACTTCTATATTGAGCGGAAATTTTAGCTGAATTAGCAGATTCTGGTAAATTAAATGCTCTTTTAAATGACCCAAAATTAAATTCTCTTTTATTGTATGTAGTAGTCTTTGTATCTATTTCTTTATCTAATGAAATGCTAAGAACATCATCATCAATTTCAATATTGAAGTCATTTTTTTCAAATCCTGGAACGGCAAGCTCAATTTTGTATCCATTATCATCTTCTATGACATTTACTTTAGGTAAAGTATGTGCTGCATGTTCATAAGATGGCATTCCAAAAAAATCTTGATCTAAAATATTACTCCAAATTCCTGTTATTGGAGATTGTTTTTTTCTAATAATTGTATTCATCATTTACGTTTTAAAATTTGAAAAACATAAATCAAATGTTATGCCTTGGCTACAAAAACGAATGAAAACAACATATTTATGACATTATGTCATTATTAAAAAATAATAAATGACTTTTTGTCACTTAATAAGGTTGGTAAGATCATTTAAAGATATAAAACCAGTATGTTTATTAGCTGGTTCACTATTTTTAAAATACAAAAGTGTAGGTATGGAGGTAACATCATAATGCTTGGCAAGCTCGCTGTTAGCGTCCATATTTAGATCTAAAACAAAAATATCGGGATTTTGTTTTTTAAATTCATTTAATACCGGTATTAACTTTTTGCAAGGCAAACACCAAGGTGTTTTTAGGACCATCAAAAACTTATTACGACCACGGATTAACTCCTCCATTTCAGGGACAGTGTATGTAATGTCATTATTTGAAACCTTACTGCCGTTGGTTTCTATGCTCATACCACTATTCTTCCAAGATGTTATTCCACCAGAAAGATTGTACACCTCTTCTTGTCCCAGTTCCATTAACATGGCAGCAGCTTTAGCACTTCTTCCCCCTGCGTGACAATACACGAAGACTGGCGCATCTTTTTTAATCCAGGATGCCTTTTCTCTGAATTTATTATCGTAAAAGTCAATAAAACTGGCGTTTTTTATGAAACCATTCCCAATTTCCTCAGCAGTTCTTACATCTAGTAAAATATGATCTTGCTGATTCATTTTATGAAAAAAATCAACAGGACTAAGATCAACAACCTGTTTGTTCCCATTTACAGAACAGGAAGTGAATAGACATATCCATAGTAGATAAAGTAAACTACGATTCATTATTCAATTTATGTTGCAACTCTTTCCAACCTCCCCCATCACTTACGTCTTCCAAACCTTTATTTTTTAAAAATGCTACCGCTTGAGCACTTCTTACACCGGCAGCACAACAAATGATAACAGGCTGCATTTCTCTTATTTTTTCCACATTTTCTGGAATTTGATCAAGAGGGAT
>JAYPLD010000077.1:0-8021 GCA_038129265.1 Crocinitomicaceae bacterium
AATTGCTAGGGGCAAAAAATGAAATAATCCCCTCATTTACAACCTTTTCAAACATATGAGGATTTGCATTATCCTTCTGCATGTCACTCGTTGCCACCAATATAGTTGCACTTTCCGCATCGTTAGTATCGTCTGTCTTAAATGCAAAAAAATGAGAGTTGTAATTATTTTTTCTAATGCGATAAACATATCGTTGAGATGGATCAAGATTATTTAATTCTACCCGCTGAATAAAATTTCCTGTATTTAATAACGAATTAGATTGTGAGACTACACTTTGTATTTGTTGTGGATCTAAACCCCAATCTAGATACCAAGAATTAGCTTCTTCTGTCTCCCATAAAATAACCACACCTTGATCGCTTAATTTTTGTAAATAGGGTTGAACCACTACTTTCTGTGCTTTACTATTAATGGATAACAATAAACCAATGCAAAAATGACTAAACTTTATTTGTTTCAATAACATTAGTCATGAATTTAAATTAAAATTGTAAAACTTATTATTTTTTAAAATACATTTAATTTGCTTTTATGTGATATGAATGAAAAATACCTATTTTAACCTCATTGATCAAACCTATTACTTTCCGCAAGAAGGTTTTGATCTAAGAGATGGATACCTCACATTTCATGATATTTCCATCAAACATTTAATTAAAAAATACGGAACTCCATTTAGATTATTTTTTCTACCTGAAATAAGAGATAAAATAAAAAGAGCAAGGAATTTATTTAACCGTGCCATTAAAAAACATAACTACAAGGGAGAATACCATTATTGTTACTGTACCAAATGCAATCATTTCTCTCATGTAGTCAGTGCTGCCCTAAAAGAAAATGTCCATCTTGAGACTTCTTCTTCTTTTGATATTGATTTAATAAGAAACCTACACAAAGAAGGTAAAATCAATAAAGAAATCATCATTATAAACAATGGATACAAAACAGATCAATATCTAAAAAAAATCATATCTCTTTATGATGATGGATTTAAAAATATTTTAGTTGTTCTAGATAATAAACCGGAACTAAAAAGACTTTTACATTTATTAAAAGGCACCGAGAAAAAGTTGAAAATTGGTATAAGAATGGCTATCAATGAAGAACCTCAATCGTCTTATTACACTTCAAGATTAGGCATTCGACATAATGAAATTATTGACTTCTACTTAAATGAGATAAAGGAGAATCAAAATGTGATTTTAAAAATGCTCCATTTTTTTGTGGACTCTGGAATAAAAGACAACATGTACTATTGGGGTGAATTTCAAAAAGCATTGAAATTGTATGCAGACTTAAAAAAACAATCCCCTACGCTAAATTCCCTAAATCTTGGTGGTGGATTCCCGATTAGAAACAACCTTGGGTTTGATTATGATTACAATTATATGTGTAACGAAATCATAAAAAACATCAAAGAAGCATGTCAAAATGAACATATTGATGAGCCCCATATTTTTACAGAATTTGGAAAGTATACCGTTGGGGAAAGTGGTGCCATTATTTTTGAAGTGTTAGATCAAAAAAAGCAAAATGATACTGAAAGTTGGTACCTAATCAATAACAGCTTAATGAATACAATCCCGGATGCTTGGTCCATTCATGAAAAATTTATTCTTCTTCCAATAAATAAGTGGCAGAATGAATATAAAAGAGTAAATATTGGAGGGATAAGTTGTGATCATTCCGATTATTATAATTCTGAAGATTTTAATCAGGAAGTATTACTACCTAGTTTTCCAGAGAATGATGAAGAACCTTTATATCTTGGTTTTTTTCATACCGGTGCCTATCAAGATTCATTAAGTGGGTATGGAGGTATAAAGCATTGCTTAATCCCAGCTCCAAAACACATTATAATTGATAGAGACGAAACGGGTAATTTTGTAGATTATGTATATCGAAACGAACAATCTGTAGAAGAAATGTTTCAGCTTTTGGGATATAAGTAATGAGGAATTTTGCAGGCATAGATGATCGTTTTTGCAAGGAAGATTTTGCTAAAGTATTTTTACAATCAGTTCCGTACGATGGCACTAGTACGTGGGGGAAAGGAGCTGATAAAGGATTCGAGAAATTTTTAGACGCCCTTGATAATATGGAATTATATGACATTGAAACTCAAACGGAAGTTTATCAAAATGGCGTTCATATATTACCCCCGTTGATCAATTTTAACACGCCAGAGTCCATGTTTAATGAAGTGTATAACACTACAAAAGCATTATTAAAAAAAGATAAATTTCTAACCTTTTTTGGAGGAGAGCACTCCATTAGTATTGGCATTATAAAAGCATTTTATGAGAAATTTCGAAACTTATCCGTTTTACACATTGATGCGCATGCAGACTTAAGGCCAACTTATTTAGGAAGCGCTTACAACCATGCTTGCGCATTACATGACGCCAGTAAAAATTGTAACCTGGTTCAGGTGGGTATTCGTTCCATGGATATTGAAGAAGTCGAGTATATGAGTAAAGATCAAGTTTATTTTGCTGAAAAAATACATGGGGAAACCCAATGGATGATCGACAGTATTAACCAACTTTCCAATGAAGTATACATCACATTTGATTTAGATGCATTTGATCCTTCCATTATGCCTTCAACTGGCACCCCAGAGCCAGGAGGATTACTTTGGAATGACGTCATAAAATATTTAAAAATGGTTTTTGAATCCAAAAATGTAGTGGGTTTTGACATTGTGGAATTAGCCCCTATTGATGGACTCACACATCCTGATTTTTTAGCAGCTAAGCTTTATTATAAGATGCTTTCCTATAAATTTTATAGATCATGAAGATTAAAGATTTTGCACATGAACATTTTAAGCATTTCAATGCAGCTGCTCTAGTTGATGCAGCCAGTGGATATGAAAAACACTTAAAAGAAGGAAAAAAAATGCTAGTCAGTCTAGCAGGTGCTATGAGTACAGCTGAGTTAGGTAAATCACTTGCAGAAATGATTAGACAAGATAAAATTCACTTCATATCCTGTACGGGAGCTAACCTAGAAGAAGATTTAATGAACTTAGTTGCTCATGATCATTATAAGCGAATTCCACATTACAGAGATTTGACTCCAACACAAGAAAGAGATTTATTAGACAAAGGTCTTAACAGAGTAACCGATACGTGTATTCCGGAAGAAGAAGCCTTTAGACGATTACAAGTTCACATTTTTGAACTTTGGAAAACTGCAGAGAATAAGCAGGAGCGTATGTTCCCACATGAATTCATGTTTAAATTACTTCTGTCAGGTGTTTTGGAACAATATTATCAAATACCACCTGAAAACAGTTGGATGCTAGCTGCTGCCAAAAAGAATATCCCTATTGTAGTACCCGGATGGGAAGATTCTACCTTAGGAAATATTTTTGCTTCCTATTGCATCAAAGGAGAATTACAAGCCTCTACCGTAAAAAGTGGTATCGAGTATATGATGTATTTAGCTAATCTATATGAAAATTATGCTGGTAAAGAAGGTATTGGCTTTTTCCAAATTGGAGGTGGCATTGCTGGTGATTTTCCAATTTGTGTTGTACCCATGCTATATCAAGACTTAGAGAAAACGAACACCCCATTTTGGAGTTATTTTTGCCAGATAAGTGATTCAACTACAAGTTATGGATCATATTCGGGTGCTGTCCCAAACGAAAAAATAACCTGGGGGAAATTAGATGTCGATACACCCAAATATATAATTGAGTCTGATGCAACCATAGTTGCACCTCTTATTTTTGCTTACCTTTTAAATTGGTGAATTTTAAATTATTAAAAAGAATACTACATATTTTTTTACGCTATTAGGACCCATTTGTTTCTTGCTTAGTTTTCTATTTGACACCCCTAATGGAATGAGTGAGAATGGATTTCGATTACTTGGAGTTATAGTATGGATGGCTATTTGGTGGATAAGCGAAGTGGTGCCCATAGCCGTAACTGCACTATTGCCAATCGTTCTTTTTCCTTCCTGCGAAATCATGTCTATTCAAGAAACAGGTGCAAACTATGGTCACAAATACATTTTTTTATTTATTGGTGGATTTATTATAGCCAATGCTATTCAAAAATGGAATTTACATCAACGAATTGCATTAAACATTATACTCAGACTAGGCAGCAGTACCGATAAAATCATTTTGGGATTTATGATTGCTACTGGGTTTCTCTCTATGTGGATTTCTAATACGGCTACAACTGTTATGATGCTTCCCATTGCCTTATCAGTTATATCTCAAATAAAAGATCACGCTGAGAGTAAAGAAAATGAACACCAACTATTTGGCAAAGCATTAATGTTAGCTGTGGCTTACAGTGCTTCTGCTGGAGGAATTGCTACATTGATTGGTACACCACCAAATTTAATCTTTGCTGGATTCATAGAAGATAATTTAAATACCGAAATTTCATTTTTTCAGTGGATTAAAGTTGGTCTACCGATATCGGCTTCATTAATCGTTATCATATGGATTTACCTCACCCAATTTGCATTTAAGCTTCCAAAAAAAGGATTTCCAGGCGGAAAACAAGAAGTACAAAAATTATTATTTGAAATGGGGCCCATGAAAAGTGAGGAAAAAAAGATAATGTTAATCTTTTTAGTTACCATTTTGTGTTGGATTAGCCGAAAATATATTATCACCCCATTCATCCCCCATTTTGATGATTCGATGATTGCCATTACTAGTGCCATTTTTCTTTTTATTATACCTTCCAAGAGCAAGAGAAGACCTTTACTTGAATGGAATGAAGCCGTACAAATACCATGGGGTATACTTATTTTATTTGGTGGGGGGCTTTCTATCGCAAATGGATTTCAGACTACTCAAATAGATCTATGGATTGGGTATCAACTTAGCTCCATTACCATTACCAATGCTGTAGTGGTATTATTACTCGTAATTGCCTCCGTAAATTTCATTACCGAAATGTCTTCTAATATGGCCACTACGGCCATGTTACTGCCTATAATGATCCCACTTTCAAACATTATTGGAATTCATCCCTACCTATTATTAACTGGCACAACATTAGCTGCCTCATGTGCTTTTATGCTCCCAGTTGCTACTCCTCCCAATGCCGTTGTATTTGGTTCGAAACTACTCACCATACGTGATATGGTTAAAGCAGGCTTCTTAATTAATGTCATATCAATTTTAATTATTCTATTTGTAGTTTATTATGGACTACCTCTATTTTGGAATTTATAATTAATTATAACTTAACAATAGTTATACATTCATTTAAGTGATTGTAGCGTACTTCTAAAATGTACAGTCCTTTTTTATATTTATTCAAAGAGACTGTATCGCCAGTTTGAGTAGACACCCATTTTCCATTAACATCATAAATATGTATAATTAACTCACCGCTAAAATTAGCTACTGAAAGTTTAACCTCATCCAATGTAATAGATGGACTAGCATGAACCTTATTTTTGAATTTACTTTCTGTTAGGGTACTAAAGAAGTTAGAAGCACCAATATTTGGAGGGTCTGTTGAAGAAACGAAGTTTCCAAAATAATCCATTCCGCCATTATTTTGTATAAAATTTAATGTGTCGGTACTTCCTGATATCAATTTCCCCATTCCTATTATTGGGCTATGTGACTGAAGTTGATACATTGAAGGATCATCTACACCCATGGCTGATGGGTTTAGCATTGCTGGGTCTAACCAAAAAGCATTACTCTTTAAGTCTATATCGAGATTAATTCTTGACGAGTCAAAAAACAAATTGTGACTTATATCTAATGTGTTTAAATTGTTTTGAATTAGAGTTGGAAGAACTTGACCACTTGAACCCACGTAGATGATGTTATTATACATTAATACATCGCCTACATTAGGCCAGAAATAAATTTCAGGATTTATAGTGTCATTAACAAAAACAGTATTGTTGTATATAAAAGTTCCAGTGCTTGGACATCTAATATTTCCATTTCCACAAAAATTAGAGATCCAAAAAAGCTTACCCTTTTTGTCCCAAGATAAATTATTTGGATCTTCTCTGTAACCATCGTTTACACTAATGTTATATCGGTAACCACAGTTAATATTATCACCTAATATTTCAACAAAACCTCCCTCATTATTGTAACTATAATTATATTGAAATACCACATTTTCGTTTCCATAGTCAATATGAGCTCCATAAGAATCTTCAGGCCCATGTGCGTTCATAAAATAATTATGTTGTGCAACAACATTTTGACAATCAAAAGGCCACATGCCACTCCCTCTTTTCCACATTCTTTGATCTACACTTGACCCAGTGTGATTAAAAACACAATTTTCTACTAAAACATCTTTAGATTTATTCGGTACAAAACCTGAACCACCGGTTTCTTCAAAAATTGAATTCTTAATTTTAATATCAAAATTTTTGAAATTATTAAGGTTATTCAGCCCTAATGATTTAATCCAAATGCCATAATGCCCAGTATGGTGAATAAAACAATTGGATACGCTTAAATTCGACAATAAATTATAATCAAGGTTAGAAGTATCCGATTGTGATTCAAATTTTATTCCATAACCCTTGTGTACATGAGTCATTACAGATGGTGTTGGGAAAACATGATGAATTTCAAGACTATCCATGACAAAATTATTCAAAGAATCAGTGTCGGTAACTACCTTAATACCAAATCTTACATTTTTTCCAGAACCCCAAGTGTTTGCTATTCCGCCAAACCCGCTAATTGTTTTTGTATTTCCTAAGCTATCTAAATGGCTATTTTCATTAGTTAGTTCAAGGTTTTTAATTATAATTCCATCATCATTATAAATCAAAATACAAGATTGATAGCCATCTCCATTCAATATAGGCCTCACTAAACCACCATAACTTCCAATAAAAATTGGATTTTGATGAGTTCCAGAACCTCTAATCCAAAACATACCATTAAAAGTTTCTCCAGATTTAAACAATATAGAGTCTCCAGGGTTAAAAACCATAGAATTTAATGCCGAAATAGATCTTAATGGACTTGTTGGGGTTAAACCATTGTTCTGATTATTTCCTACAGAGCTACTTACATAATACACATTTGCACTTATCTGTGTATTAATAAAAAAGAAAAATAAATGAAGACTTAATTTTATAAATGATCTGTTATCAAAGGTCATTTAAAACTTGTCAATTAAATATTTGTAAGCTTTTTCCTCTGCAAAAATCACTAAAATATAGGGTCCACTTTCTAAATCTGAAATTAGAATGTTGTTGGTGTCTCTTGTCAAAATTAGACGACCTCTTGTGTCATATAAAAACAACTTATCAATTAAACTAACATCACCATTAACGGTCAACAGGTCATGAACAGGGTTAGGAAATATTTTAAAGTTAGGTTCGTTATTTAGATTAGCATTTTCAATCTGTACTGGAGATGTAGAACAGGTATCGCAAGATCCCCAACACACTGCTTCAAGAATTGTGTCCTGTCCGGGAACTACAAATAGCCTATTGGTATTATTTAAATCTCCATTTGTGCAAGAAGAATTTCCATCTAAATTCTCCTCTATGGACCAATTATCAGCAGAAAACTTATATTCTATGGTGTCTCCAACAGGAAAATAGGAAGTAAATTCCCAAATATCGTCCTGATTAAGATCTACCATAGTATCACAATTACCACAAAATGAATTAAATGTACCGTTGATTTCAGGTCTAATAAAATTATCTGTAACGTTATTCATATCTACTTTAAATGTAACACTAGATAACGCTGAGTTTACTACGTAGAATTCAATCGAATCTACATCGTCTACCACAAAGCCTGGAGTACATGGAACTGAGCCTGAGCCTGAAGTAGAAGAATGGACTAATTTATAGGTTCCTATCGGTAATGGCGCAAGTGTTAACGTATCTCTCGTATCACATATTGCCGCTAAGGGGCCTTGACAATGATGAGAAGAAGATTGAATATCGTTTCCTAAAACAGAAATAAATTTATGATCTAATGGACAATCACTGTAGGCAAAGGATAAATCAATAAATACAGTAATGGAATCTAA
>JAYPLD010000078.1:0-6066 GCA_038129265.1 Crocinitomicaceae bacterium
TCATAGTGTCACTATTATGTCATTTCATTTGACTTCCATTTAAACAGTATTGAAGCTAAAGCTTAGTTAATTAGTTTTGTTCCACTTTGAAGTATGTAGGTTCCATATTTTTTGTTTTGGTAAGCTTTTTCTGTAGTGCGCAATTGCAGTCTATTAGTGGAGTTGTGACTAATTCTTTTTCTGAACAGCCCATAAGTGGAGTAAAGGTGACGTTGTTATTAAATGAAACTAAAGTTGATTCCACACAAACTACTTTAAGTGGGACGTATCATTTTGATAGTGTTATGATTGGCATTTATGACCTTTCTTTCAGTCACCCAAAGTTTGAATCATTCGTATTACCAGACGTAACTTTGCTTAGCAGTAGAAAAAAAGAAGTACATATCCATCTTGAAGAACATTTTCAAGAGTTAGAAGAATTTGTGGTTAAACCCAAAAAGGACAGGTCTAAGCACAATAATGATATGGCTACAAATAGCGTAAGAACTATATATGTTCAAGACATGTCAAAACTAGCAGGAAGCCTAGATGACCCAATAAGAGTTGCAGGAATGTTACCTGGCGTGACGAGTGATGCTGCTTTTTCAGAAAATTTCATTTCCATCAGGGGGAATTCTCCAAGAGGATTAAAGTATGTAGTGGAAGGTGTAGAGTTAAATAACCCAACACATTTTGCCAGAATTGGTAGCTCGGGAGGAACGTTTACGATATTTAGTACTCAACTACTAGACAAAAGTGATTTTTACATTGGTGCTTTTCCTGCGGAGTACAATAACGCGCTGAGTGGTATTTTAGATGTGAATTTTCGGAAGGGCAACAATGAAGAAAAAGAAACCAGTCTTAAAATAGGGACGCTTGGGATAGACTTAACTACAGAGGGGCCAATTAACAAGCAAAGAGGAAGTAGTTTCCTAATTAATTACAGGTATTCTGTGGTGGGCTTAGCTAGGCTTATTGGCTACCCAACTCAGCCCACATATCAAGATTTATCTTTTGTTTTAGATTTTCCTAAAAATAAGGGGAGTCTTAAAGTCTTTGGAATAGCTGGAACAAGTGATAGAAAAAGAATTGCAGTTGCTGATAGCACAACATGGGAGGGCGATATTGATCGATATAATTTATTTTTAAGAGGAGACATGGCGTCTTTAGGTCTTTCCTATAAGCATTTGATAAATGAAAAAACCAATTGGAAGTTTACCCTGCTAGGTTCTTCCTACAGACAAGCGGATAATAGAAATTTTCTTCAATCAGACTATTCAGAAATAATTAGAAATAAAAATGAATATACTAGCTCACCTTTAAGTGCTGCATTTAGTATTAAACACCGATTTTCTAGTCGTATCAGATTAAAATCAGGTATAAGTACAGAATGGGCAATCCATGATTGGGAAGTACTAAAGCATAATGTTGATTTCAATCGGTTAGATACAGCTGTGTATGGATTAGGCACATCATTGACAAATAAAGCTTTTTCACAGTTTCAATTTTTTATCACCGAAAAAATAAAATTAAACGGAGGCATTGCGATGTTATCTTATAATGTGAATAACGAGTTTTCTATTGAGCCTAGAATTGGAATTACGAAAGAAGTAAAAGATGGAGTATTTTCATTAGCCCTTGGAAAACACAGTCAGGTTGAGCACTTTGCTACGTATATGTACCAAAATGAAAATAGACTTACTCCCAATAAAAATCTAGATTTTGCTAAAGCTTATCATACGATTGCTGGATTCAAGTCTACTCTATTTAAAAATCATTATTTTAACATTGAAGCCTACTACCAACAACTATATGATGTTCCAGGAGAAGTAAACGGTACCTATAGTGTATTGAATATTTCAGAATTAGAAGAAGTAAGACCGTTATCTAATATTGGAGAGGGAAAAAATTACGGTATTGATTTAAGCTTAGAACGATATGCTAGTAAAGGCTTGTATTATATGATAAATGCTAGTTTGTATCAATCTCACTATAAAGATGGTAATGGTGATTGGAGAAGTACAGAATTTGATCAACGATTTAACATAAAATTCCTTGCGGGCAAGGAGTATATTATTGGAGAAAAAAAGAATAAAAGAAACTTTATTGGGTGGAATACTAATCTTGCCTATGTAGGAGGTAGACCTTATACCCCAATAGACATAGCCTCATCGATGTTGGCGGAAGAAACCATATTGAATGAACCATTGGCATACACCCTTAGAGAAGATAATTTATTATTTCTAGACGTTACGTTAACGTATAAAATCAATAAAAAAGGCAAAACAGGTATTTGGTCTTTACAAATCAAAAACTTGTTCTCAAATGGAAACGCTATTTATAGAGAATATGACTCGGTACTAGATAAAGAAGTGACCATACCGAGTTCTAGTTTTTTCCCCAATCTAAGCTATAAGATTGAATTTTAGTTCCAGTAGAAAAAACAATATGCATCTTTAGAATAGAGCAAAAAAAAGCCCCCACTATTTGTGGAGGCTTTAAGCGCTTCTTCTTGGGCTCGAACCAAGGACCCTCTGATTAACAGTCAGATGCTCTAACCAACTGAGCTAAAGAAGCTTAATTTGGTTTGCAATATTACACCAAAGTTTGAATTTATGCAATACTCCTTACTTTTTTTGTTTCATCTAATTTTTTAGGGTAAACTTTTTAAGTTCCTTGCTAATGTTATATTTGCTTGAAATTAGAAAAAATGAATTTAGTTAGTGTTGGAACAGTAGCATTTGATGCGGTTGAAACCCCGTTTGGAAAAACAGATAAAATAATAGGAGGTGCTTGTACGTACATTTCTTTATCGGCATCTTATTTTAATTCAAATCCTAGGTTAATATCTGTAGTAGGCGAAGATTTTCCCCAAGAAACTATCGACCTATTTCATCAACGTGGTATTAGCACGGAAGGATTGCAAATCAAGAAGGGAGAAAAAACGTTTTTTTGGTCTGGAAAATACCACACTGATATGAATACAAGGGATACATTAGACACCCAACTTAATGTACTCGAAACATTTAATCCAGTTGTACCTGAATCTTATCAAGATTGTGATATTCTCATGCTTGGAAATTTACTACCGGCTGTTCAATATCAAGTGCTAAAACAAATCAAAAATCGCCCTAAGTTAATTGTACTTGATACCATGAATTTTTGGATGGAAACTGCGCTCGAAGACCTAAAAAAAGTGATAAATGAGATAAATGTACTCACCATTAATGATGAAGAAGCAAGGCTATTAACAGGCGAGTACTCGTTAAGAAAAGCAGCAAATCAAATACTTACTATGGGCCCTCAATACTTAATCATTAAGAAGGGAGAACATGGAGCCTTGTTGTTTCATCAAGATAAAGTCTTTTCTGCACCTGCTTTACCATTAGAAGAAGTTTTTGATCCTACAGGGGCTGGTGATACCTTTGCAGGAGGTTTTGTAGGCTATTTATCGAAGTGTAATGAGATAAATTGGGATAATATGAAATCAGCTATTATTGTAGGATCTGCAATGGCTTCATTTACCGTTGAAAAATTTGGTATTGATAGATTAGTAGAAGTAGAACAAGATGAAATAAACGCTAGAATTAAGGCATTTAAAGAGCTTACTTCGTTTCAGATATAAATTTCACTTCATACAGTATTTTTTTAGAAAAATGGGAGCGTTATTATACCCGTATTCCCCGGCTTTTTCTAAATCTTTGCATCCGCTTATTTCTCCCATTTCTATTTTTAAGATGCCTCTGAGTGCATAAGCTTTATCATAATCATTCTTAATTAAAATAGCTTCATCACAGTCTGAAATTGCTCCATTGTAGTCTTTTAACATGGTTTTGGAGGAAGCCCTTTGTTTGTAAAACAATTCATTCTTAGGTTGCAGATTAATGCTTGTATTAAAATCATCAATGGCCCCTTTATAATCTTCAGCATTATGTTTAGCACATCCACGCTGAAAAAATGCTTCTGCGAAGTTGGGGTTTAACTCAATGGCTTTGCTGTATTCAGCGATAGCGTCTTCATAATTTTGATGATTATAATGCTCAAGCCCAGTAGTGTAGTAACTGATAGCACTGCCTTGTTCTTGAGCATAAAAAGCTACCATAAAAAGAGACAATAAAAGAGAACAAATAGGCTTCATAATTCACCACATAGGTTAATAAATGTAAAAAAAACAAAAATTAAAGTCAATTTTTAGATTCATTTTATTTATTAACCATTAATTAAAATAGAATAAATATGCTAGAAATAGTATCATTGCAATTCAGTTAAAATCAAAACATGACTTCAGAAATTTTATTGAGCATAATGATAGGGTTAATTGTATTTAACTTTTTATTTTCAACTATACTTGATTTTATAAATGATAGAAACTGGAATGATTCTATTCCAGAAAGTGTAAAAGATTTTTATTCCAAAGAAGAATATGTAAAAGCCAAAAACTATGCAAAAGAAAAAGGGCGAATTGGACTTATTTCAAGTCTCTTAAGTTTTTGTATAACCATTCTCATGTTGTACCTGTGTGGATTTGGTTGGTTAAGCCATAAAATTTCGATGCAATTTCCTGATATGATACAAAGCGATTTTAGTTTTCAGTTCATTCATACTGGATTATTCTTTCTAGTGTTATTTGTAGTTAGTGATATAATTTCCCTGCCTTTTACTTGCTACAATACTTTCGTTATTGAAGAAAAATATGGATTCAATAAAACCACCGTTAACACATTTGTTCTAGATAAAATAAAAGGGTACATATTAACCATCATTTTAGGAGGCGGAGTTTTAGCTGGGGTATTGTATGTTTTTAATTTACTAAGCGAAGGGTTTTGGTTATGGATATGGGTAGGACTTTCCGGATTAATGTTGCTAATCAATATGTTTTATGCTGATCTGATTGTCCCGATATTCAATAAATTATCTCCTTTGGAAGAAGGTTCATTGCGCGAAAAGATAGAGGCTTATACTACTAAGGTAGGATATGCTTTAAAAAATATTTACATTATTGATGGCTCTAAAAGATCTACAAAGGCAAATGCTTTTTTTAGTGGATTGGGGCCTAGAAAAACAATAGCACTTTATGACACATTAATTGAGAAACACGAGGAGGAGGAATTGGTTGCCGTATTAGCTCATGAAGTGGGACATTTTAAGAAAAAGCACATTTTAACTTCTATGATTATAACTATTTTACAGCTAGGGTTGATGTGCTTTTTATTGGAAGTTTGTATAAAAAACCCCATTGTATCTCAGGCATTGGGAGGGGATGGAGTTGTTTTTCATTTAGGAATTTTAGCGTTTAGTATCCTTTTTAGTCCTTTAGGTACCCTAATAGGTATGATCATGAATATGTTGAGTAGAAAAAATGAATACGAAGCTGATGATTATGCCAGGTCTACATATGATGGAAAAGCACTTCAACTTGCTTTAAAAAAATTATCGGTAGATAGTTTATCAAACCTGTATCCTCACCCTTGGTATGTTTTTATGCATTACTCTCACCCGCCTCTCCTCAAGCGTTTAGAGGCACTTAATAAATAACAGTTTCTAGTATAATTTGGTAATGATCTGCCATATCCATTTTACTTCCTTTGAAAGATAAAGTTGGTCTTAGAATATACTGCTTAAAGGGTTGATGATGTTGATTTTCATTGTAAAAAATAAAATCAATCCATGATCTCACGCCTGTTTCATTCCATGTATTGTATTCATCATAGGTATATGGTCGTTCGTCATCAAGAGAAAAACTAGTTAAGCCAAACTCAGAAATCATTTTTTTATAATCTTCATGACTAGAAGAAGTGTTAAAGTCTCCTGCTAAATAAAAAGGTATACTATCATTTAGGTAAGGGGTTAGAATTTCATTTTTTGTCATTTCATATTGCAAGTATCTTGATTCTTGACTTTTTGAATCCAGGTGTGTGCCTCCAAGTAACAAGGTTTTACTGCCAATCTCAACCTGCACTAAAACACAAGATTTTTGAGCTGCTTTATCAGATTTTTTGGAAGTATTGAAGATCACATTTTTCAAAAACTTTATTGGGTACTTAGAAAGAATCATAACGCCACTAGATAATTTCCATGTAAAGCCTT
>JAYPLD010000078.1:6166-7694 GCA_038129265.1 Crocinitomicaceae bacterium
CTGATTTCAATACTTTTTCTTGCTTAATTACTTTCCCATTCAAATCGAAAAGGCTTACAATTAGCTCGTTTCCATTGAACAGGCTTAGATCTATATTACATTGGCCATTAGATGGATTAGGAAAAATGGATAAATCTATATTAGTTTCAAGGTGGAGATCACTGATATTAGTCATCCCACTTTGCATTAGCGAATCTAGATCTAAATTTTCATCTCCATTTTGGTACAGCGTGTACAGGTAATATATTACAAACATTTCATCTGTTGTGTTGAAACCAGCACAAATGGTTTGAGGGGGAGTATTGGGATTATGCGGATTTCCTGCTGTATTATCATAAGTTGCAGTTCCCACCACTTTAGTAGCGGGTGGGATTTTTAACATTTTAGGGAAACTATATGAACCTTGCCATTCAAAATCCCAATCCGGGATATTGATCAATTTAGCCGTGTCATTATTGGGTAGCACTGCATAGGTGCTAATTGATTTTCCTATCAAATGCATATGAGGAAAAACACCATACATAGATAAGCTCGGGGCAAAAAGGGGTACGGTAAATGAGCTAGTAATGGTTTTTTGTTGATTAGGAGGAACACAGAAATTGAAATTGATTAGTATAGGACTAATTTCAATTTGCCTAAAGTTATTTATTTGGTCTGGATAGAAATAAAAATGAACTTTGGTACTATCGGTAACACCTAGTGACCCAACAGGGTAATGCATGGCTAAAATCACATTACTCCCAGCAGGAAAGTCCATGCCAAATGCCAAGTTTTGATCACCTGGATAGGCAATGGCACCTGAACCTGGGGCAAATTCACCCACCAAGAGCCCATCTAAAGGTCCCATACAGTTGTTTTCTACACCTGGTGTTGAGTTTCCAGATGTGTCTAAGTAAACCAATACGTGGTGAACAATTTCGGGTACACCTGGTTCAACTTCAACAGCTCTTATTTTTTTTCCTGCTACTAATTGACTTGGAATAGTAAAACAGACATAATCATCATCCATAAAGGCATTGCTTGTGTAATGAGGTGCAGATAGGGTTAAATCAGGAATGCCAAGTTGAGGTCCATTTGCGTTATAAGTAGGAGGTGTCGGTGCTAAATTAGGGTCTCCTTCAGGGGCACCATTATTGACCCAATCATCAATGAGCGTTATTTCTTGGTTAGAAAGTATTCGTTCATGCCTAAAACGAGTATAATTTGTATCGGGAGGCCAGGGTGGCATTTCACCATTTAGCACAGAAGATTGAATGGCAAATCGCATGTTGTATGCATCTTGATAATCAATTAGTGAGAAGGGTCCAACTCCCCCAGAATGATGACACCCCGTACAGTTGGCATAAAAGATGGGAGCAATATGTTGGCTAAAGTTAGTTGAACTAACTACACTTGTTGAACTATTACTTTTAAGGATAAAAGAACTAAGCACAAAAAGCACTATAGAACTTATTAGTATGATTTTTTTCATCTTTTAAAAATACATAATTATTTTTTATAAGTACTTCAAATACACTCACTTAAGAGT
>JAYPLD010000079.1:0-7532 GCA_038129265.1 Crocinitomicaceae bacterium
ACTACAACTACAACTACAACTACAACTACAACTGTAGCTAGTTCACAACCTGATAATCCAGGAGATACAAAAAACTGTGGAGATTTTGCAAATTATTCAGAAGCTAAAACTTGGTTCGATACTTATTATCCGTACTATGGAGATGTTGCAAATCTAGATGGTGATAATGATGGTCAGCCTTGCGAGTCTTTACCTGGAGGACCATAGACGTCAAACTCAAAAATTGTTTTTCTTATTTTGTAATGTTTGTTTAAACTTTTGCTTATGTATAAGTTCTTAAATTATTTAATCTTAATTGTGTTTTTTTCATTCTGTATTTCACCAAATGCTGAAAGCCTGTACGGTAACCCTGAAGAAAATTCAGGAACTGATTTAAGCTCAAATGAACCTGGATCGGTACAAATTAATGAAAATATTTCAAATGAGAATTCAACTACCACTTCAACCACAACAACTACTTCAACTTCTACAACTACCACTTCAACTTCTACAACTACCACTTCAACTTCTACAACTACCACTTCAACCACAACAACTACTCTTCCATTGCCACCAAATATTGAATTGATTAGTTGTCCCAGTACTATAAAAATTGGTGAAGAAATAGTGTATAGATATGCAGTAAGTGCGCCAACATCTGGAGTGACTTCAATTAAATATGAAATTGATCTCAATGGAAGTTCTGTTGTTGATGACTCTATTGAAAACAATAACTTAGCTCTACCTGGTCTTGCAGAAAATGTATCTTATGAATATAAATATACAATTCCATCAGTAAGTGAATCGACAAATGTTAGCTTCACTGTAACCGCTACAAATCAACGAGGAGATGAATCTATTGCCAATTGTAGTTCATCAATTGAAATTGATAAATCAGCTCCAGATTTTGGCACTTTAGAGGTTTATGCTGGTTACAGCTATAGCTCATCAGTAGGTGACTGGGCACCTTACCAAAGTACAGGATATTTGAATGGTCGAACTTTTAGAGTTAGAAGCAGTCTAATGAATGATGATACTCTCAAGTATATTAGCTTTACTCTTACTCCTCATGAAGCAATTGGAAGTGAATTTTTAAATTGTAGATTAGATTATGATTCTCAAACAGTTTATGTCTCGGGCGCTGAAATTTTATGTGTTGTTGATTACCCATCTAGCGAAGTCAAAAAGTTTGTACCTTATAATAAAACAAGTCGAGAATGGCAGGGGTGGTATCGCCTTGATGTAGAACTTGTTGATGGAAGCGGAAATGCAAAAACAATACAGTATTGCAGAGCCTTGAGAATAGTAGGTGGATATCAATCATCATGGACAGATACTACAACATATACTTATTATGATTACAGCAGTCAACTATGGACCGAAGTTTATAGAAATACCGGACAATGTTAGTTTTATTTAGGTAAAAAAAGTTTTATTAAATTGTTATAAGATTTTATAATTTATCTTATGAATAATAAGGCGTTGAACTGTAGCTACTGTCATTCCGATGTAGAAAAAAAATTTGAATGTAAGATTTGTAAAGCTGTATTTCATGAAGAATGTTATGAAGAAAACGGGGGATGTTCAATCTTGGGTTGTGAGGCTTCTGTAGATGAAGAGATCAAAAAAAACTCATCTACTGAAAATACAAAAGATTTAAAAGACAAAAAGTCTGTATCAAATAAAGAAAAAGATAAAACTAAAAATAGTAAAGTTCTAATTTCGATGTTGATTATTACATTGATACCTGCAGGATATGCCGCGGCATATTTTAATGTTATGTATCCTTTATTACCGGCTTTATATACTGGAGAAGATGTTGTTAAAGCATTTGACGATGGTGTTTTAGAAGGTGAAGAAACAGGTTTCAACGAAGGATACAGTTCGGGAGAACAAGCTGGCTATAGCCAAGGTTATATAGAGGGAGAAGATGATGGATATAAAGAAGGTTACAAAAAAGGAGATTCAGCAGGTTATAGCCGAGGTTATGACTCTGGAGACAGAGTAGGATATTCAAGGGGTTATGAGGATGGAGAAGACTCTGGATACTCGTCAGGTTATAGTGCTGGTCAAAGCGCTGGATACAGAAGTGGCTTAACAGACGGATGCGAATGGGTTTTTAATACTTTAAATTACTCAAGAGTTATAGGATATAGTTATAGTTATTGGGGTGGCAATTCTTATGGAAGCACATATTTGAGTAAATCCTCATGTTGAGTGAAAATTCGCCAAAACATAGAAGATTAGTATCTGATTACGAATCACTCAAAAAAGAATTTTCTGGAAACAAGTACATTAATATTGAGCCTTTAGGAGAATCACCTTATAGGAAGTATCGAGTAGTTTATAAAATTAAAACTTATGCTTTTAAGAATCCACAAAAGAAAAACTCAGATTTAGTTCTTAAAGGACCGCACATTGTCGAAATTGATTTAAGTGAATCATACCCAAGAGAAAAACCATATTTCACGTATAAAACTGAAATATTCCATCCAAACTTTGGAAATTATATATGCATAGCAGACCATTGGGCTCCAAGTTCAAAATTATCTGATTTGATTTATCAAATTGGAGAAATGTTACTCTACAAGATATTTAATAGTACATCGCCTTTAAATGCAAATGCAGCAGTATGGGCTCTTGAAAATATAGACAAATTTCCAACCGAAGATATAAACTTAAGAATGATGGATTTTGAAATATGAATAAAAAAATATCAATGGATGATTTGAACGATCAAAAAATTGACTCATCTCTTGAAAAACTTAAAGATAAAGAAAAAATAATAGAACAAAAACAAGCACGTATTGCTACAAACGATGATGACAGTAGTCCAAAATCAAAATATCGTTCTATTTCTAATTTTATTTTCATAGGACTATTTTCTTCAATGTTAGGTTGGTCATTTGCAGAACAATTTACTAGACCAGATACAATCAATAGACCTTTTAACAATGTCTTTAATCTAAATTTATCAAGCGTAATGTTTTTTACAATTGTGGGACTTTTCCTTTTCTTTCTTTTAATATATTGGGAAATTATAGTTTATAGTTTCAGCAAAGATGTTGCTTTATCTCTAACAAAAGTTTTACCAATCTGCTTTTTTCTCCTGTTCGTTACATCAGCAATTAATAATGGTGTTTACAGTTATTTTAGAAATAACATATACGAAACTAGTTCATCATTAGATTTTGAAACATTGCTTGGAGCTTTATCAGTTGTACGAGCAATATCTTGGGGTATTTGGGGTTTATTATCTGGGGCCATTTTAGGTATCTTTCCAAGTATGAATAGAAAAAAAATTATAAATGGTGCGATAGGTGGCTTAATTGGAGGTGCAATAGGTGGATTTGGATTCAATCCGATTACAAATTTAATTAGGGATGGTTTTCAAACTGATATTGAATTACTTGGGACTTATCCAGGTGCATTAGCTAGGTTTATTGCAATATTATTTGTAGGTTTATCAGTTGGAATTTCTATAGGACTAGTAAAAGCTTTTAGAAGTAAGTATTGGATAGAGATATTGTCTGGAGGCATGGCTGGAAAACAATTCTTATTTGAATCAAATGAAATTACATTTGGCTCAATGTACAAGAACGATATTACTTTAATCAAAGACCCAAAAATTCCAGAATATGCTTTCAAAATAAATACAGAAAGCTCGACCCCGTTTGTAGTCAATGACGCGTATTTTAGTTATTTAGAAGTTGACAACATCAATGTTGAAACTAGTCATAAATTAAATTCAGGTTCAATAATTACAGTTGGAGATACTGTTTTAAAGTTTTTTACAAAAGAGTAATAAGAAAGGAAGTGATTTATGTCAGAAATTGAAATTAATGTAACAGATGCAACTGGTTCCAAAGTTGAAACTTTTGAAGTACCCATTGAAGCTCCTGTTGGAAGACTTACTGTCAAGCTTGTTGAAGTTTTAGGATTGCCTGTTACTGGTCCTGACGGTTTACCAATAAGTTATAAAATACAACATATTCAAAGTGGTAATCAATTGCACGATGAAGAAACTCTTGAAGGTGCTGATGTAAAAAGTAACGATACTTTAAGGTTAGTACCAGAAATGATAGCTGGTGCATAAACTAGATCTTGTTGAAGATCAATACGATAGACAGAAGAAAATAACTTGGTGGGACCAAGAAACTTTAAAGAATTCAAAAATTCTAATTATTGGCGCTGGTGCATTAGGAAATGAAATTTCTAAAAATCTATCACTAGTTGGTATAGGTAAAATCACAATTATTGACAATGATATAGTTGATCTTACAAATATTTCCAGATGTGTATTTTTTGATGAGAATGATATTGGTTTGCCGAAATCTAAACTTCTTTCTGAAAGAATAAATTCATTCAGAAATATTAACTCAAATTATTTTGTTTCAAAAGTACAAGACTTAGGTATTGGTATATTTCAAGATTATGATGTTGTAATAGGAGCACTAGATAATAGAGAAGCAAGATCGTGGGTAAATGAGTACACAAGAATGTTTTCTATTCCATGGATTGATGGAGCAATTGAGGGCTTAAATGGTTTGGTGAGATCTTTTGGAACTAAAGGTGTTTGTTACGAATGTACACTTAGCGAAGAAGATTTAAAATTATTAGCCATAAGAAAATCTTGCGCATTACTCTCGGAGGATGAAATTACTTTGGGTAAGGTACCAACTACAGCAACTTCATCCTCGATAATTAGTGGTTTCCAAGTTCAAGAAGCTCTGTTGTATTTATCAAAACAATCAGAAAGCTTTATGCCCAACTTAGGAAAACAGATGACTTTTTTTGGTGAAACTATGACATTTGTTCAAACTAATTTAAGAGAAAAGAGTGATTGCTATGTTGATCACAATAGTATAAATTATCAGAAAATTGACATAAGTTATAACAAAAAAATTAAAGATATTATTGCTGAAGGAGCTTTAAGTGAGAATTCTTATATGTTCAGAGATATTATCACATCATTAGATTGTTTAAAATGTGGCTCTTCTAAAAATTTAAATATTTACATTACTCATGCAAAACAAAAAGACGTTATTTGTAATAAATGTAATACAGAAATGAAAATCAATTCAGATAGAAAAATTTCAAATTTTGAAAATAAAACTTTTGCTGAATTAAGTATTCCTAATTTAGAACTTCTAACATCAGATGAGAAATATATAATTATTAATAATGAAAAATCAAGAAAATAACCTTCTACTTAGTTCATCTTCTATTTCAAAGATGGATAATCATTCAAAATCAGATTTATCAAGAGAAGTAGGAGGATTTTTAATTGGAACAATTAAAAATAGTATAACAACAGTAATTGATTTTATTCCAGCTCTAGCGGGAGATAGCAAAGCTACTTCATTCCAATTTACTGAAAAAGATTGGTCATTTTTATATAAAACCTTAGACAAATATGACAACCTTGAATTAGTTGGTTGGTTTCATACTCATCCCGATTTCGGTGCTTTTCTAAGTTCATACGATCAATTTATTCAAGATAGTTTTTTTTCTGACTCTGGAAGGGTAGCAATTGTATTTGACCCGATAAGAGAAGATTGGGCTGCGTTTTTGCAAAATAATGAAAATACAGAAAAGATACAATTAAAAACTGACATTCACAATCCAACAACAAC
Organism: Crocinitomicaceae bacterium; assembly: GCA_038129265.1. GTDB lineage: Bacteria > Bacteroidota > Bacteroidia > Flavobacteriales_D > Parvicellaceae. The sequence continues at coordinate 5,616 of JAYPLD010000079.1, forward strand.
CGTACAAGATGAGCCAAAAGTTAGTTCAAAAAAGTCAATTTTTACAAACTTGGTTCTAGTTACAATAATGGTGACTTTAGGAATCTATTCAATTTTGTCATATTTTGAAAACATTGAATTACAAAACGAGAATGCAACTTTGATAATTGAATATGATGAGCAATTAGTCAACTCTGATAAAAGTAAAAAAGAACTAATTGAGGAATACGAACAAAAAATTCAAAGTCAATCTAAAGATTATGATGAACAATTAGAAGAAACTAGAACATATAAAGAAGAAATAACAAATCTAGAATCACAAATAGTAGATTTAGAATCAGAGATTAGTAATTTAAATGGAAATCTTGAAACTGAGGAAATAAGTGATGTTTACTTCAATTATACAGTTAGGGAAGGTGACACATTAAATATTATCTCAAAAATATTTAATACAACAGTCAATGAAGTGTACGAACTTAATAAAACAACTATTGGCGAGGATTTAAATTTAATTGAAACTGGGACTGTTTTAACTATCAGAATTAAAAGCTAGTTATTTTTTACCCGTTATATCTCTGGCGTCTTCAATTAAATCTAAAGCTAAATTGACAGGTCTTAAAGCTCCAAGCACACCTGCTCCTTCCCCAACTCCCCTGCCTTCAGTTGGTATTCCAATAAGTTCATTGTCATTATTTAGTGCTGCACCACCAGAGTTTCCCCAAGTAAGGTTAACATCCGATATTATCCAACCTCTTCTATACCCTTTATATGAATCGATACCACTAACTGTGCCTTTAGTAATATTAATTCTAGATTGACCTGTATCGTCGCCTCTAGATCCTGGATAACCCCACACATCTATATCATCACCAAGTGATGTGAAATCTGAATTTCCTATAGTTAGGTAGGCTAAATCATTACCAGTAAAATTACTATTTCCGGGTATTGATTTAGTAATGTTCAAAACAGCTAAATCTAAATCTCTATCAAATGTGACTAATTCTGCTATATATTTCAATTCAGGATCTTGATCGGGCGAACTAGTAACACCAATATATATGTCACCTCTACATCCTTCTATGACATGATAGTTTGTTAAGATAAGTCCTCTTTGGTCAATATTTGATCCTGACCCTGCAGCACTATAATCTGAAATTCCATCACCCGGACATGAAGTAACTTCAATGTATACCACTGACTTTACAATGTTTCTTGTTGATCGAGTATCTATATTGTTAACTTCTGTTTGTTTTTGTTCTTGATTGGTTGGTTCATCAACTAGGACAGTATTTGAAGTTGTATTTTCTAAAGAATCTAAACCTCTGTTAACAAAAGTACCATTTCTAGCTTGAGACAAGGTGAATATTGATATGGTTAAAGAAATTAATACGACAAAAAAATTTATATAAAACTTATTCATATTCAATCTCATGTTTGTAATTATTTATAATTGTAATGATACTCAATAATGTAAGCCTATAAAATAAAAATATTTTTGTTAATCCTACTCGAATTGTAAAAAGCTGTTCAAAGCTTAGTACATAAAAATGCTAAGACAATAATGACAAAAATACTATAAAAGGGAGAGATATCAACCCAAAAGAAATATAAATTAAAAAACCTATTATGACGAGGATTATCGCACCTATAAATATTTTGTTAGCTTTCATAAAAATCTATATTACAAGTTCTCTCTTTTTTTCATAAATTGTCCAGTTCAAAGAAAAAATAAAAATATTAATATATAGAAAAAGGCAGGTAAGCAATGTTGGGCTATTGTCATGAAAATTTCTCAGAAGTAAAAAGAATATACAATCATAACTTTGATAAATATAAAGAGATAGGGTGTTCTTTATGTGTCATTGTAGATGGTGAAGTAGTAATAGATATTTGGGCAGGACATAAAAATAAAGAAAAAACTAAGGAATGGGATGAAGA
>JAYPLD010000080.1:0-1252 GCA_038129265.1 Crocinitomicaceae bacterium
GTAAAGCATCGATAGTGATTTGAACGGAATCAATGTTAGCACAACCGTTCGTATCCACACCTGTAACAAAATACGTAGTATCTGTTTGAGGATATATTACTGGATTGTAGGTGTTTGTATTGTTAATGTTATAATTAGGTAGCCACGTATAACTATCACCATTAGAGGCATTTAAGGTGATTGAATCTTCTAAGCACAGAGATAGGTTGTTACCAGCATCAATGTTAGGTAACGGGTGAACAGTTATTGTTACAGTATCTTTATTTTCGCAATTGTTCAAATCGTTTCCAGTAAGAATAAAATTTTGAGTAGAATATAGTGGGAAAGGCACTCCATCGTTAATGCCATTATTCCATACATATGTATTAGCATTCCCTGAAGATGATAACGTAAATGAATCGCCATGACAACCAACTTGATTATTTCCAGCATCAACAATAGGTAAAGCATATACAGAAATAGAAACTTCTCCTGTGTCAGCGCAATTATTTGATCCGGTAACCAGGACTTGGAAAGTCGTGTTATTGGAAGGCCAAACCATTGGATTACTTACTGTTACATCACTAATGTCATCGTTGTTCAACCAAAAATAATTTATACCTCCTGCTGAGATTATAGAAATAGTGTCTCCAAAGCAAATTGATGTATCATTGGAAAGGGAAATACTAGGTAACGAATTTACTTGAACAGTGACTGAAGCAGTGTCAGTACAGTTATTTGCATTGTATCCTATCAATTGATAAACAGTATCAACTTGTGGCCATATTATGGGATTTGGAATAGTGGTATCGGAAATATGATAATTTGAATTCCATGCGTATTGAGTTGCTCCAGATGATTGTAGTAAAATACTATCCTCATTGCAAATGGTGTATGAGCTAACTGTAGATACATTGAATGGAGGTGGAGAATTAATTTGAATAATGGTGTCATTTGTGCAACCTGTAGTATCTGTTGCAACAATTTGATAGGCTCCAGGTGACAGATTATTGAATTGATGACTACTTGAATTATTTACAGTAGACATTGTAGTTACACTTCCCACATCAATTAGATCAATAGTCCAAGGTCCAAAATTCCCCAACAATGAAACGTCAACAGAACCATCATTTAAATAGCTACATGAAGGATCATTAATAGTAGGAAGGGGTTTTGAACAAGTATTACAAAAAACATCTATGTTTAATGTACTGCTATCTGTACATCCACCGTTAGTGTTTGTACATATCACCTTAATTAAACTGGTGTCATA
>JAYPLD010000080.1:1352-2599 GCA_038129265.1 Crocinitomicaceae bacterium
GTATTTTGACTAGTTGTTTCCCAAGCTATTTCAGTAATTTTGGTGCCATTATTAAGCATATTATTTAATTCACTTGCTAGAAATATGAATTGATGTTTTGCATTTTTATACCAATTTCCAAATGGAGCGGGATAACTAGTTCCAGAATTAACTCCATTTTGTGTTCCTATTTCGACAGTTTGAGACGATACACTACAAAAGTTATTAATACTTGTTGTACATAATGCAGGAAGTACAGAGCTTAGATTAGCTTGCAGATTAACGGTATCATAACAAATAATGGAGGAGTCATTTGCCGTTATATTCACACTAGGGTTGGAATAAGGAAGAATGGTTACATTTAAAGTATCTTTTTTTACACATCCATACTGATTTGTTGTTGTGATTTCAAAATCAAAATTACCAGAGTAGGTTGGGACAAAAGTAGGATTATGAGTGGTTGGGTTGCTTAATAAATTGGCTGGTTCCCATATAAAATTATACGTATTAATATTATTTATTGAATCTACTGGTTCAACATTCAAGAAAATTGATGAATTAATACAATTAGTTGTTGATGATTGAGTTAAAATATAATTGAAATCAGGTACTACATTTACAACAACCGTGTCTATGTTGGTGCAATTTCCAGTTAAATTACTAGTGACTTGATATGAAGTAGTTGTATCTGGATTGGCAACTGGGTTTGCACAATTATTACAAGAAAAATTATTACCAATAGCAATGGGGTCTCCGCTAATAGAAGACCAATTAAATTGCGTTCCTCCAGTTACATTCAAGGTTGTACCTACTCCTTCACACATAATTTCATCAAGTCCAGCATATGTACTTTTAAGTACATTTATTACAATTGAAACAGAGCTTACACCTACAATGGGACAAGCGTTATCTCTGGCATTTACCGTAATAGTTGAAAAACTGCTGCTATTTGGAGTCACAATTAAACAGAAGCTAGCTGTTGCAAAACCGTTTGTGAATGTATTTTGAGTCATGACTGCGCCTTGAAAAATTTGACTTATGTTCGAATTGATATAAATACTATCCGAAACATCGTCTGCAAAAGTGATGTCAAAACAAACACTGTCTCCCTCACAAGCTTGTATTTCATACGAATTAGTCTGAACGCCATCTCCAGTTAAATTTCCTATGCCACCAGGGGGTAGAGTAGGGTTATTATTATTACAATTAATAATCTCAAATTGAAAATCTTGAATGATACTGCCAATAAAGTTTCCGTTACTATCAAA
>JAYPLD010000080.1:2699-7465 GCA_038129265.1 Crocinitomicaceae bacterium
GCATTTCTACAACAATCATCAAATGCAAAAACCCAACTGTCACAATTTGCAGGTAATGTAATAGTATCTCTATAGGTGTGCTTATAAACTCCAGGCAATGACCCTCCATTACATTCACTTTGGGAAATCATCTGAGGACATAATTGTGAGACTTCCTCTCTGTAATTGATGATAGGCAATTGAATATTAGATTGAAAAAATATACCGCAAGTGTTGGTTACGGTAATATTTTCTGCTACATTTTGTATAAATGCGGTTCCACAATCTTCAAATAAGGTTAAAGTGATTACGTATTGATTATTCCCTATACATTCATAAGAAATATTACCACCAGGAACATGCGAAGAGTAACTAGTTAGAGATAAAATGATTAGGCCATAAGTGAAGAAAAATTTCTTCCAAAAATCCATATTTAAAAATAGTAATTATTGATAATCTGAATATTATCATATGTTATCTATTTTAAGTATTTTTTATTTAAAGCTATTTTAATTTTAAAAGCTTATCACTGTGCTTGAAGAATCCATTTTTAACATTAAGGGTGTAGAAATACGTACCATTAGGTAGTTCAACACCTACATTGTTTCTTCCATCCCATTTCAAATTATTACCTGTTGAAATAAATTGAATTTCACCAAATCTATTGTAGATGATTAATTCTGTACATTCATTTATTCTACCAGGAACTTCAACAATGAAAAGGTCATTTTCACCATCTCCATTAGGAGTGAATACATTTGGATAGTAGATATCAAAATAATTTTCAAATAAATCAGTATCTATATTTATATCTATGCTATTTGTACAATTCAATGAATCTTGAACTGTTAGTGTAGCATTGAAACTACTTCCAAAATCAATTACTTCTTCTACTTTTAAATCTGTGGAGTAATCTCCATTACTAAAATTCCATGTAAATCCAAATTCACTATCTGAAGTATTAACAAATTCAGCATAAACTCCATTACACCCAGGGTTTAAAATTGTATCAAAAGTGGGAACTGGATTAGATACATTAATAAAGACTGTATCGGTATAATGGCATCCACCAGCATTTTCAATACTTACTACATAAAGAGTAGGGATTGAAGGAAATAAAATAGGATTATATATTGATGGATCAGAAACGCCATCCGTTGGAGACCAACTAAAAGCAGTAGCTGGATCGCCTCCAACACTTCTAGAAATAGAATCGCCTTTACAAATAATAGCATCATCACCAGCATGGGCAACAAATACAGAAATATTTACACTATCAAAGTCAATACATCCATTACTATCTGTAACTTGAACTGTAAAAACCATATCATCATTTGGGAAAGCCAGTGGATTTGCTAGAGTAGGGTGATTTAAAAAGTAATTAGGCTCCCATTCATACGAAATACCACCAGATGCGTTTAGTTGAATAGCATCACCATAACAAGCACTAACATTAAATCCAGCATCAGCATTAGCTGAATCATGTAAAGCAACTATTACAGTGTCTGTATTTAAACACCCATTTACATCTGTAGCTCTTACCACATAACTTGTTAATGTATTGGGTGTGGCCACTGGGTTAGGAATTAAATAATTACTTAAGTTGGTAGGAGTTAACCATTGATATGTATCACCTCCTGTTGCATTAAGCTGAACAGATAATCCAATACAAATAGTGGTGTCATTGCCAGCCTCAACATTAGGTAGTGGTAAAACCACAACGGTAATGGTATCTTTATTAGCACATCCATTAGCGTCAGTACCAGTGACAATATAATTAGTGTTTGTATTTGGATCAGCAATAGGATAAGGAATGCTTGAATTCGTTAAACTGTGTGAAGGAGACCAATTGTAAGCTAATGCACCTGTAGCAATCAGTTGTGTAGATGAACCATTACAAATGGTGTCAATCCCTTGCACACTTACCACTGGCAACATATTAACAGAAATGGTAATAGAGTCTGTAATCATACATCCATTATTGTCTGTAATATCTACATAATATGTAGTGTCAACATGATTAAAAATTTGTGGATTTGATATGGAAGTATCTGAAATGTTATGATTAGGATACCATGCATAAGAAAATCCACCATTGGCAACAATATTTACAGTGTCATTAAAACAAATCGAAGTGTCATTTAAAAGAGAAACATATCCGCATGGATTCGTTTGAGATATAATAACGTTAAATAAAAAGCATTTTATGAGTAAAATGGTAAATTTTTTCAATGCAAATTAATTTTAATTTACATCAAGGTAATACATAATTATTTTATTACATAATATTTAAATACATAAAATAAATGTATGCTTTTTAGTAAGTTGTATTATTGTGATTATATCTAGACGTTCACAACATTTGAGAAACTACTTTGCCATTTCTCTGTAAACTACATAAAGATTATTATTTACGCTCCAAAACACGAAGAGTGGCATCAACAATATTAGATGAATGTAGACCGTATTTTTTCATTAAATCTGCTGGTTTACCACTTTCTCCAAATTTATCGTTAACAGCAACAAACTCCATTGGAGCTGGTGAATTACTTGCCAATACTTTGGCAATTGATTCTCCCAAACCTCCTGCAATCTGATGTTCCTCAGCAGATACTACACATTTTGTTTTAGACACAGAAGATAATATACATTCTTCATCTAGAGGTTTTATGGTGTGTATATTTATGAGTTCGGCTGATATACCTTGAGTTGCTAATAACTTAACCGCTTCAATTGCTTCCCAGACTAAATGACCTGTGGCAAAAATAGTCACATCTGAACCTTCATTTAGTAACAAACCTTTGCCAATTTCGAATTTTTGATTTTCTGGGATAAAAATGGGGACTTTAGGTCTTCCAAATCGCAGATAAACAGGGCCAACATGGTCTGCTATAGCAATGGTTGCCGCTTTTGTTTGATTGTAATCACAAGGATTAATTACGGTCATTCCTGGAAGCATTTTCATCATTCCAATGTCTTCTAAAACTTGATGAGTAGCACCATCTTCTCCAAGTGTAAGACCAGCATGTGAAGCACAAATTTTTACATTTTTGCCTGAATAGGCAATAGATTGTCTTACTTGGTCATAAACCCGACTAGTAGAAAAATTGGCGAATGTTCCCGTAAATGGAATTTTACCACCAATGGTTAATCCTGCCGCAATTCCCATCATATTGGCTTCTGCAATACCTACTTGAAAAAATCGATCAGGATATTTATTTTGGAAATCATTCATTTTCAATGAACCAGTTAAATCCGCACACAACGCAACTACATTAGGATTTGTTTTACCTAAATAGGATAGACCAGCGCCAAAACCTGATCTAGTATCGTTATTTCCTAAAATATTTATTTCCATGCTTACAAGTTTAAGTTTAAATTTTGTCCTGAAGAAATTTTAAATTCTTTAATAATAGTGTGTGCCATACTATTTGAACGGCTATTTCTGTATGAGATCATATATTTCCCAGGTTGGAGATTAAGATTTTCGATATATCTAAAATTATCAAAATCATATATCCATATATTTTGACCTTTATCCTTTAAAAATAATGATGCCGGACCGTTTCCTTTTGAAATTTGAACAGATCCAAATAATGGAATGGTAATTTCAGTTATCTTACTTTGCTTAATCTCAACGCTTTCAAAATATAACCTAGGCAGAGTCAGCATTTCTAAATCATATTTGCCCACTAAATATTCCTTCTCAGAATTCATTTTATGTACGTTAATGGTCTGGTTTTCATTCTCATTTTTAACAATAACATTAATACCTGTATACATACTGTTAGAACCCTGAGTATTTAATCTTAAAATACCTTGAGGTGTATTAGCTACGATAGTATTGTGTTTTCCAGGAATAAGCTTAATGTCGTCCACTACTACCTCAGGAACAGTATGTACTACCATTTTATAGGTGTAAATAGGGTCTAAAGCAAATGTATCAGGTAATTGATTTCTATTAAGTGTATGTATGTAAGTGTGCATTAACTTATTACTCTTCGAATTGTAAAAGCTCATAGCAACATTCGTCTCTTTTGGAAGTCCAACTATATTATTTAAATCTACTTGGACAGTAGTATTATTTAATGCTTGACTAATTACAAATTTCAATACGCCTTTAAATGAGTCTTCACTATCTGCACTTAAAAATTCTCCAATACAGGAAAATTGAGATAAGTATGATGTATCCAGTCCAAGACCAATAACAAAAGGTTTTAGCTTAATATTTTTTTCTTTTAATGCTAATGCAACAGCACATGGGTCCTCGTCACAAGCCTCAATACCATCTGTAATTAATATTATGATGTTTCTACATGATTTACATTCAGGAAAATCTTCTGCAGAGTATTCTAGTGATCTTGCAATAGGTGTAGTTCCTTTTGGTTCTAAACCACGAATCTTAGTGATAATTTTAGAGTAGTTTTCTTTAGAACTTGCAAATGGGACTTCTAATTTAGTATCTGAGCAATCTTGCTTTCCAGGCGCAATTCTAGTTTGATGACCGTATATTCGTAAAGCTAAATCAACATTTTCAAGTCCTTTTAGGCTATCCATGGTTTGGGTCATCAGCTTTTTAGCGACTAAAATTTTACTACTGTTTTCCCACTGCGCATTCATACTATTGGAACCATCAAAAATGAACAGTATTCTTATTTTACTTTCTTCCTGAGCAACTGTAATTAGAGTGCAAAACAGTAAAAACAGCGATATAAATGAGAGTCTAAAATTCATGATTTAATCAATATCAAAATTGATTCCAAAAATTAATAATCACCTATGGTTTC
>JAYPLD010000081.1:0-7433 GCA_038129265.1 Crocinitomicaceae bacterium
TTAATTATGGAAAAAGAAAGATGTTTTGTTGTGCCTCATGATTTTACTGATGCGGCTCAAAATGCCCTTTTACAGGCAGTAGAAATTGCTAAACCTTCAAGTAGTAAAGTGCATGTTTTACATGTGGTTGGTAAAGAAAATGAAGTGGAGAAAGCCAATAAAAAATTAGATGAAATACGATCTTCTAGCAGCTATCGAAACATAGAAAAGCACATAAAAAGTGGGAGTATATTCAACGTTATAGGCGAATTTGCTGAAGAAAAAAGTGCAACTGCCATAATCATGGGAACACATGGTGCAAAAGGGATGCAAAAAATATTTGGAAGTTTTGCCATGAAAGTTATTATAAGTACATCTATTCCATTCATGGTGGTTCAGAAGGAAAGTGAAATCAAAAAAGTAAACCGAATTTGTATCAATATAGAATCCTCAGCTGAAAGTATGCAAATTACTAGGTTAGCTAGTTATTTGGCCAAAACGTACCATGCCAAGATTCATATTATCGCAGAAAAAAGCTTTGATAAAAGTAAAGCGGTTAAAATTAAAAACAATATGGTTTTACTTAGCAAGCACTTGAACAAGATAGAAGTGGATTACAAATTAGAATTATTGGAAAACAATAATAATTGGGATCAAACCGTATTGAAATACGGAAGAGAAAATAACATGGATATGTATGCCTATTCTTATGATTCTGACCGATTTTTAGCTTCCAATGACAAATTTTCTCAAAGTTTATTATTTAATGAAGATCATATTCCTTGTCTCATCATTAATGCAAAACAAGTAACATCTACTTATTTCTAAGTTTGAAAGTAAAAGAAGGAGATCAATTCCCAAACTTTGAATTGACTGATCACCTTGGCGATCAATTCACATTATATGAACAACATGATACGAAATATCGTGTGTTGTATTTTTATCCAAAAGATGAAACACCAGGGTGTACAAGACAAGCTTGTTATTTCAGAGATTATAGCCATGTATACAAAGAATATGACTGCGAGATCATTGGTATAAGTGCTGATAATAAAAAATCGCACGAAAAATTTATCCAGAAATATAATCTACCTTTTCGATTATTAACTGATCATAAGAGTAAACTAAGAAAAGATCTTGGTATTCCTAAAGATTTATTTGGCTTAGCACCTGGTAGAGTTACATTTTTACTAAACGCAAAGCATGAAATTTTATTTATCTTTCGATCCGCATTAAACATGAAAAGTCATATCACATCTGTATTGAATTTTTTAGATAAAAATAAGTAGTACAAACATTGGTATGGTATTTGAAATATTTTAAATATGAAACAAATAATTACTTTATTTTTTCTCTTTTGCTCTTTAGTAAACAATGCTCAATTAAGCAATGAACTGATTTGGGCTAGTGGAACTTTTTATCCTAAAATGATAAGAGGTATAAATTCAACAGCCGATGGCTTACATTACACATCTCAAAAAAAAGTAGATGATTCTAAAGAAATTATCAAATACACCTATGCATCCAATAAAAAGGTTGCTACGTTGTTTAGTAGTTCAGTTAAAGAAGGCTTTAATTTTGACGATTACCAACTAAGTTCTGATGAAAACTGGATTTTATTGGCCTCTGATAAAGAATCCATTTACAGAAGATCATCAAAATCTTTTTACTATGTATATAATCTAAAAACAAAGAAACTTAAATCTCTTTCTGACACATCACTTGGAAAACAAAGGTTAGCTGAATTTTCACCGGATAACAGTAAAATTGCTTTTGTCAGAAACAACAACCTATTTTACGTTACCCTTTCTGACTTTAAGGAAAAACCGGTCACAAAAGATGGTAAAATCAATGAAATCATAAATGGGGCAACCGATTGGGTTTATGAAGAAGAATTCAGCATTCATAAAGGTTTTGAGTGGTCACCTGATGGTAGTAAGCTGGCTTATTATGTATTTGACGAAACAGATGTTAAGGAATTTCAAATGAAAATGTACGGTACCTTATACCCTACTCATTACAAATTTAAATACCCAAAAGCTGGAGAAGACAATTCTTTAATATCTATTCGGATTTTTGATACTCAATACGATAGACATTTCATTTTTGACATAGGAAATAACCCAGATATCTACATTCCTAGAATCATGTGGAGCAAAAGAAAAGATGAATTGATCGTTTTTAAAATGAATAGACTTCAGAACAAGCTAGAATTACTTTCAGGGACTTTTTCGATGGATACTCCCAACAATATTGGCATTAAAACGAAGCCTATTTATACAGAGGAGTGTTCTACTTACATTGATATACACGATAACACATCATTTATCAATGAAAATGAATTTATATGGACAAGTGAAAAAGATGGATACAACCATATCTACTTAATAAATTATGCAGATGGTACAGAAAAACAGCTAACTAATGGGGATTGGGATGTTACAGAAGTATACGGTTATGCAACCAAATCAAAAAAAATATTTTTTCAAGCGGCTAAATCACATCCTACGAAGAGAGAGATCTATGCACTTTATACTAAGAACAATAAAATAGAACTCCTAACAGAGAAGTCAGGTACAAATGAAGCAAACTTCAGCAAAACATTTAATTATTTTATAAATACCCACTCTAGTGCAGATACCCCTTTCGAAATTACCCTTCACAATCAAAAAGGAAAATTGGTTAAAACACTAGAAAAAAATGAAAAATTGAAAAATAAACTGGTAGAATTCAATCTAACTAATAAAGAATTTTTCACTATTCCCAATGAAGAAGGCACCTTATTAAATGCCTGGATGATCAAACCTAAAATGTTAGACACCCTTAAAAAGCATCCACTACTCATGTTTGTGTATGGTGGGCCTGGTATAAATACCGTAAATGACGCATGGTCTTGGAACAATTATTTTTGGTTTCAATATCTAGCTCAAAATGGGTTTATAGTGGTTTCCGTTGATGCAAGAGGTACAGGATTCAGAGGTAAAGATTTTAAGCATGCTACCTATAAACAACTTGGAAAGTATGAAACTGAGGACCAAATAGCTGCTGCCAAATTTTTAGGCAACAAACCCTATATTGATGAAAATAACATTGGCATTTTTGGATGGAGCTACGGAGGCTATATGTCGTCTCTTTGTATAACTAAAGGCGCTGATGTATTTAAATCGGCTATTGCTGTAGCGCCTGTTACCAACTGGCGTTATTATGACAACATATACACCGAACGATTTATGCAAAAACCACAAGACAATGGTGAAAATTACGACATAAACTCGCCTATTAATCACGTTGAAAAATTAAAAGGAAACTACTTACTTATACATGGCACAGCTGATGATAATGTTCATTTTCAAAATGCAACTGAAATGGTAAGTGCCTTAGTTAATAAAAACAAACAATTTGAGTTTTTTGCTTACCCTGACAAAAATCATGGTATTTACGGAGGTTTTACAAGACTACATTTGTATACGAAAATGACTAATTTCTTGATGGAAACGTTAATGGAAGAAAACGAATGAGAGCTGTACTTATAATCATATTAACTCTGCCATTACTAGCCTATTCACAGGATCAAATTAATTGGATGACATGGGATCAAATGATAGCAAAAAGACAATCAGATTCCATACCTAAAAAAGTATTTATTGATCTTTACACTGGGTGGTGTGGCTGGTGTAAACGTATGGACGCTACTACTTTTAAACAAAAAGCAATAGTTGATTACATGAATCAAAAATATTATGCGGTAAAATTTGATGCGGAAACAAGAGACACGATTAACTTTAATGGGGTTCAATTTGTAAATTCAGATCCTTTATTTGAAAAAAGAGCCATAAATTCTAGAGGTAAACCGCATTGGTTTGCCCATTCCATTTTAGATGGAAAATTAAGTTATCCCAGTTATGCATTATTAGATGAAAATTTAATTCGATTGGCTATATACAACGGTTTTAAACAACAAGAAGAACTTATTGGAATTTTATTTTTCTTTGGAGCTGATCAGCATAAATATTATCACAACTTACTCTACAAACAGTGGAATGAGTCAAATCAAAAAAATAAACAATAACATGATAAAGAAGCTTTCCATCCTTATTCTCTTTTTTTCATCCATTCATTTGGCGGGTCAAGAAAGTAAATTAAACTGGTATGATGATGTTTCAAAAGCTATTCCAGTGGCAGTTGCAAAAAAGAAACCCATTATGCTTTTTTTCACGGGCAGCGATTGGTGTGGGTGGTGTATGCGACTAAAAAGAGAAGTATTTAACTTACCTGATTTTAAGACTTGGTCAGATGAAAATGTGGTTTTAGTTGAACTTGATTTCCCGAGAAGAAAAAAACTTCCAGATAACATCATGAAACAAAATAGAGAATTAGCAAATGTATTTGCTGTTAGGGGCTACCCCACTGTTTGGATAGTTGAGCCCCAAATCATGGAGAATAAAGTTAACTTTCTAAAAATGGGAACTTTAGGCTACGTTGCTGGAGGTCCTGAAAAGTGGATAGGAAAAGCGAATAATTTTTTAGCTAAACCCTAAAAAACTGCTGTAAAATTGTATTCTGTTCATATTGTTACTATATCTTTAAATAGTGAAGGTTTACCGCTACATACAAAATTATGAAGTTGAAATACGCAACGATTCGCTAACCACAAACAATGGAATAAAGCACAAACAAAGTGCAAAAATCTCCTTTTTTGACATCAATAATAATCTTATTGAGAGAAAAGAATATGGTGTAGTTGATGTGAAATCTCTTTATCAAAAAATCAATGATAAAACCCCTATTGATGTTTCCAATTGCTTAGTAAGAGGTTTTTCACTCTCAGATTTTCGATCTGAGTTTAATCTAAATCAAAATGAAAAAATTGAATTAATTGACTTTTGTGCAAATGATGCCTTATTCGAATCTGAGAAAGTAGTTGATTTTTCATTAGCCAATTTTACTGGATCCAAAGCAGATTTCACAAACACACACTTTGGTTCTGGAAACCTGAGCTTTTTAAAGGCTGAATTTGGAAACTTCCCTGTATCATTTAAAGGGACTAGTTACAGTGAAGGAAATAATGTATTTCAATATGCCAAATTTAATTCTGGCAAAGTAAACTTTGATAACGCTACATTCGAAAACGGAAACCTAAGTTTTATAAATACCTATTTTGGTGATGGCAATGTCACATTCAAAAACGTACATTTTGGAAATGGTGATGTTTCTTTTTCATTTGCCACTTTCAAAAAAGGGAGTGTCATATTCGATAAATCTATTTTTAATGGAGATGAAATTAATTTTTCCAAAGTTGATTTTGGAAATGGAAAAGTTGATTTTAGAAGAGTACAATTTGGTGACGGAGAAATTAACTTTGAGGAAATAAATGTGGCCGAAGGAAATAAATTAGTTTTTAGAAGAGCAGAATTTGGTTCTAGTAAAGTCAGTTTTAGAGAAGCTTTGTTGACTAATTGCGAGTTAGATTTTGAGGAAGCTACTTTCAATAACGCAAGGCTAGATTTTTATAAACTATCCGCCAAACAAATTTCATTAAACCACTGCTTATTGAATTGCTACATTGATCTTAGAATTGACCTTTGCAAGGTCATTGATTTATCTCAGTCAATTGTCCAAAACATTATTGATTTAAATCCTGGATTGACTAAAATGGAAATAGATGAGTTGAATTTAACAGGCGTAAGGAATATGGGAGATATTTTTATTTCTTGGGATGATAATCAAGTGTTAGATCTTATTGAATGCCAGACAAATACAAACTTTCATGAAAAAGCGGAACAATTTAGACTGTTAAAAGAAGAATTTAGAGACACAGGAAGGTATATTGATGAGGATAAAGCATATGTGTATTTCAAACGATATGAATTAAAAGATCAATTTGAACAAGCCAAATCAAAGGGTGCCCTTCAAACTATACTCTTTATTCCAAATTTTTTATTCCAGCGAGTTGTATTTGATTGGATAGGCTTATATGCGACCAACCCTTTTCGTGTTTTGTTCAGTATCGTAATCGTAAATTTTATATTCTCTGGCATTTACAGTTTATTATATTCTTCGGTAAATTACCTAACCTGTCTTGAATCGTTTAACGGAGTGTCTGAAAAAGTATGGACTAATCTCTATTTTAGTGCTATCACCTTTTTTACCGTTGGATATGGTGATTGTTCTCCAATGGGTTACTTTAAAATTATTGCTCCAATTGAAGGATTCATCGGTGTATTTCTAATGTCATACTTCACCGTTGCTTTTGTGAGAAAAATACTGCGATAACTTATAAAATATTTTTAAATTTTCGTATATTAGCAACAATAATTTTTTAAAACCCTTATTTCACCAAATAAAATGAGCGAAACAGCCAAATTAATTATAGAAGATAAAACCTATGAATTACCTGTATTGACAGGTTCCGAGAATGAAAAAGCAATTGATATTTCAAAGCTAAGAGCAATGACGGGTTATGTTACGCTTGACAAGGGATTTAAGAATACGGGATCAACCACAAGTGCAATAACTTTTCTAAATGGCGAAAAAGGAATTCTTAGATACAGAGGATATCCCATAGAACAATTAGCTGAAAAAGCAGAGTTTTTAGAAGTAGCTTACTTATTAATATATGGTGAATTACCTAATAAGGTAGAATACGCTAATTTTAAAAATCATATTACCCATCATACATTGATTCATGAAGATATGAGGGTGTTTTTAGAAGCATATCCAATTAAAGCTCATCCAATGGGTATTTTAGCGGCTTCCCTTTCTACTATTTCTACATTCTATCCAGAATCTCAAGATCCAAATAGACCGAAAGAAGCTATTGATTTAACGATTTACCGATTACTAGCTAAGGTTCCTACATTGGCAGCTTGGGCTTATAAAAATGCAGTTGGACAACCTGTTGTATATCCAAAGAACAAGTTTGACTATTGTGAGAATTTCGTCAATATGATGTTTGATCTTCCAGCATATGACTATGTACCAGACCCTGTTGTAGTAAATGCTCTTAATACGTTATTGATTTTACATGCTGATCATGAGCAAAATTGTTCTGCCAGTACAGTAAGAGTGGTAGGATCATCTCAAGCCAACTTATATGCTTCCGTTTCTGCGGGGGTTTCTGCACTTTGGGGGCCGCTTCATGGTGGAGCCAACCAGGCTGTAATTGAAATGTTAGAAAACATTAAAAATGACGGTGGTAATTTAGACAAATGGATTGCTAAAGCAAAAGACAAGGAAGATTCATTCCGATTAATGGGCTTCGGTCATAGAGTATATAAAAACTTTGATCCTAGGGCTAAAATCATTAAAAAAGCAGCTGACGATGTGCTAAATAAACTAGGGATTATTGACCCAGTACTTGATATTGCTAAGCAACTAGAAGAAGTAGCATTAAACGACAGCTACTTTAAAGAAAGAGGTCTGTATCCAAATGTGGACTTCTATTCAGGAATTAT
>JAYPLD010000082.1:0-7313 GCA_038129265.1 Crocinitomicaceae bacterium
AAGCTCCCAAAGGAGCTTTTTAATCATTAATTTAACTTTACTTTTTAATCAATTTTCCAGTTGTACTTTGTGTTCCTGAACTAAGTTTGTAAATGTATACACCTGCATTTAATGAAGAGGTATTATATTCAATAGCATGTGAACCTTTTGCCAGTACAGTGTTGGTTACATTATCAACTAATTTTCCAGTTATGTCATAAACTGAAATTTGTACGTCTTTGTAATCTCTTAAGATTAAATTAAAGAAAGTACTCTCGTTGGCTGGATTAGGTGATACCGTGATAATATCTTTTAAAGACACTTCTTCAACTGATGTTCCAGAACATGGTGATAAAGCAGCAATATCTACCATAAAATCAGCACATCCACCAGCACCGTCATCGTCTTTACCCTCACTTGCCCAAGGGTTAGCCGGGTCAGCTGGTCCTCCGTTATATACAAAATGTACTGTTGATGCTGCAACTCCATAATAAGCAGCCGGATCCATTGTTAATGTAAACACACCAGCACCATCATTTTGTGCGGTTACTGCGCCAGCATCATCCCATGCGATTACAGTAGACCATGAGTCTGCTCCAGAGTGAAATCCGATGTCTGCCATAGCAGAAAGATCACCTGGTGCTGCAGCACAGTTCATAGAATTGTCAAATGAAATCTGAACATCAGATCCATTTAAACAAGCACTGATGGCTGCGTTATTTTGCGCATTAACTCCAAAAGAAATTGCGCAAAAAGATAAAATTGAAAAGTATATTTTTTTCATAATGTAATATTTAAGTTTTCCTAAATGTAAAAAAAAAATTACTTAACGTAAAAATGACGTTAAAAAAATTTTAAATTTGAAAAGTTCATAACATTAATTAACAATTGTATATAATGACTAATTCAAGTTTAAAATTTTTATTTCTTTTCGGTTTTGTATCAATATTCACTTATTCCTTTTCACAATACACATTATCAGGTAAATTAACTGATGATAATGGGGAGGCACTGATTGGTGCAACTGTCAAAATTGCATCACTTTCTCTTGGAACAAGTACAGATTTAGATGGAAATTATTTGATATCTAATATTGCCAACGGACAACACAATGTGATATTCAGTGCGGTTGGTTTCAAAACGGTAAGTGCATTAGTTGATTTTAATGGAAATGTTCAACGTGATGTGTCACTTGCTGAGGATGCATTGTTGCTAGATGAAGCCGTGGTGATAGGTTATGGGACAGCTAGAACAAAAGATCTTACAGGCTCTGCTGTTATTGTAAAAAGCGAAGACTTTAATAAGGGTTCGGTTACTACACCAGAACAATTAGTTATGGGTAAAATACCAGGAGTTAAAATCAACTCTAACAATGGAGCTCCAGGTTCGGGAAGTACCATTAGAATAAGAGGAGGCACATCCATAAATGCAAGTAACGATCCGCTAATTGTGATTGATGGTGTTCCACTTGACAACGGTGGTGTCGCTGGTGCTGCAAATCCATTAAATCTGATAAACCCTAATGACATAGAATCATTTGTGGTGTTGAAAGATGCATCTGCCACAGCTATTTACGGATCAAGAGGGGCAAACGGTGTTATTCTAATTACTACTAAAAAAGGAAAAGGAAATAAGATTAATGTCAATTTAACAACAAACAATTCGCTTTCAACCGTTGTGAAAAATACAGACGTACTTACAGCTGATGAGTATCGTCAAGTTATAAATGAATTCGGAACTCAAAATCAAATAGATAATTTAGGCGATTCAAGTACCAATTGGCAAGATCAAGTTTATAGAACCGCTTACATAAATGAAAATAACGTTTCTGTTTCTGGTGGAATTGGTGGAGTACCTTTCCGTTTTTCAGCTGGTAACAAACATGAAGAAGGATTGTTAAGACGACATCAGTTAGATCGTTATGCAGCATCTTTAAATGTAAGTCCATCATTTTTGGACGATCATGTACAATTGGAATTAAATACTAGGTTTGTTCATACAGATAACTTTTTTGCAGATCAAGGCGCAATTTGGGCATCAGCTCAATTTGACCCCACAAAACCCATTTTGAGTGGAGATACCGCATACGGTGGTTACTATGAAACTCTTTTTGCTGCTGGTGGTAACGCTGGTAGACCGATACCGTTAGCTATTCGTAACCCACTTGGACTAATTGAGCAAAAAGAAGATGTTAGTGACGTCAATCGCTTTATTGGAAATGCAAGAGTTACATACAATACTCATTTTTTGGATGGATTAAAAGCAGTAGTTAATGTGGGTACAGATATGGTCAACTCGAATGGAACAGTATTGATACCTCACACAGCAGCTTCCAATTTCCAAAATGGTGGTTTTCAAACCCAATATGATATGGAAAAATCAAATCAATTAATTGAAGGTTTTTTGAACTACTCTAATGCAGAACAAGGCGGTGATCATCGATTGGATTTAACAGCAGGATATTCTTTTCAAGAGTGGTCTACAATGAGTCCATCTTATCCCGGATTAAATATTGCTGGTGACACATTAAACGCACCTGGTATCCCAACCGATACCAAAAACGCATTGCTTTCCTATTACGGTAGAGGAATCTATTCATATTCAGATAAATATGTGGTTACCGCTACTTTAAGAAGAGATGGTTCTTCCAGATTCAGTCCTGAAAATAGATGGGGGTGGTTTCCTTCAGCTTCCGCTGCTTGGATAATAAGTGAGGAGTCATTTTTGAAGGATTCAGATTTGATTTCTTATTTAAAATTCAGAGCAGGATATGGTGTCACCGGACAACAAGATATTTTTTATGATTATCCCTACATTCCCAATTATCAACAAGGATCTATTACTGCTCAATATCAGTTCGGAGGGAATTATGTAAGTACACTTCGTCCTGACGGCTATGATTACAATATAAAATGGGAATCCACTGCTAGTACAAATATTGGACTGGATTTTGGGTTTATGAATGACAAAATAAGTGGTTCTGTGGACTACTATGTAAAAGAAACATCTGACTTATTAGCTACGGTTCCTGTTGTAGCAGGTACCAATTTCACTAATTTTATTTTGACCAATGTAGGTAGTATGAAAAACGAAGGGGTTGAAGTAAACTTAAACCTAGGGCTTTTAAATACAAGTACAACCAAAGTAGATCTTGGATTAAATGCTTCTTACAATAAAAATACAGTTACTGGTCTTTCTCTAGTGGAAGACACTTCTTCAGTTGGAATTCAAGTAGGAGGAATTTCTGGAGGTATTGGAAATACTGCCCAAGTACACACGGTTGGATATCCCACCTTTACTTTTTTCATGTATGAGGCAAATTATGACGATGATGGGAATCCTATAGAAGATCAATTCACAGATTTTAATAACGATTCTGTAATTAATATCGATGATAGGGTTAGGTCTGGAAACCCTAATCCAAATTGGTTTTTAGGTTTGAATCTAAATGCTTCTTACAAAAATTGGTATATGGGAACATCTATGCGTGCTGAGTTAGGGGCTTATGTGTACAATAATTTGGCATCAAACTACGGAAACCTACAAGCGGGTAATTCTACCTTTAATTCATCCAATATTCACAGTAGTTTTTTGACTACCAATTTTCAAGGAAACACCAACGAACAGCTGTTAAGCAATTACTTTCTAGAGAAAGCAAATTTCTTGAGAATGGACTACTTTACGTTAGGCTATAATTTTGGAAATTCACTTTCTGACAAATTTAGACTCAATGCTGCTTTAACAGTGAATAATGTATTCGTATACACAAAATATTCAGGAATGGATCCTGAAGTAGTAGGAGGGATAGATAACAACATATACCCAAGACCTAGGATATATTCACTAAACTTAACATTTGATTTTTAATACAAGTATTATGAAAAAGATTAAAATAAGCTTTCTTACATTATTAACTACAGGGTTTTTATTTCTTGACTCATGTTCAAAAAGGTTAGACCTTGCGCCACCAATTGGCCTATCATCTGTAGAAGTGTATGCTGATGCGGATAATTATGAAAAGGTATTAGCTAAAATATATGCAGGTATGTCTCTTTCAGGACTTCATGGTCCAGCTGGTAATCCAGATATTGCCGGCATTGACGAAGGATTTTCACAGTACATCAGAGTTTTATGGAATTTACAAGAACTACCTACAGATCATGCAATTTGTAGATGGAACGATGTAGGGATTCCAGAAATGTGTAAAATGGAATGGAGTGCTGATAATTCATTCGTTAAAGCTATGTATTCAAGGATATATTTTCAAATACCTATTGCAAATGTGTTTATCAAAGAATCTTCTGATGCAAGCATGAATGAGAAAGGCTTTACAGATGAACAACAAAATGAAATTAGAACATATCGTGCTGAAGCTCGATTCATGAGAGCTCTAAGTTATTATCATGCTATGGATTTGTTCGGAAATGTTCCCTTTGTGGATGAATCCGATCCAATTGGAGTCTTTACACCTGAACAAATCACAAGATCTAATTTGTTTAATTGGATTGAAACAGAATTATTGTCTATTGAAGATAATCTACTTGACCCTTCGTCAGTTCCATACGGAAGAGCAAGTAAGGCTGCAGCACAAACATTACTAGCTAAAATGTATTTAAATGCAGAGGTATACACAGGTACTCCAAGATGGACTGATTGTATTACATATTGTAATAAAGTGATCAATAACGGAGGATTTAGTTTGAGTCCAAGTTATGCGGAGTTATTTATGGCAGACAACCACACATCTCCTGAAATCATTTTCCCAGTTTGCTTTGATGGGCAATACACTCAGACATGGGGTGGTACTACATTCCTTATTTGCGCTGCGATTGGATCAACCATGGATGCTAGTGATTATGGAATGAATAACGGATGGAACGGATTAAGAGCTACTCCCACATTTGTAAATATCTTTTCAGATTCTACATTAGACTCAAGATGGAAGTTTCACACTTCAGGAGAAAAAGTAATCGCTGGAGATACGGTTATGGTTATTCAAGATGTAAACATTGGAGAAGTTTTAACAAATTGTCCAGATACGAGTGGTTATCTGGTTGGGAAATTCAGTAATTTGGATCAAATGGGTAACCCAGGTTCACATGTGTCACTTTCTCATTCAGATACGGATTTTCCTTTATTTAGATTAGCTGATGTTCACTTAATGTTAGCTGAAGCTTCTTTACAAGAAGGTGATCAAGGAACGGCCTTAGCTAATATGAACGCTATTAGAGAACGTGCATATGGGAACTCAAATCACAATTTTTCAACGGTAACATTAGATGATGTTCTTGAAGAGAGAAGTAAGGAACTCTATTGGGAATGTACAAGAAGAACAGATCTAATTAGGTTTAACAAGTTTACGGGATCTGATTTAGTTTGGTCCTTCAAAGGGGGTGCTACTGATGGTACTGCTGTAGATGATTTTAGATCACTTTATCCTCTACCTACGTATGATATTGTAAACAATCCAAATCTTTCTCAAAACAATGGCTATTAAGCGTTTTATATGTTTAGTTTGTCATTTTTGTTTTTTAATATCGGTTAGTGGACAGTCTTTAACTACTTCAAAGCAAGTTGTTCTTCAAGGTTATTGGTGGGATTATTTTAACGCTAATTATTCATACAAGTACGCTGATTATTTATCTGCTTTAGCTCCCAGACTAAGAAGCATTGGTATTGATGCGGTTTGGATTCCTCCCACGGTAAAAAATCCTCAAATTACCTACATGGGGTATTCTCCGTTTGATCATTATGATTTAGGAGATAAGTACCAAAAAGGATTTCTTAAAACCAAACTAGGGGATAAAGATCAATTGTTGAGAATGGTGGCTGTACTTAAGGCTAATGGTATTGACGTTATTCAGGACATTGTTTTAAATCACATAGACGGTGCAGGCAGTCAAAATGGCGCAGGTGGAAGAGATCCAGCAGCTATAGATGATGGGGTAACGAATAAATACAAAAACTTTAGGTATGTTTCTTATGCAACACCAGCTAGTGCTGAGTCAGCTTCTAATTATCTAGCTCGGACAGGAAGATTTTCAAAAAACTGGCAAAATTTTTACCCAAATAACAGTTACATATGTTGTTCAAATGAAATGAATACACCTTATTGGGGGCCTGATGTATCTTATGAATCTAATTCCTATGGGTTAAGTTCTAATGCAACATATAATCCTAACCAATCTACTGATTATATGAGAACCAATACAAGGAATTGGTTAATGTGGTATAAAAAGCAAATGGGGTGGGAAGGGGTCAGAATAGATGCTATTAAACATTTTCCTCCCTATATAGTAGAAGATTTTTTATGGAATATTCAACACGGAAATGGATGGGCAAATGGAACTGATGACATGTATGCTGTGGGAGAATGGGTTGGTGGTGCCTCTGCTCTAGATCAATGGTGTAATGATGTACAAAATAGAGCAGGTACATTTGATTTCTCGCTTAGAAATGCGCTTACCGGTATTATTCAAGGTAATGGTAGTTTTGATTTAGGATCAGCACCCAATTACCAACAGTCAAATAGGCAACGTACAGTTCCTTTTGTAAATAATCATGATACTTTCAGGCCGATTTTGGATAACAATGGAAATTACAATGGTTGGAATTTTGGAAGTCAGTTGGGGCCTCAAATTGAACCAAATGATCCTAGATTAAGTGTGGTATATGCCATAGCTTTTGCAGTAGATGGTGCTCCTATGGTTTATTTTGAAGACCTATTTGATATTGGATATAATGGGAACAGATATAATCATGATCCAACTGATTCAACAGAATTACCTATGAGATCGGATATTGCAAATATCATTTGGTGTCATCAAAACCTTGATTTTAAGGATGGATCTTATTTAGTTAGGTGGCAAGAAAACGATGCATTAGTCATTGAAAGAGATTCAAAGGCTGTTATTGCAGTAAACGATAATTGGAATAACTGGAAAAATCTAACAGGTGTTCAAACCAATTTTTCAGATGGAACTATACTAAGAGATTATAGTGGTGCCAATACACAAACCATTACGGTGTATGGAGGCGGAAAAATGGATATCTCTATACCACCATGTGATGGATCGGCTAACTTGGGCAGAAGAGGATATTGCATCTGGGCACCTGACGGTATACAAACAAATTACGTGAACCCCTCAGAAAGTATAACCCAAGAATGGGAGATGGCAAATGATTTAGGAGATAGTCATCCTTTATCCTTACAACAAGGCGGAATGCTCCCTGTTAATAGCCAAGAATGTAGAGTGGTAGGTAAAGTGTATGCAAAGGAAAACTCAACCATTTCTGTAGAACTATATCCGTTATTCTCTACTTTATCTATTAAT
>JAYPLD010000083.1:0-1522 GCA_038129265.1 Crocinitomicaceae bacterium
GTAGTCTTCTTAGCTGCTGTAGTCTTCTTAGCTGCTGTAGTTTTTGTAGTAGTTGATGATTTTTTAGCTGCAGGAGATTTCTTAGCTGCAACTTTTTCTTTTGATTCTTCTGCCATATGGCTTTATCTTGTATCTATAGTTATAGCCAACTAAAGAGAAATTTAACTTACCTGGGCTATCAGGTTAAATACGGGCGACAAAAGTAATCATATTTATGTAAAAAACAATATTCTAAGTTGATTAGAAACAAGATTCAACAAAATTCCATTACTTTAGGTTATATATGGAGGTGAAATACATGAAAAGATGTTTAGAATTGGCTCGAAAAGGGAAGTCTTCTGTTGCCCCAAATCCTATGGTAGGAGCAGTAGTTGTTTACAATGATAAAATTATAGGTGAAGGTTATCATAGAAAATACGGGGAAAGTCATGCAGAAGTTCATGCTATTCACAGTGTTGAAGACAAATCTTTACTTGAAAAATCAACTCTTTATGTAAACTTAGAACCTTGTTCACACACTGGTAAAACACCTCCTTGCTGTGAATTAATATCGTCCTACAAAATTCCTAAAGTAGTGATAGGATGCAGGGATACTTCTTCAAAAGTAAATGGAAAGGGAATAACTCACTTAAATAATAAAGGTATCGAGGTGAAATGTGGTGTGCTAGAAGAAGAATCAATAAGGCTTAACAAGAGATTTTTCACGTTTCAACACAAAAAAAGACCCTACATCATTTTAAAATGGGCAGAGAGTGCTGATGGTTTTATGGATCGAAGAAGAGATAAAAATGAAAAAGGTATTAATTGGATTTCAAAACCAAATACAAAATTGGTTACTCATCAATGGAGATCAGAAGAAGCATGCATCTTGGTGGGAAGAAAAACAGTTGAAATTGACAACCCAAGTTTAACCACTAGAGAAGTAAATGGCCCCAACCCCATCCGCTTAATCATTGATCCTAATTTAAAACTTAAAAAAGAGTATAAAGTATTTAATGACGATGCTCAAACTTACCTATTTAATAATCTTAAAAATCTAAGAAAAGATAATGTAGCACATATCAAAGTGGGTAAAGAAAATTTCCTTTCGGATATCTTATCGTTTGTATACGAGCAAAAATGGAATTCTATTCTAGTTGAGGGGGGTGCATCTACTATTAACCAATTTTTAGAAAAAAATTTATGGGACGAAGCCAGAGTCATTGTAGGAAAACCGCAATTTGGTAGTGGGTTGAGATCACCTGTTTTAAAACAAAATGCATTTTCAATCGTAAACTTTAAGGATGACATCGTAAAAACCTATTTGAATGATTGATATCCTCTACACTATAATTACTTTTTCCTCTATGCTGATACTGTTCAAATATTTTGGCAAGTATCAAGTTAACAATCTACAGGCTATTATTGTAAATTATTTTACAGCTGGAAGCCTAGCCCTGTTTATCGCCAATGTAAATGGCATTCCAATCGTTTTTCAACATATCATTTTTTCCCCTTATATTTTACCCTCACTCATTATTGG
>JAYPLD010000083.1:1622-7121 GCA_038129265.1 Crocinitomicaceae bacterium
AATACACCTTTATTTTTTGCATGTACATTTCTTTCTGCTGGAATATTAGGGAGCTTGTTTCTATTATATGAACTTATGGTTAAAAAAATCAAATTTCAGGCTAAAAGCGTTCTGTGGGGAATAGCTCTAGGTATACCTAATTACCTTACACTACATTTTTTTGTTAGGTCTCTTCAGTCACCCATTTTAGAAAGCTCTCAGGTTTTTCCCGTAGTAAATATGGGGGTTATCATATTATCAGCTGTTGGCGGAATACTATTATTTAAAGAAAAATTGACTCCATTTAATTGGTCTGGGATAGCTCTTGCCGTAATAGCCATCTCACTAATCACCTTCTTCTAAGCCAAGGTGTCGTCAATGTCTGCAACTAGTTTATATAGCTTTTTAGCCGTTTCATCATTTATGTTCACTAGCGGGAGTCTCATATGGTCTTCACCGATATTAATCAGCTTTAATACATATTTAATCCCCCCTGGATTTCCGTCAGCAAATAGCTGTTGTATGATAGGAAAAAGTTCATAGTGGAAAGATCTAGCTTTTTCCAATTCCCCCCTTAAAGCATGAGAAACCATAGATGAAAATCGTTTTGGAAAAGCATTCGCAACCACCGATATTACCCCATCTCCTCCACAAGCAATGTGAGGGAGTGTGAGTGCGTCATCACCCGATATCACAAGGAAATCATTTGGCTTTCTTGAGATGATTTCCATAATCTGCTCCAAGTTCCCTGATGCCTCTTTTACTCCAATTATATTGGGTACGGAATGAGCTAATTCAAGCGTAGTCTCTGAGGACATATTACTTGAAGTTCTCCCAGGAACGTTATATAATATGATAGGTTTATCGGTAGCATTAGCAATTTCTTTATAATGTGCGATTATTCCTTTTTGAGGAGGTTTATTATAATAGGGACTTACGGAAAGGTAAGCATCAATTGAATAGTGGTTAAATTTATTCATTTGATTTACTACACTTGCCGTATTGTTACCACCAACCCCTAACACGATTGGAAGTCGTTTCTTATTGATATCAATAACAAATTCTAAAATAGCTTGTTTCTCATCCTCATTTAGTGTTACAGATTCGCCAGTTGTTCCTTGAACAACCAAATAATTTACCCCGTTATCTATTTGAAATTCAACTAGCTTTTGTAATGCATTATAATCTACCCCTCCTTCTTTCCTAAAAGGAGTTACTAATGCTACTCCAGTTCCTTTGAATTTATCCATACTAATTTGATTTTAAGCTATTGTATTTTTTTACTCGTTGAGGGTCTAACTGAGATAGTAAGTTAAACATTTTAAGCTTCAACCCTTGCTCTGAAGGTTGATATATTTTGATTAATTCTTCCGATTTGGCATTGAAAAAAAGTTGCATGTTGAAAGAGGACGGTCTACTTCGGTGAATTTCCATTAAATCGTTGACTGATGAAGCAATTTTTTGCAAACACTCATCTCTGTTTAAATGACATTGATCTAGACCCTGAATATGATAGTTATAATAAGACTTTCTCAATGGTGCAAATTGTGGCTGAAGTAAATTTTGGATGAGCCAAAAACGATTATTATCACTATCTCCAGCCTTCCATCCTGGTTCACCTCCGTTTTGGCAAATACTAACTATCTGATCTGCCTTATTGAAATAAGGTGTCCCACCCTCAAAAGCAAAAGAATCATAATCATAACCAAGAACTACATATATGTAAAAGGCAAAAATATCCGCTAAATTATTTACGTGTTGTCCTTCATAGTATAAAATGGGTGAATTTCTTTCATAGGTGAAAATTACATCCTCATCTAGATAGCTAAAAAGATTGGTATTATAATCAGAACTAAAAACAGGCCTTTGAGAACTTACTTGCAACGTTGCTGTAAAGTTATTCCCTTCCCTTTTGTCAATTTTCAATAAAAATGAAACATCAATCTGCTCTCCTTTTTCAAATTTATCATTTGTCCAGGTGTAACCGTAATTTACATACTCAATGATGGCATTTTTAAGAGAGGCAATAATTTCATTATTAGCTGGATTACTTTGAAGAGCAGGAGCAATTACACTTACATTGCAATTAAAAACCTGAGATATTAAATGGCAAGGCGATAAGAAAAAAAGGACGATATAAATTAGTTTTTTTAACATCCTTCAATGAAATTTAAAATATCTGAGGCTACCTCTTTTTTAGATTTAAGGGTATACGATTTTTCTTCATTAGCTGTAATAATGGTCACCTTATTAGTGTCATGACCAAATCCTGCACCAGAGTCGTTTAAGGAATTTAACACGATCGCATCTAGCCTTTTATGAACTAATTTTTGTTTTGCATTTTCTTGCTCATTGTTCGTCTCCAATGCAAAACCAACCACAAATTGTTGTTTTTTATTTTTGACAATTTCTTTTAATATATCGTCTGTTTTTACTAATTCTAAACTTAGCTCAGCATCGTTTTTCTTTATTTTTTCATCTGAAACAACTTTGGGTTTATAGTCTGCAACTGCAGCAGCCATAATTAACACATCTGCGTCATCAAAATAATGAAGTAGTGTATTTTTCATTTCCTCAGCACTAACTACATCTTTTCTAGAAACTTGATCTGGTGTGGTTAAATGAACTGGACCTGTGACCAATGTTACTGTAGCTCCTCTCGATGCTGCTTCTTCTGCTATAGCAAATCCCATTTTTCCTGAAGAGTGATTACCTATAAAACGTACAGGATCTATTAATTCGTATGTGGGTCCTGCTGAAACAAGAATTTTTTTTCCTCTCAACGTAGCTTTTGACAATAAATATTCATTTAAAAAGACTACGATGTCTTCAGGTTCTTTCATTCTTCCCTTACCTTCTAAACCACTAGCTAATTCCCCTTCATCGGGGTCAATGATATGTATTCCTCTTTTAGTAAGTGTATTGAGATTATCTTGTGTTGATTCATTTTTGAACATATCTAAATCCATTGCCGGAGCCACGAAAACAGGAGCGCTACAAGATAAAAATGTAGCTAAGAAAAAACTATCTGCCTTGCCTGTAACTAGGTTTGAAATAGTATGAGCAGTAGCCGGTGCAATTAACATCATATCGGCCCATTCACCCAAGGCCACATGATTATTCCATTCACCAGTATCTTCATTTTTAATAAAGTCCTTGGTTACTGGATTTTTTGACAATGTGGATAACGTAATCGGAGTTACAAACTGCAAAGATGACTCAGTCTGTATAACTTTAACGTTTGAGCCCTTTTTAATAAGTTCTCTGACTAAATAAGTAGATTTATAGGCTGCAATACTTCCAGTTACAGCAAGAAGTACGTTTTTGCCTTTAAGCATATTGTAATTAATTGTCAGCTTCTTCTTCTTCTCCTTCTTCGGTTGCTCTCCAATAGATTTTCTCCTGCTCTAATTCTTGCATTGCTATGGCACCAGACTTTGGTAATCTCTCATAATATCTTGACACCTCAATTTGTTCTCTGTTCTCAAAAATTTCTTCAAGATTATCTGTAGAAGTAGCAAATTCATCAAGCTTTTGATCTAACTCTTCTTTCATTTCCACGTTGATTTGGTTAGATCTCTTAGATAATACAACAATGGTTTCATAGATATTTCCAACAGAGTTTTCCATATCTTTAAGATTTCTTGTTATTGTTGTTCTTTCCGCAGTACTATCTTTATATGCCATTAGATTCTGATTTTAATTTTTCTAACTCTTTTAAACTTGACGAGTAAAAATTCTCAGCTTCCCTGAAATAATTACTGTTTCTAAAAGAGTCCACAAAATTATGATAAGATTTGATAGTTTCCTCAAATCTTTCCACTTTTTTTGTAATTATACTGTTTTCAGCGTACAAATAATTAGATTTTAATGCCAAAAACATAATATCTTCCTTAAAACGTGTATCAGGGAATTCAGAAAGTGCTGATTTGAAAGCGATTACAGCAGATCTATACTTTTCCATTTTAAAATACAATTTCGCTTTTTCAAAGCTTTTTTTCTCCAATCTTGATCTCAAGTCCTTAACTAACGTATTGCAGCTATCTACCCAAGGACTATTGGGATATTTACTCATAAATAATTGAAATTCATCAATAGCTTTATAACTATCCGATTGATCCAAATAGTAATCTGGTGAATTTCGCATCATACATATAGCTGCATTAAAAGCACATTCTTCTGCTTTTGTGCTTTGAGGGAAATTTTTAACAAAACGTTTGAAGTAATATCCTGCTAGGTAATAATCTCCCATGCAATACTGGGTCTTTGCATAATAATAGTACACTTCCTCGCCCTTATTAGTCATTCTGAAATAGGACATTAACTCATCTAACAGAGGAAGAGTACGGTAACATTGATTTTTTTCATAATACTCTTTTGCCTTTTCAAATTTTAAATCATAATCTGACCCTTTTAGTATTTTATTGTATTCAGAACAAGAAGAGAAACATGCAATAGAAACAGTTAAAAAAATAAGATACGTATAGTAAAATTTCAATGTCTTTTGATTTGAATGAGCAAATATAAACTTATAAAAACCTTGTACAAATCCAATGCGTTTAAAGAATGTGAATAGCTATGTTAATTAATTGTAAAACAAAACTTTGTTATGCACACAAAGAATTATACTTTTACCCCGTAATTAAACGCTATTATGAGAGATATTTTTGATAAAATTAAGCACAACAGAGGACCGTTAGGCCAACACGCTAAAGAATCACATGGTTATTTTACATTTCCTAAGCTAGAAGGTGAGATCGCCCCAATCATGAAATTTAGGGGAAAAGATGTTCTTACTTGGAGTATTAATAATTATCTAGGGTTATCAAATTTACCAGAAGTAAGAAAAGTGGATGCTGATGCTTCAAGGGATTGGGGACTTGGTTACCCAATGGGCGCAAGAATGATGTCTGGACAAACGAAAGAACATGAGCAATTAGAAAGAGAACTAGCTGAATTCATGGATAAAGAAGCGGGATATCTTCTCAACTTTGGATATCAAGGTTGCATGTCTGCAATTGAAGCTTTAGTAGGTAGAAATGATGTGATTGTATATGATAGTGAGTCACATGCATGCATGATTGATGGAGTTCGATTACATCAAGGTAAAAGAAAAGTGTTTTTACATAACGATATGGAAAGTTTCGACAAGCAAATGGCCATAGCCACTAAGCTTGTTGAACAATCTGGAGGAGGTATTTTAGTGGTAACAGAAGGAGTATTTGGAATGAGCGGAGACCAGGGTAAACTAAAAGAAATTGTAGAGTTTAGGAAATCAGGAAAGTATGACTTCAGGTTATTTGTAGATGATGCACATGGATTCGGAACGCTTGGAGAAAAAGGTCAGGGCGCAGGAGAATTCCAAGGAGTTCAAGACGAAATTGACGTCTTATTTGGAACCTTTGCCAAATCAATGGCTAGTGTGGGCGCATTCGTTTGTAGCACTGAGGATGTTATCAATTATTTGGCATACAATATGAGATCACAAATATTTGCCAAATCTCTTCCAATGCCATTAGT
>JAYPLD010000084.1:0-4347 GCA_038129265.1 Crocinitomicaceae bacterium
CCGTCAGCAATAAAGTTGATATCGTATTCAGGCTCGGTTATAGCAGCAATTTCTTCTTCGCTTTTACCAGCATCTTCAGCATAATGTTTTCTCATTTCTACTGTAATGGTGTCAAGGAATAAATCACCTTCAATGACAGCTACTTTTCCGCTTACACTATCCGTTGGAACAAAGAATCCATAATCACGAAATCGAACAAATAAAGTATCTGTCGCAGTGGCTAAACTCATCCAACATCCTTTTTTAGGACACGTTTGAACTATAGTACCTTCTAATTTTGTTTTGCTAAGTCCGGTTTCCATAGTAGCTGACTTCATTTCTGCATAATTAGATATGCCCTCTTGGTTTATTTCTTGTCCATAATACGTCATCACTTCTATAGGAGCTTCATCCTGATTCGTTTGGTCTGATTGAGCTTCTTGGCAGCTAGTGAAAAGAAAAGCGATTAAAGAAAGGTAAATGTATTTCATAAGGTTAATTTTTCTCAAATATATTTATTATCCCGTTTATATGCGCTGATCATTCAATAAATGATGTGTAAAGTCTTGTAAATAAGGATAATTGATTTATCTTTGCCGTCCCATAAAATTAAGAAAATGGCTAAGAAAGGAAATAGAGTACAAGTTATTTTAGAGTGCACTGAGCACAAGGACAGTGGTATGCCAGGTACATCAAGGTACATTACTACAAAGAATAGAAAAAATACTCCAGATAGAATTGAGCTTAAAAAATTCAATCCTATATTGAAAAAATACACAGTTCACAAAGAAATTAAATAATTAAGTCATGGCTAAGAAATCAGTAGCATCGTTACAAAAAGGAGGAGGTAAGCAACATACTAAAGTGATTAAGATGGTGAAATCATCTAAGTCCGGTTCTTACACATTCAAAGAAGAAATTGTTCATAATGATAGAGTAAAGGACTGGTTCTAAACTTGTTCTTAAACAAATTAAATTAGAGCTCTTTCTAAGGATAGGAAGGGCTTTTTTTTTAAAATCAGTATCATGAGCTGGAGAAATTTTTTCACAAAACAAAAGAAAGAAGACCTTGATCAGGGTTTGGAAAAAACAAAGCAAAGTTTTTTCAATAAAATTGCTCATTCTGTAGCGGGAAAGTCACGTGTAGACGAAGAAGTACTGGATGACTTAGAAGAAGTGTTGGTGTCTTCTGACGTGAGTGTAAAAACGACCTTAAAAATCATTGACCGATTAGAGGAGCGAGTGAAACAAGACAAATATGTAGGGGTTAACGAACTAAACGGGCTGCTTAAAAAAGAAATTTCGGATATGTTGTATGAAAGCAACGTAGAAGATATAGCTGATTACGTAGTGCCAAAATCAGATACGCCTCACGTAATCATGGTTGTAGGTGTAAACGGGGTAGGTAAAACCACTACCATAGGAAAGTTAGCACATCAGTTTAAAAATAAAGGATACAATGTGGTATTAGGTGCAGCAGATACCTTCAGGGCCGCTGCAGTTGAACAACTAACCATTTGGTCCGAAAGAGTGGGTGTACCTATTGTGAAACAAAAAATGGGATCCGATCCAGCTTCAGTGGCCTTTGATACCTTACAAAGTGCTAAATCAAATCAAGCAGATGTCGTGTTAATTGATACCGCTGGAAGATTACACAACAAGGTTAATCTGATGAATGAGTTAACTAAAATAAAAAACGTAATGCAAAAGGTAATTCCGGATGCTCCTCATGAAATTTTGTTAGTATTAGATGGTTCAACCGGTCAAAATGCCATTGAGCAAGCTGAACAATTTTTGAAAGCTACGGAAGTGAATGCCATGGCTATTACCAAGTTAGATGGCACAGCTAAAGGAGGTGTATTGATTGGCATAGCAGATCAATTTAAAATTCCAGTAAAATACATTGGTGTAGGAGAAGGAGTAGATCAACTTCAAGTATTCAATAGAGCAGGCTACATAGATGCTTTATTTGAAGGATCCACATTTACGTCTTGACATGAAAACAAAAACACTTCGAAAAAATAAAGTGAATGTGGTCACCATGGGGTGCTCAAAAAACTTATATGATTCCGAAGTGATGATGGCTCAGCTAAAGGCCAATCAATTTGAAGTGGAGCATGAATCTAAAATTAATGATGCTGCCATTGTCATCATCAATACGTGTGGATTTATAGAAAATGCTAAAGAAGAGTCCATTAATACCATTATTGATTTTGTTGACGCCAAAAAAAATGGCCTGGTAGAAAAGGTGTATGTTTCTGGCTGTCTTTCTGAGCGGTATAAAGATCAATTAGAAGAAGAAATTCCTGAAGTTGATGCGTATTTTGGAACCAAAGAATTACCCAATATTCTAAGAACACTAAATGCCAATTATAAGCATGAATTAGTAGGGGAACGATTGCTCACAACGCCTGAACATTATGCTTACCTTAAAATTGCAGAAGGTTGTGATCGCCCTTGTTCTTTTTGTGCCATTCCACTCATGAGAGGCAAACACCGATCCACTCCAATTGAGGATTTAGTGATTAATGCTAAGTCCTTAGCCAAAAAGGGAGTGAAAGAAATTATGCTGATTGCTCAAGATCTTACTTATTATGGATTAGATCTCTACAAGAAAAGAGCCCTAGCTGATTTGCTAAAAGCATTGTGTCAAGTGGATGGAATTGACTGGATTAGGCTGCATTATGCTTATCCTTCGGGTTTTCCCATGGATGTGATTCAGGTCATGAAAGAAGAGCCTAAAATTTGTAATTATTTAGATATTCCTTTACAACACGGTTCAACAAAGGTGTTAAAGGATATGCGTAGAGGGATTACAAGAGAAAAAACAACAAAACTGATTCAAGATATAAGAAATAGTATCCCTGATATTGCGATACGTACTACTCTAATTGCGGGTTATCCGGGAGAAACAGAAGCGGATTTTCAAGAGATGTATGATTGGGTGGAAGAAATGCAGTTTGAGAGATTAGGTATTTTCACCTATTCTCACGAAGAAAATACCCACGCCTATAATTTTGAAGACGATGTGCCTCAAAAAGTCAAAAAGGAAAGAGCTGATGCCATCATGGAACTTCAGTCTGGAATTTCTTATGAGCTCAATCAACAAAGAGTAGGTAAGCCATTCAAGGTGTTGATTGATAGAGCCGAAGGAGATTATTTTATAGGAAGAAGCGAGTATGATTCACCTGAAGTTGACAACGAAGTTTTAATCCGAAAAGACGAATCTACTTATTGTAGAATTGGCGATTTTATGGAGGTCGAGATTGTCAAGGCAGATCATTACGATCTTTATGCTAAACTGAAGTAGAAGTAATGAATCCGTTTCAAATTGGAGATAAGGTTCGATTTCTTAATGCAGAAGGACACGGTATCATCACCAAAATTATAAATGATAATCAAGTTGAATTAGAAAATGAATACGGTTTTGATGAGGTTTATGATGTTAAGGAACTGGTAGGAGAACGAAGTAAAGAAGATTATAAGACCGATAACTTGGCATTTAATCAAGAGGTAAATCAAAAACTCAAGGCGGATCAAATGGAAGAACAAGCCTCAGCCTTGCGAAAAAAATTCAAGCATTTAGAGAAATACGGTGGTAAAGATCGGGACGTAATGGACTTGCATGTAGAAAATTTAATTGATTCGTATCAGGGCATGAGTAATAGTCAAATACTGAACATTCAAATGACTCATTTCAGGCGATTTTTAAATCAATCCATCAATAAGCAACAACGTAAGATTGTAGTTATACATGGTGTTGGGGAAGGAGTACTAAGGCACGAGATTCGCAAAGAATTAGATATTTATTACAGCGAGTATAAGTATTATGATGCTCCTTATGAAGAATTTGGAATGGGGGCTACCGAAATTATCCTAAAACCTTAATTAAGGTTCATTCTTTAACGTCACTTCAAGTTCCATATCTACGTTGATGATGGCTTCTGAGGCCGTAAAAGCCTTGTCAAATGTAGTAGTGATGTAAGTTTGAAATGTGCCAGCATGTATGAATTGATCTAATATGGCGTCTTCATTAATAGTTAAGGCCATAGTAGAACCAATATTATCCGGAATATTGTCATATTCACCAATTTTAACGGCATCAAACGGGGCATCTAAATTGGCTGGGTTTTGTAAGGTAAAATCACTTACCGATCCTGATACAGAATCCATTACAAAATAAAGAGTAACCCTTTCTAGCATGCTAAAGTCACAATCCGTAATATTGATCAACTCTAAGTTTAGGCTTCTTGGTCTAATTTGGTGAGCGAGATCAGCTAATGGATTTGGATTTTCCGTTGGAATAAAGTCATCGTAATCTAATGTAAAAGCCAATTCACCAAGCCCTAAAGTGAGTATAGCCGGAAC
>JAYPLD010000084.1:4447-6780 GCA_038129265.1 Crocinitomicaceae bacterium
TTAACTGCGTTATACAGATGTTTTTTATCCAAAACGTATGCAATTCTCACCTGATTTTTAACGCTGTTGTTAGCATAAAAACCGGAGGCTGGAGCTAGCATGACCGTTTGTCCTTCCATTTCAAACTTCTCCAGTAACCATTGGCAAAAATGATCAGCATCGTCTATGGGTAGTTCAGCTATACAATAAAAGGCCCCCTGAGGTTTAGGACATTTTACTCCAGGTATTTTATTTAATCCATCTACAATGATATCTCTTCTTTCTACATACTCAGCCGATACGTCATCGAAGTAACTAGTTGGAGTTTTAAGAGCAGCTTCACCTGCAATTTGGCCTAGTGTTGGAGGGCTCAGTCTAGCTTGACCAAATTTTAGTGCCATTTGCATAAATTGATGGTTTTTACTTATTAGTGCGCCAATTCTGGCACCACACATGGAGTAACGTTTGGATACGGAATCCACTAAAACTACATTTTGCTCAATCCCTTTTAGTTCTAATGCAGAAGTGTGAGTAGCTCCATCATAACAAAACTCTCTGTAGACTTCATCAGCAAATAGAAAAAGATCTTTTTCTTGAACGATTTTTCTCAGTGAATCCAATTCTTCTTTTGAATATAAATACCCTGTTGGGTTACCCGGGTTACATATTAATATGCCCTTGGTATTGGCGGTTATTTTTTCTTCAAATGCAGAAATGGGAGGTAAGGCAAACCCATTATCTATGGATGCGGTTACCGGAACTACTTTAATTCCGCAGGTGGTGGCGAAGCCATTATAATTAGCATAAAAAGGTTCAGGAATGATAATTTCATCACCAGGTTCAAAGCAACATTGAAATGCAAAAATAAGAGCTTCTGAACCTCCAGTAGTAATCATGATTTCTTTTTCTGCATCTAGATGAACACCTAGTTTTTGGTAATAGTCAGCTAGCCCTTTTCTGTAAGAAGCAAACCCTGCACTATGGCTGTATTCTATCACATTTAGATCGAGATTCTTTAGTTCGTCTAACACCACTTTAGGTGTTGCAATATCAGGTTGACCTATGTTTAAATGATGAACAACGGTTCCTTTTTCTTTAGCTTTTTCAGCAAAGGGAACTAGTTTACGAATGGGCGATGCAGGCATCGCATGAGATTTTGCAGAAAGTTGTGGCATAATTTTATTTGTTAAATTCTTTTAATGCTGCATCCTGAATTTCTAGTTTCTGGATTTTTTATTTTTTCACCTTTTCCTAATGACTCTAGTGCATCCTTCAACCATTCTTCTTTGACTTCTTTTTTAGAACCACAGTTATCATCAATAGCTCCCTTGTAGACTAAATTCATGGTGTTGTTCATTAAAAAAACATGGGGAGTAGTAGAGGCTCCAAATGCATCTGCTAGTTGATGATTTTTATCTAAAAGATAGGGTGAGTCATATTTTTCGTTGGTGCTGTGTTTTTGCATATCAGTATAAGAATCTCCTTGATTTCTTTTTGCTTCATTGCTGTTTACTAGGGCCATTCCTATGTCTTGTTTTTTACAAAATTCATATAAGTCGTTGTATCTGTTTTCCCATCCATCCATGGACTTGTTCCCAATGACAAATGGACAGGTATTGCAACTAAAAATAACCAACAATCCATTTTTTTGTTTTAAATCATTAAGCGAGAATTCGTTTCCAGATACTTCTCTCATGTTATAGTCGGTAAGTGGAGCTTTTTCCCCTATTTTAATGGATGCTATCTTAGCGTTGGGTGTTAAACTCATAAGAAATAAACCCATGATGAAGAGCGATAATATTTTTTTCATATTGACTTAATTTTTTACAAATTTAAATGAATACAGAATAGAAAAATCAAAATGATAACGTAATTTTTTTTGACATTTTATATGCATATTAACAATAAGTTAAATGTGAAGAAATTAACATAGGTTAAATTTTATTAAAGGCATAAATTATAGTTTTAACTAGTTATATGGAAGAGCTATTTGATTTTATATCCAAAAGAATACCTCTGAATGATGAGATTAGAGATTTTACTCAATCCATTTCGAAAGTAAAAGAAATAAAAAAGGGAGATAAGCTCATAATTGAAGGGCAATATGTAAATAAAACCTACTTTGTAGTGGATGGGTGCTTAAGATCATATGTTTATGATATTAAAGGCAAAGAGCACACCCTTCAATTTGCATTAAAAGATCATTGGATTAGCGATTACATGGCTATTTTTAGTAAAGAAAAATCCACACAAATTATTGAAAGCATTTCTGATGCTATTGTTATAGAGGCATCTCTTATTGAGGGAATGGATAGCATTTGTGAAAAATATCCAGCATTGGAATTTTTACACCG
>JAYPLD010000085.1:0-3443 GCA_038129265.1 Crocinitomicaceae bacterium
TGTCCAGAAGACACGGCATTTTTAAGTGGTTCCATAGCGGGTGGAATTTCTCCTTATAATTATTACTGGGATTTGGGTGTACTTTCTGATACTACAATCTTAAATCCTTACTATGATATGCAGGGCACTAGTACTTTTACGCTTACTGCTGTAGATGCTTTTGGATGTATAAATAGTGACCAAGTAATCATTAATGAATTTGTTTCACCGGTCGTAGATGCTGGTGATGATACTACCATTTGTGATTTACCTATTAGTGTAGATTTTGACGGGTCTCCTGCTGGTGGTACTTGGACTGGCACAAATATTAATGCATCAGGAGAATTATTACCAAATGGTATTGGTCAAGAAGAAGTCATTTATCAATACACTGACTTTAACGGGTGTTACAATGAGGATACTTTATTAGTAGACATTGTTGACCCCATATTATCAAATGCAGGTCCTAATCTAGAGGTTTGTGTAAGTGAAGGGAATATGTTTTTGCAAGGAACACCCTATGGTGGAGTTTGGGATGATCCAAATACAGTTTCAAATTCTACGTCAACATTGTATGAGGAGAGATTCACGGGATTAAATGGGAAGGGAGCGACTTCTTCCGGAACCAATGTCGCAGGTTGTAATTGGTCCGTTGATGTTTCTGGGGCTTCATTAACTAATGGATTTAAATATTTAAAAGTCGTAAGTGAACGTTTGGAAGCTAGAGATTTAGATGGTCCTGCATATTGGTTGTCCCCATCAATTCCAATAACTAACTATGTTAATGTATCTATTTCTGTAGCTGCAACTGAATTGGGATCAATGGAAGTTGACGATGTTATAGAAACTGAATATCGAATTGACGGTGGAGCATGGACGACATTTGCTTCAAATGGATCTTTAGGTGGTAATTTCACTTCTGCTGCTGTATATCAAGACGGGCTAAGCGGCAATACGCTAGAAATTAGAGTTAAATTGGAAAATAATAGCTCAGCAGAATACCTTAGGATTGATGATATAATTGTTACTGGTGATATTTCTGGCACCTATTCATTTAATACTCCTGGAGTTGTAAACCTGGTCTATATTTACGGAACTGGGAATTGTGCCAACAATGATACCACACAGGTAACTATTCATAATCTGCCTACTGTAGAAGCAGGTTCAGATACGGCATTATGTATCTCTGATTCTGTTATTATCTCTGGAAATCCTATTGGGGGTACTTGGTCTGGAACAGGTATAAGTGATCCTTCAGGGAAATTTCTAGGTAGTTTAGCTGGAGAAGGTGATCATACGGTTTATTATAGCTATGTAGATGCAAATACATGTGAAAACTTAGATTCTATTGTTGTAACCGTTTACCCTTTACCCCAAGTTAATGCTGGAAATGATACGATACTTTGTAACCAACCTGGTGTGGTTGATTTTGATGGAAACTTAGTTCCTGGATATTGGACAGGAAATAATATTGATTCTTCTGGGGGATTTGAACCAACTGGCGTTCAACTCTATGAAATTTATTATCATCATACTGATATCTTGGGTTGTTACAATAAGGATACACTCAGTATAAACGTAATAGACCCTACAAATGCTGATGCTGGAACCGATCTTCAAGAATGTGTTGATGCAGGTACCATTCAGTTTGTTGGTTCTCCAGTAGGAGGTGTTTGGTCAGATAATGGTATTTCTATTAATGGTGATTTTACTCCAACTGTTCAGGATACGTTAGATTTTGTTTACAGCTATGGAACAGGAAACTGTTTAACTCGTGATACAGTGAATCTAATTATAAACCCTCTTCCCACTGTTAATGCATTAGCTGATTTTTCAGTATGTATTGATGATACCATACAAGTGCTTACTGCTAATGTATCTGGTGGTATTTGGTCGGGCACCGGTATTACTAACGCAAATGGTGATTTCACACCGTCTGTAGCTGGGGTAGGTACACACAAAATAAACTATTTGTACATTGATTCTAATGCCTGTGAAAACAGTGATTCTGTATTTATTACCGTTAATGCTTTACCCATTGTAGTTGCACCAAATGACACCAATATTTGTGACCTTCCTGCTCCTGTTAATTTTATAGGATCACCAATAGGGGGTAACTGGGTGGGGCAAAATATCGATATGAATGGCTTGTATACTCCAAACGGAAGTGGAGTTTTTGAATTGTATTATGAATATTTTGATGCTAATTCTTGCTATAACATTGACACTATGATTTTAACGGTTGATGTGCCACAAATAGCAGATGCAGGGCTTGATATTCAGGCTTGTGAAGATACTGGGTTGATTCAGCTAGTAGGTCTTCCTTTAGGTGCTGGAACTTGGGATGGGACAGGAGTTTTACCAAATGGAGATTATGATGTTATAATTGTTGATACAGTTGATTTAGCTTACAATATCGGGACTGGTAATTGCTTCACTACTGATACGATGAACTTATTAATTCACCCATTACCTGTAGTTGATGTAGATGTAGATTTTGAAATATGTATTTCTTTTGGTGATACAACGTTAAATTTCTCACCATTTGGAGGCTTTTGGCAAGGGCAAGGTATTACAGACACCGCACTTGGCACATTCAGTCCAACTACAGCTGGAATAGGAACACATAGGCTATTATATTCTTATCAACATCCAATTACTGCATGCTGGAATTATGATTCACTGGATGTAACGGTCAATCCACTTCCACTTGTCTCCTATGATCATGACACTATCTTTTGCTTGAATGTGGGGCACCAAATTACCAATACAACAACGGGTGCAAGCTTTCATTATTGGTCACTTTCAGAAGGATCTCTGTCCAATAATCAAAGTCCTATTTTTAGTTTAGATACTGTTGGAGTATTTGATATCAATTATGTGGCTGAGACAGATAGAGGATGTTTAGATTCTTTAAGTAGTCTTGTTGAGGTAATTGCACCACCTGTAGCTGCATATGTTGCACCTGATTCTGGATGTGGTCCTTGGGTGGTTGATTTTACTAATAATTCAGTTGGAACTTATATAAGTTATATATGGGATTTAGGATTTGATAATGTTGCTGGAGGTGATTCTACTACTACTGACACAGTGCCATCCACTCAAACTTATCCAGCTGGAATTTATTTTGATACAACTTATTACACCACGTTAACAGTCTCTAATGTTTGTGGGGTAGATACAGATTCACTTGAGATAACAAGTATGCCCCAACCAGTATCTTTATTCGGGCCAAGTACTAACGTGGGAGGATGCTTATCTGGGACCATTACATTTGCTAACAACAGCTATGGACTGCCAGATACCTATTGGTGGGATTTTGGTGATGGAAACATTGGTAACAACAGTGATACCATATTTGATCATTATTACACCCCAGGGATGTCTAATCAGTTTTATACCGTTAATATGGCAGTTACTAACGAATGTGGGACAGATACTTCTCAAACTACAGTTACCATACT
>JAYPLD010000085.1:3543-5267 GCA_038129265.1 Crocinitomicaceae bacterium
GTTAACTCATCTCCACAAGTTTCTTTTTCAGTAGTTGACGATACGCTTTGTGCAGGTTCTACATTTACCTTTAACAACTCATCTGACCTTGGTATAAGTAATTATTGGGAATTTGGTGATGGTAACGATTCTTATTTAACTAACCCTACCCATATTTATGACTCTGCAGGAAATTTTACTGTTACTTTAACGGGAACTTCCTTGACAAATGATTGTCCTGCATATGATTCTGTATCATTAGTTGTTTTACCTTATCCTGATGTGACAGGAACTTCAGATATAAATAATGGTTGTATTCCTTTAACCGTTAATTTTTCAAATGTGGTAAATTCCATAGGTTATTTCACATGGGACTTTGGTGACGGGAATACCTCCTCTCAAGCTAATCCTACTCACACCTATACTACTGATGGGTATTTTAATGTTTTTGTACGTTTTGAAGATCTAAGCGGCTGTGTTGATTCATTTGATTTTGATGTAAATCCTTATCCTGTACCACAGGCAGGTTTTTCTATTAATCAACTGGATACTTGTGTGTTACCTGCTAATTTTGATTTTAATAACTCTTCTGTAGGGGCAGTAAATTATACATGGACTTTTGGAGATAGTTCTAATCAAACATCACAAACAAATCCCTCTCATACTTATGTTGTTGATGGTAGCTATGATGTGATGTTACATGTTTCAAACACCTATGGGTGCGAGGATAGTATAGTAAATTCAATATCAATCAATCCAGTGCCTGATGCTTCATTTGATGCCCTACAATTAGATACTTGCGTATTGCCAGCAAGTTTTTCTTTTAATAACAGTTCTAATGGAGCATTAGCCTACACTTGGGACTTTGGAGATGGTTCTACATCCAACATACCTTCACTCACTTATAATTACACCTCAGCCGGAACTTATAACGTGAAATTATATTCTATGAATACATTTGGATGCATGGATAGTGCAAACACAACTGTTTCCGTACTACCAGTTCCTGATGTTAGTTTTAATTTTACTAAATATGACTCTTGTATTTTACCTTCAAATTATGGCTTTACCAATACTTCTTCAGGGGCTAGTTCCTATTTGTGGTCATTTGGACAGATAGGAAATTCAATTCAAAACAATCCTACATTTACCTTTACGAACGATGGAATTTATGATGTAAAATTAATAGGTCTTAATTCTTATGGGTGTAGTGATTCAATGATCAGTTATATCAACGTACTCCCCATTCCAAATGCTGATTTTTCTCTTGATCAGGCTGTAGGATGTGAACCGTTTTCTGCCATCTTTTTAAATACATCTCAAAATACCAATTACTATAACTGGGATTTTGGAGATGGAAATACAGGCTCATTTTTTAATGGTTTTCATTCCTATACTAATGCAGGTTCATATACGATAAAATTAGTCGTTGAGGATCTCAATGGTTGTTTGGATTCTACTTACAGTAATGTTACTGTAAACCCTTCCCCAACAGCTGATTTAACTTATGTAACTTCTGATCCATGTTATTTGCCAATAGATGTTTTCTTTACTAATGCATCTGTTGGAGCTATAGCTTTTGAATGGGATTTCGGAAATGGTCAAACTAGTACCATGACGCATCCTAGTACAGTTTATGATACTATTGGTATATACAATTTACAGTTGATAGCTAGTAATAGTTATAATTGTACTGATACGTTGAACGATCCATTTTCAGTGTTCTATAATCAAGTTCCTAATGC
>JAYPLD010000085.1:5367-6744 GCA_038129265.1 Crocinitomicaceae bacterium
TCTTGTATGCTTATAATGATGAAGGT
The DNA here is from genome assembly GCA_038129265.1 of Crocinitomicaceae bacterium. Taxonomy (GTDB): domain Bacteria; phylum Bacteroidota; class Bacteroidia; order Flavobacteriales_D; family Parvicellaceae. The sequence goes on from JAYPLD010000085.1 coordinate 5,394, forward strand.
TGTGTAGATAGTGCTTCAATGGAATTTGTGGTAAACTTCAGGAAAGCTCTTTTTGTCCCCAATGCCATGTATGTTGGACATCCAGATTTTGAAGTAAGTCACTTTGTTCCGAAAGGTACGGGCTTAGAAACTTATCATATAGAAATTTTTGATACATTCGGAAATGTGATTTGGGAAAGTGATGCGCTTGACGATGAAGGGAAACCAACGGGGGCATGGGACGGCACATTTAAAGGAATTACAGTGGAACAGGATGTATATGTTTGGAAAGTAGAAGCTACTTACAAGGATGAAACACCATGGGAAGGTAAGTATTACCAAGATGAAAATATTATACGAAAAACAGGTACAGTTACCGTCATAAGATAATGAAGAAACTAATAGTCATATTTTTATTTTTTTCAGGGCTGAATTTAAATGCTCAAGAACCTGTTTTCAGTCAGTATTATTTCAATCCTATATATTTAAATCCTGCATTAGCAGGAATGGATAATAACTTCCGGTTATTTATGAATGGTAGAAATCAATGGGGTAAAGTTCCAAGTAGTTTCAATATCAATTCAGTTGCATTCGATACTTGGGAAAACAACACCAATACTGCTCTTTCATTTATGTATTCAACTGGTCAAGAAGGTGAAGGGTTTTTGAGAACAAATAACTTTTTTGCTGGTGGTGCCTACAGACTGTTTGATGTTTTCCCTAGTCCTGTAGCTTGGCAGTTTGGGTTCCAATATCAAAATATTTCAAAACAAATTGATTGGTCCAGATTGGTTTTTAGTGATGAACTCGATCCATATTTGGGTGATATATACAGCTCCAATTTTATTGCTCCACTAGGTAATTCTTACAATACAAGCAATCTAGCCCTTGGAACTGTTTTAACATATCACATTAAAAGAGGAGCTAAGTCTAGAAGATTTCATATCCCCATCGACTTAGATGTAGAAATGGGATTGGCTGTTCATAATTTCATTAGAAGATCGAATGGTTTTATTAATGAAATAGTGGATAACAATAGAAAATACACATTACACGGCTCCATGCTTTGGCCTTTTAAAGGGAATTTAAGTGGAGCTATAAAACACTCTGCATTGTACATTAATCAGGGGATGTTATCTACGCTTCAAGTTGGTATTGCAGAAGCTTGGTTATATCCTCTTCATTTAGGTTTGTTCTATCGTCAGCAAATGACCACTTTAGATGATGATTTAGATAAGTATGAGTCCATTTATTTTATATTTGGTTACCAACACGTTTTTGAACGAAATAACCTAGGATTAACTTTTTCTTATAGTCGTGATTTTACTATATCAGAACTGAGCTCATCAACAAGCGGAACAAATGAAATTTC
>JAYPLD010000086.1:0-3212 GCA_038129265.1 Crocinitomicaceae bacterium
GCTTTTTTTACAGTATGATATCCTTTCTTAGGTCTTTGATAATAATCAATAATACTCCAAGATGGCCCAGGCCAGCAATCGTTAAGCTGCCAAAATAACGTGCCCATGCAGTGTGGTTGTTTGTTGATATGAGCATTCAAAGCAAAATTCAATGCCATAGATTGAACTTCTTGACTTTTTTCTACAAAATCTTCGAATGAATTTGCAGGAGATAAAAACTTGTTGATTTGATCTTCAATCATACCATTTCCTATGTAGCTTTTTTGACGATTTATCATTACGCTATCAGTTAGACTTAAGTGTGAGCTATCGGTAAAATGGAGTATGGTTTCCAAGGACGGATAAGATTGAAAGCCATACTCAGCCATAAATCTTCCCACATGGTACTTGAACGCGTCTATGTCTTTTTTTCCATGCCATACGTCCCAGTAATGCATGCAGCCATGGTTGAAATTTTCTTTGGTTCCCCAGTTGCTTTGGGGTGAGGAGGGGATGTATGCTCTGTTGTCCAAGTTTTTTATAATACCTGGAATTAGATATTCGAAAAGTTGTTGTTGTCCTTTCCATATGTTCAAAGAGTCTTCACTGCTATATCCAAATTGATGCTGCCATCCCCAGTTGTGCCAAGCTACATCCACTTCATTGTTGCCACACCAAAGGGCTATACATGGGTGTTTTTGTAGGCGTTTAATGTTTTGAGTAATTTCTTCTTGGATAGAGTTAATGAATTCATCTTCAAGAGTAGGATAGAGGCTACATGCAAACATCATGTCCTGCCAAACCAAGATTCCCAACGAGTCACACAGATTGTAAAATAAATCCTGCTCATATATTCCGCCACCCCAAACTCGGAGCATATTCATATGGGCTTCTTTACTCATCTGTAGTAGATTATAATATTTTTCAGCTGATACATCCGTTAAAAAACTACTTTGAGGAATGTAATTGGCTCCTTTAATGAATATGGGTTTGCCATTAAGTTTAAAGTAAAAAGAGGTGCCAATACTGTCAGTTTCATTAATTAATTTAACCTGTCTTATTCCATATTTAATTAATTGATTATCAATATTTTGATTGTTTTTATTTAAAGTTATATTTTCAGTATATAAATTTGGGTTTCCATGATCGTGAGTCCACCATAATTTTGGATGATCAATTTGAATGGAAGCACTAATGTTATTAATTCCTTCTTTGAGTTTAATGGAAAATAAACTATCCCCAATACCGAGGCTGTAATCGTTTAGGTTTAACCCAGATTCTATTTCAATGTGAAACTCCTGTATAGCATAATCCTCATAAATCTTTTTTGTCTCTGTTAGTATATGATTTATTTTGGCCTCGTTGTAAAATTTTAAATATACAGGCTTCCATATTCCCATCGTTACAAATCTTGGTCCCCAATCCCACCCAAAATGATAGGCAGCTTTTCTGGTGAAAGACCCCACCTGGAGAGCAGTTGTTTCGCTACCTGATGGTAATTTATACGGGTAGTTATTTACTCTATCCCTGTTTTGGTTGATAGGCGATGTAAACTTGACTTCGAGTGTGTTTTCACCAACGACTAATAATGATTTTACTTCTTTTTCGTAAGTAACAAACATATTATCACTTGAAAATACGAGTTGATTATTGAGTATTACTTCACTGTAGGTATCTAACCCTTCAAATACGATATCGATGAAGCCATAGGATAATTCTTCTTCCGTTAGTTGAAATTTGGTTGAATAGATCCAGTTTTCTTCTTCTATCCATTGTAGCCTTTGTTCATTGTTTTCCCAAAAAGGATCTTCAATCAATTGATGATGATGTAAGTCTGAATGAACATTACTGGGGATGTTAACAGGTAAAAAAGTATCTTTTTCAGCTACATGTAATACCCAGTTTTCATCTATTTTCTTGATGGAATTAGATTTAGACGGGTTCTCTTTGCATTGAATACAAAAAGAAATAATAATACATAAAGCAGCCGTATATCTAATATTCCAGCGCACGTAAAATGGATTTAATTTTTTCTTCATTTACTTCGTTATACACGGGGGTGTTGTCTTTATTGTTGTGAATACTAAAATGAATGGCATCTAAACCAATTTGTTGAAGTATGTGTGCATTATACTGATTTACTCCTCCGCCAGCCATAATTTCAATATCATTTTGTGCTGTTATTTTTAGTTTTTTTAGCAACTGTATCCCTTTTTCCACATTGGTGTTACTACCTGAACAAAGAATTCGGTTTATACCTAAATCATGAAGTTGTTTAACTGATACGATAGGATCTGTTAGGTAGTCAAAAGCCCTATGGAAGGTGGTTTCCAAATGATATCTTTTAGCCATTTCAACTAATAACGCTGTAGCTTTTAAATTGACTTCATTTTTATTGGTTAACAATCCAAATACAATTCCGTTAATTCCCAATTCTGCTGATTTCACAATACTATTTTGCATCTTGTTCAACATGCTGTCATTACAAATAAAAGGACCATCCTCAGGCCTAATCATGATGTGTATTTCTCCCTTGTATGCTGATCTACATTGCTGTATTAAATTTAAGGATGGTGTAAGTCCATCTAGATCAAGTCTACTGCATAGTTCTATTCTGTCTGCCTTAAACTGCTCAGCGGCAACTGCTCCTTCAATGGATGTAACACAAAATTCTATTTTCATTTCACTATAATTTCGTCAACAAACAACCAAGTTGAATTACCTGCTGCTTCATGCCAATCTGGGATAACCTTTAGTGGAGTTGCCACTAAATTGATATACCGGTATGGTTTTTTTGAGCTATTGAAAATGGAGAATTTATCTATTATCTTTCCTCTTTTTGAAAGGTGCTCTTCTTTTTTAATAGTTCCTAAATGGGTCCAGTTAACACTATCATTAGAAACATGAAAAGCGATTTCGATGGGGGAGAAAATCCAAGAATTAATATACTGATAAAAATGAACGCTTAAAGTATCAAATAGAGTTTCCTTTTCTAGGTCAATCGTGATGTCAATATGGGTGTTCCAAAACCCCTGCCAATCCCCATCTCTGAATTCTATACTACCCAATTGTCCATCTAATAGGGTTAATTCATGGTTAGCTTTATAATAGTCAGAATAGTTGGTGTTATAATTTACTTTTTTGAATAACCCCTGGTGAAGTTGAATGTGTTGAACTACTGGATCTCCATATGTTTTTTTATCCTTTTTAGCTATAATGCTAAGTTGTCCACT
>JAYPLD010000086.1:3312-6610 GCA_038129265.1 Crocinitomicaceae bacterium
CTCCACAACACTTCAGCCATGGCCAGTAATCTTGGAAAAGCCATCTTGTCAAGCTGATCCTCATTAGGAATATGTTCTGACCATAGATTGCATTCACCACCTAATATGAGTTTTTGTTGAATAGAATCCAGTTCATTTGGGATGGGATCAAATTCATATACTTTTTTTAGATCGGTAGTTTTTATAGAGTAATCAAAATAAGCATGTGAGGTAGGGGACATAATCACCTTATTTCCATGTTTAGCCGCTTCTATTCCGCCATTCATTCCTCTCCAAGATTGAACAATGGCATTTTTTGCTAACCCACCTTCTAGTATTTCATCCCAGCCGATTAATATTTTCCCTTTGCTGTTTAAATATTTTTCAATTCTTTTAATGAAATAGCTTTGAAGTTCATGCTCATCTTTTAAGTTTTCGTCTTTTATTCTTTTTTGACATTTGGGGCAATTTTCCCATCTTGTTTTTGGGGCTTCATCTCCACCAATATGAATGTAGGGACTAGGGAATAATTCAATAACCTCTCCCAATACATCTTCCATAAACGTATACACCGAATCATTTCCAGCACAATAAATATCTTTAAAAACACCCCAATCAGTGGCTACATCAATTGGATTTCCTGTGCATGAAAGTTGTGGATAGGATGCGATCGCAGCTTGAGAATGACCTGGAAACTCTATTTCAGGAATAATATTGATGTGTCTTTTCGCAGCATAATCAATAATTTCTTTTATATCTTTTTTGGTATAATAACCCTCATAAATTCCAGTACTATCTTTCCTTTTACTTCCAATTTCAGTGAGTAATGGGTATTTTTCTATTTCAATTCTCCACCCTTGATCTTCTGTAAGGTGCCAATGCAATGTGTTCATTTTAAAATAGGCCAACAAATCAATGTATTTTTTAATCACCTCTTTATCAAAAAAGTGCCTACAACAGTCCATAAGCATTCCTCGGTGTTTAAAAGAAGGCCAATCTTTGATTTCACAAATTGGGAGACGAATTTCATGTTGATTTTTATTCATCTCCATTAATTGAATTAGACTTCGTGTTCCATAAAAAATCCCTCTTGGATTTGAAGCTTTAATTGTAATGTTGTTTTTATTTATGGATAGTACATATTCATCAGGGTCATAAGACTCATCCCTAGAAAGCTGAATTAATCTTGAATTTTGATTTTCAATTAAATTGAACTCAGTTGTCAATGCTGTTTTTAGCAGCTCATGTTCCTTCTCAAAAATACGGTCAGCATCAATGGAGAAGGAGTTTTGAATTAATAAAAATCCATTTTGTAATTTAATTTCTTTAGGAAGAGGTAAGATATTAATATTTTTGACCTTAATTTCATTCTCTGTACATCTTGAAAAAGAGACTAAAATCAGTAAACTAATAGCCGTTAGTTTAGATAGGGTAAAGATGTATTTTTTAATCACGAATAGATTAATTTAGGAATTATGGTAAATTTATCAATTATATGAAAGCACATAAAAACAAAAGTTTTTTCTTGGTTAATGCTCTAATTATTTTTGTATTTCTATTTTTTCAAATATTAAACGTAGAAAACCCCCACATTTTATTAGGTAAATACAATGCGTCATTTTTTTACACTGGCGGTTCACCAGCAGGAAAAACGGGTGCACCTGGAGAAGGAAATTGTACTCAGTGTCATGCTGGTATGGTAAACAGCGGTTTAGCCACTTCCACACTAACGAGTTCTGGTAATAATGAATATATTCCAGGTAATACGTATAATTTTACATTGGATATTCAAAACGGTTCTGCAAAAAATGGATTCCAAATTGTTGCTTTAGATTCCATTTCGAATTCGAATGCAGGTAATTTAACAGTTACAGATGCAAATAATACCAAACTAATTTCTGGAAATAACAGATCTTACATTACGCATAAAGCACCAGGAACCAGTTTAACAAATTGGTCATTTGATTGGACGGCTCCTGCAACCAATGTGGGGCCTATCACTTTTTACTATGCTTACAACGTAACGAATAACGCATCTAACTCTTCGGGAGATCAAATTTATCTCTCAAACTTTACGATTTATCCTAATTCTTGCGGGAGTTTTTCAAATACGACACAAGTCACAAATGCATCTTGTTATGGTTATAATGATGGAGTTATTTCCATTTCAACAAGTGGAGGAAATACGCCCTATACCTATACTTGGAGTAATGGTTTGAACGGCTCCTTTCAGAACACTTTAACAGCAGGAATATACAACATAGTAGTAGCTGATGTTAATGGGTGTTCAGAGTCTCTTTCTTTATTGGTTAATGAACCACTCCCACTTTTGAATACATATACGGTTAACCATGTAACATGTAATGGAGGAATAGATGGAGCAATATATCCTAACGTTACAGGAGGCACGCCTCCTTACACATACATTTGGAGTAATGGTGTTCCTTTTGTAGACAATGTAGGTATTCCTGCATTTACCTATTTTTTAAATGTGTATGACGCTAATGGATGTATGGATAGTTCAGCTATTCAGATAACTGAACCACCTGCAATTTCTTCTACAGAAACAATTACAAATTGTGGTCCATTTACATGGATTGACGGACAAACCTATTTTTCAACTACATCTTTACCATCTTACACATTGAATGCTTCAAATGGTTGTGATAGTGTGGTTTATTTAGATCTAACGGTAAATAACATTGACCTTAGTGTTACAGACAATTCACCGACTTTATCGGCAAATCAATTGAATGCAACCTATCAGTGGCTCGATTGTGATAATTCTTTTGCAGCTGTGGTTGGCCAGACAAATGCTGATTTTACGGCATCGGTAAATGGTAATTATGCAGCTGAAATTTCTTACAATAATTGCGTAGACACAACTGCCTGTTATTTGGTTAGTAATGTAGCATTATGTCAGGATTGCGATGATGAAATTCAGATTTACCCTAATCCTGTTGGGAATGAGCTTAATATTACGCAGTTAAATCCTAATGAAAAAGTAGAGATTTTCATTTATGACTTGTATGGTCGAATGGTGCTAAATCCCCAAACTACTCAACGTTTAAATTTATCTAATCTTAAGCCTGGAAAATACGTATTGAAAATAAATTCTTCAAAATTTAGTAAGTCTTTTCCAATATCTAAGATCTAGAAAATTTTATCAATAAAGAATAAACCCCAGCTAGCTATAATTGAGATAACATTTTGCTTGTGGACTAATAATTTTATTATCAATTTTTAATTCTTAGAATTCAACTATTGTTTCATTTTTGATATAATTTTATATATTAGTGTCAAATTAACACTATCTAAC
>JAYPLD010000087.1:0-1860 GCA_038129265.1 Crocinitomicaceae bacterium
TGCGTAGTTCCCGGATTTTCTAAGTTGGAGAATTGGTCTAGAAGATAACGACCATTTGGACTTAGTTTAGTTTGATGAACACCTGGTTTAGAGGTGATTTTTCGTAATCCAGTTCCATCTAATTGAATGGAATAAGTATGTAGTTCTCTAGGGTCTTCTCCGGTACCCTGAAAGAATACGGTGTTTTCTTTTACAGCTAATAAAGCTGTGGTTACCCATTTATTTTTGGTGACTTGATTAAGGAGCTTACCATTCGTGTTGTAACGATATAAATTCATAAATCCATCTCGTTCACTAAATGCGATGAATTCATCCTTTTTTTCAGGAATAAAATACAAAGGATATTCTGGTTCTACCCACTTATCATTTTTTTCTTCAAAGATGGTTTTGATTCGTTTTCCTGTTTTTACATCGTATTGAGCCCACTTCATGTGATTTTGGTCCCTGTTCAGTTCAGCTATGTATATGAATTCATCGTCTGGACTCCAAGTAAGATTAGTCACATAATCATCCTTTTCATGCACGGTTTGAAGATAAATAAGCGTTTTACTCATCGTATTATATACACCAACTTTTCCATATTCACTAGGCTGTCCGGCCATAGGGTATTTAACAGACGCTAATGTTCCAGGAGTTTGATTGATATTGAGTAAAGGATAATCGTGCACATCGGTTTCGTCCTTTTCATAAAAGGCTACTAACGCTCCGTTGTTACTCCAAAAAATACCATTTTTAATTCCAAATTCATTTCGATGAATCGATTGACCAGCTACAAAATTTGGATCAACATGGTTAGTGATGGCTTCTGCAGAATCCAATGAATGAGCTAGATATAGATTATTTTTTATGGTGTAAGCTAGTTGTTTCTTAGTTGGACTTAAGGTTACGTTTTCTGCCTCTTTGGGGTAGCTATAAGTGATTTCACCGTTTTTCGTTTTAGCATAACATGCTCCTTGATGTACATAATGAAATGCCTTTTCATTTTCAAAAGTTAATCTTCTTATTTTTTCTAAATCTGTATTGATTTTTAAATCTTTACGGTAAAGCTTTTTGGTTCCTTTTTTGGTAGGTTGATAAAGAATAAGGGCATCTTTTTCTTTTCGGTATAATGAATTTGTTGAAGTCCAATCTAAACCGTATAAATTATCTGGGTAAAGTCCTTTGTAATATCCAAGAACAGCATCTTCTAGCGTCAATTCTTTTTTTACTTCTTGACTAAAAAGAGATGTGGATGTGATTAATAAAGTGAAAAATAAAAAGGGAAATCTCATAATTAAATTTTCTCAAATATATTCAAATACATTCATGTGAGGAGTAATGCAATAATGTGTATCTTGTTTATCAAATTCTATGCCCATTCAACATTCACATTTTGATATCGTCTTTGCAGGTTGGGGTGCTAGTACTTGCCTTCTTTTAAAAGAGATGGAAAAGCATGGGCTGTTGAGTAATAATCGTGTTGCCATAATTGATCCAAGCACCAAAAAAGAAAATGACAAAACGTTTTGTTTTTGGGCTCAAAAAGAAGATGATATTTTATTGGATCATCAAGATTTAATCAGCCATAACTGGACACATATTCAAATCAACAACAACCAAAAAACACCGATTAGTCCTCTACAATACTACCACATCAATAGCTTGGACTTATATGATGCTACAAGGGCTATAGTAGATAAGTTTAATATTGAAATGGTAGCTGGAAAAGTGGAAAAAATTGTCAAGCAAGAAGCCTATCAAATTTCCACTGAAACACAACAAATTAGCAGTGACTGGATATTTGATAGTAGACCACCAGATTTTAGTACAATAAAGAATAATCCATATTACATTTCACAGTCTTTTTATGGACTAAAAATT
>JAYPLD010000087.1:1960-3640 GCA_038129265.1 Crocinitomicaceae bacterium
GAACAAGGTGTAATTCCCATGAGCTCTTTATTGCCTAAAAAAAGTAAAAAAGATAAATGGGTTAACATAGGTACAAGGGGCGGAAGTGTGAAACCGAGTACGGGATATGCATTTAAAAACATGCATAAGCATGCTAAGCAAATATGTGCCAATGGAAAGTTGAAAAACGTTTCATTTAAGGCCAATCCTCGCTTTTTGTTTTATGATCAATTATTGCTTATTATTTTAACCCTTTGGCCCCTGAAGGGTAAACCTATATTTGAACGTTTATTCAACGTGCGTTCACCTAATTTTGTATTAAAATTTTTGGATGAAAAATCTTCTTTTGGAGAAGACTTATCCATGTTTACTCAACTTCAAATAGGTTCATTTTTAAAGGCAACTGCAGTATGGTTGTTTTGGAAAATGAAATGGGTTTTACCTTTATTGTTTATGTGTCTATATGCCCTTTTGGGGCAAGATCAATTTAGGGTCAACCAAGTGTTTTTCAGTTCATTTGATGTATATGTTTTGGTTTCAGGCTTATTGCTTGTTGGTATTCCGCATGGAGCGTTAGATCACTTAACAGAAGGCTTATTTGCTGAAAAAAAAGTAACCTTTAAGTTCATCTTTTCTTATTTAGGATTAATGCTTCCTATATTTTTAGTGTGGTACATTTTCCCTACGGCTGGTTTACTGATATTTCTGATTTATTCTGCTTGGCATTTCGGTCAAACAGATGTTAAAAATTGGGGATTTTCAAATTCGTTATTAGCTTTTGGTTGGGGAGTATCGCTTCTTGCTTTTTTATTTGGTACGCATTTCAATGAATTCAATTACATCCTTTCTATAATTGGAGTTCAACCTCTTCCAATGGTTAATGATATTGACATTTGGTCGTATGCGTTACTGTTATGGCCAACAGTTGTTGCTTTGGTTTATAAAAAATGGAATTGGCTTGGTTTGCTTGCTTTTTTATTATTGGCTCAAAACGTAGGGTTACTGGTAGCATTTGGTCTTTATTTTATCTTTCATCATAGCCTAACAGGATGGAATAATTTAAAAACCAATTTAAAGTGGTCACACCTAAAAATGTATACCCAAGCCCTACCGTTTAACTTAGGTGCCATCTTCTTGTATTGGTTACTTTTTGTGAAGCTTGAAAACAGCTTAGAAGTAAATGCAGCACTTTTTTTAGTTTTTCTGTCTTGTGTGAGCTTTCCTCACGTCATTTGCATGAGTAAGTTTTATCAAAAAAACAACTTAGGAATATCGTAAATCCGTACTAAAGTTGTGAGGAAATTTGGCTACAATTCCTTTGTAAAAATCCATAATTGCTTTCATGTCTGCAGCCATGTTGTCTGTTGGGAAAATGACCTTACCCACACCAGCAATTTTATTTTTATAATCTAGGTAGGCTAAGCAAATGGGCACATTGGCTTTCTTGGCTACATGATAAAAACCACTTTTCCATTCTTTTCTTAAAGACCTTGTTCCTTCGGGGGTGATGGCCATGACAAACTTATCTTTTAAGCTGAAAAAACTGGCCATGGTATCTACGTTACTGATTCCTTTTTGAGAATTGCCTTTCGTGTCAATAGGTAAACCACCAATAGGTTTAATGATGAGGTTAAATGGAAAACGAAACCACTGTTTTTTGATGGTGAATTTGTAAGGAATTTTTAACGCCTTAAAAGACAA
>JAYPLD010000087.1:3740-4841 GCA_038129265.1 Crocinitomicaceae bacterium
CCCACATGAAAAGCCATCCAAATTAAGCCCACTACAATGAGTAATGGTTCTTCTAACGCTTTAGTAATATCCATTTTCATGCCTATTATAGCTACCAATAAATAGATAAATACACTACCTATTTTGGAAGCCCCAGCTCCCTCAAGCGATCTGAGTTTAGAAAAGGACAAGGACAACCCAAAGGTGGTGGCAATAACTACAACCCAAAAGAAATGACTGGTCAGTACCGTATCGGCAAAGTAGGGGATAACATCTCCTATTTTTACCAGGAAACTACCCAAGAAATGCGATAATCCTACCCCTCCTAGGGCGATAGCAGCAATTTTAATGAGATCTTGAAACGTAGTGTTTTTTTCTACCGTACTGCTGTAGTTTTCCATTTTGTCTTTCAAGTTATCAATAGCACTAGAATCGGCTTTAAGCCAACGGTCAATTTTAGCTGACTTTCCTGCTCCTAACAAGATTAAAGCCATCCAAATATTAGCTACCACAATATCAACGGTAATCATGGCTCCATATTTTGACGGGTTATATTGATATAGCTCCAACATAGCCGTTTGATTGGCTCCTCCTCCAATCCAACTCCCAGCTAGGGTGGCAAGTCCTCTCCATGCGGCATCAAAGTCCAATCCCCCAACTGTTTCTGGAGAGAATAGAGCTGTTATCAGAATCGCGATGGGACCTCCAACTACAATACCCACTGTAGCGGTAAAAAACATGATCAACGCTTTGGGTCCAAGTCGAACAATCCCTTTTAAATCGGTACTTAGGGTCATTAAAATTAATGAAGCAGGTAAAAAATAGTTTTTAGCTACGGGCCATAATCCCGATACTTTGGGTGATATCACACCGAAAGTACTCAGTAAAGAGGGGAGTAGATAACACAGCAAAAGAGCAGGAACAAACTTGTAAAACCCTTTGAGCGATTTTAGGTTGGAGGTGTAAAATATAAGAGCGAGGCAGGAAACCAATAAACCGAGTACAACGGCATCATCGGTAATTAGCGGCATTTCAAGCTCTTTCAGTTCAGTTTCGTTCATAATAAAAGGAAAGGTAGAATTATTTTTGACGATAAGCGTCTCTTAACTTTTTAAGTTCCTC
>JAYPLD010000087.1:4941-6400 GCA_038129265.1 Crocinitomicaceae bacterium
TCTACAATGGCTTGCTTCGCATCTGCATTGGCTTTCCACTTTTTCTTTTCGGTATTTAAAAATGAATTTCGCTTTTCAAAGAAGTTGTCAAAATGGGAACGAAACTCATTCCATACTTCATCACTGATGTTTTTGGCAACAGGACCTGCTTTTTTCCATTCCTCTTGCAAGTTTTTAAACTTTTGCGTTTTGGATTCCCATGATTTAGCATCTTCGGGGAGTATGCTTCCCAGTTCTTTAGCCTTTTCAATAAGGGTTTTCTTTTTCGCTAGGTTTTCTTTAAGATTAGATTTTAGTTGTACATAGTAATCATTGATTCTATGCTGAATAGTATGTACTTCTTCCCAATATTCTTTTTTAATGTTTTCCCAGTGCTCTTTAAAAGTGGGGCCAATCTCTTCCCATTTGTTTTGCAATACCTTGAGTTCAATTCGAAGCTTGCCAATATCTTTCAGTGTACTAAGGGTCTTTAGTTCATGAATCACTTGGTTTTTTAAGGAATAGTTTCGCTTAAGATCGTTTTCTTTTAACTCTTTATAGATGTTAAAGTTGTAATTAAAAGCTTCGTTGAGTCGGCTGTATTCTTTTTGAATCTTTTGCTGAAATTTTTCAGGAATATCACCAATGTCGTTCCACTTTTCACGAATGCCTTTGATGCCGTTAGCCAGTTCTGCTAATTTCTCTTTGTCATTAATAAGAGCTTCAAAATCTTTTAGCAGGGTTTCTTTTAATTTTAGGTTTGCTTTTTCACCCTTTTCTTTTTCAGCCGCTTTTTTGGCTTCGTTTTTTTCAAAGGAGGCTATGGCTTCTTGGATGGCTACATTCAATTCTTCCTCAGCAGGATTAGGTGTATCTTCCTTTTCTTCCAGCTTTTCGTAGGCTTCTACTTCTTGTTCATAAACCGCTTTAAAGATGCCAATTTGATGTTGTGCTTCCTTAATAGCAAGGTCGTTCTCGGCTCCAATGAAATTTTGGATATTTTTCAGTAAATCTGCTTTATTGACTTCCATCCCTTAAAATTTGGGCTCAAATGTAGAAAAATTCCCATATACCACCCAAATAAGCCGTCTTAATTTCCTTCCTGTTGTTTTAGGGAACGATAATCAATATTATTCATTTTTAGTTTTTTTCTCACACGGTAAAAATTGGTTTCAATGGTTCGTTTGGATACGTTCATGGATTCTGCTAATTCATCAGGATCCAATTTGAGGTAATCAATAAAGGCGTATTTTTTCTCATGTTCAGTTAAAAAAAAGTATTCATCAATAGTTCGAATAATAGACCTGTATTTGAGTTGAAACTTATCTTTCATGAAATTCCAGTTAACCGAAAAATAGTCCATTTCGTCTTGCGTGATGTATTGTACTTTTTTAATGAGCGTCTTTTTTTCCTTTTTATATCGGTATTGCCAATTCGTGTAAGTGAATAGAATTAGGGTAAGGATCAATCCAACGTTGAG
>JAYPLD010000088.1:0-4245 GCA_038129265.1 Crocinitomicaceae bacterium
TCATTATCTGTACTTAACATGCTTAGATTGGAATTGTTGAAAAACTAGAATTTCCTTAACCAAGAAATGGTAGGAACTGGGGCTGAAATAGTACCATTCAGTTCATGAATGTCAATAAAACCAGCAAGCGATATCTGAAATGCCTTTTCAAAACTTTTACTGAATCGAACTGCGGGCATAAAAATTAGCGTGGTATGATTATAAGTGTCGTCTGAAATAACTGGATCAGTTCCTACTAAAATAGTTTGATCATATTGGTCATCTAATCCTGTCATTGTATTATAAACGGTATAATCTATGTCCACTTCTCTTTCTCCGGTATACCTCAACTGTTTCTTATTTCGACTAATGATCATAGAATCAAAAATAAAACTGGCTTTTTTACCAATAGGAGTGATGGCAGAAATACTAAATAGACTGGCCAGTTGAAAATCTTTGAATTGAAATATTTCCGTATTAAAATTGGAATAATAGTTAGTAGTATATAATTCGTCACGAAGGGCTTGTTCTCTTCGGTCATACCCATAATATCCACCCCATCCCCAAGTTGAGTTGTATGATGTGGTCGTAGTATCATATGGATTGTCAGGCACATAGTATGGGTGAGTCTCATCGTTGAAATCATATCCGTAATTTTCTCCGATCCTTCTTTGATTATTCATAATGGAAGAGTTTTGTGCACTTGGCCATTTCATGTATCCCACCCCACCAGAAAAGCTGATGTTAGTCGATCGATCTCCAAAAGTAGCGGTTAGCCAGTGTAATCCTCCAAAAATACTTCCCTGTTCGATGTAGCCTGAGGTTCCCATAATCGTACCCAATGAAAGATGAAACGTATTTTTAGAAAGCAATTGTTGTTTTAATACAACTCCAATAGGGCTTGCTATCCAAGAGGCCATAATTCCAACGGATGTGCTATTCGTTACAGAAAGTTGAATTTCTGGACCAAAAAGATTAATCATGGCATAATTTTCATTTTTCTTAATTGGTAATGCGTTGTTCGTAAAATAATACCTTGTGGTAAATGGTCCAGTAGCTTTGTAATCTTCATCGTAGGATATTTCCCCATTTTCGATTTTTTTTATGCTGGAGATCATTGATTTTCGGATATATATTTTACCTATCGACTGCGTAATAATTAAGATTTCTCTACCATCGTCAGAAATGATTTCACCAATATATTCGCCTCCGTCATATCTAGAAATAACATATTGATTTCCGTTGGTGTAATCTTGATTATCCTGAGTAAAGGACATAGAAAACGTAAGCCATAAGCAAAGTGTCAAAGTGATTTTTTTCATGAGGATGTTATTCTACATTAAAGTTAAAAGAAGAGATATCAATCTGGTACAAGTCCGCATCCCCTTGATTTTTGATATCATAATAAGCACCTACGTATGCTGTTTTTCCATCTTTAGAGACGTTAATTGTTTTTTCTTCTAATGAAGTGTTGATAGGGGCACCCATGTTGACTGGATTATTCCATTGTCCCTTTTCATCTTTGGTACAATAGTAAATATCATAACTTCCCATACTTTCATTTCTTCCATTTGAGGTAAAAAACAGCACCTTTCCAGAGGGGTGAATGAATACGCATTTTTCATCTCCAGCGGTATTGATATGATCTCCCACGGGGACGGGTTCAGAATAGGATTTACCGTTTTTCTCTACGTAATAAATGTCGGTTTGTCCTTTTCCAGTTGGTCTTTCAGAGACAAAATAGATGAATTTTTCATCTGCAGTCATGCTTGCAGAACTTTCAAAGTACGAGGAGTTTATTTTATGGCTAATGGCTTTATCTCGATGTAGTATGGGTTTAGGAGTACCCCAATTACCGTCTCCACTGTAAGAGGATTGGTAGATGTCACCGCTTCTCGTGACGTTGTAAATATTTCGGTAGATAAGTATAGAATTATCAGCAGTAAAACTCAAATTTCCATCGTGAAATTCTGTATTTATTTTCCCGAGTAGGTTAGATGGTTCAGACCATGACTTGGTGTTAGGATCCCATTTTGAAAGATACATATCTGAGAAGTAATTGTGGTCAAAATAATGATCAATTCCACCACCCTTAGTATCTGCTCTTCTTGAAGTGAATAGTAGATATTTCCCATCGTTGCTGATAGCAGGAGCAAATTCAGGTGCACTTGAGTTGAGTATATTTCCCATGTTCTCAATCACAATCTTTTCGTTCTCTTTTGCTGTTTCAGCATATGTAATTTGAGCCAATTTTAGGTCTACACCATAATCTTCAAGTTTGGATTTTGATTTCGTCATTTCTTTAAATTGACTCAATTTTTGTTTTGCTTTTGTGAGTTCATTTAGCCTAAAATACGCCCTTCCCAATAAGTACAGTATATCATCATCTACTTTAGGATCTGCTTGGTATGCTTTTTCAGCATGAAATTTGGCCTTCTTGTAATTTTGAAGTTTATAATAACATTCTGCTAGCCCATATTCGGCTTTTACACTAGATGGATTTAGTGCTATTGCTTCCTTGTAATTTAATAAAGCTGATTTCACATTGCCTTGAATGAAGTTATGACGTGCTTCATTTATTTTATGTTGAATTTTAGTTTTTTCAAAAAAACTATTTTCCTGACTTATTGCGATAATAGGTCCTGTCAAAAACAAAAAAGAAATTAAAATTCTATAAAATGATGTTGGACTTTTCACTGAACTAAAATTAAGGATTTTCTTCAATTTTAGGAGAATTATCATCCAAATAAGTGATTTTTTCCATAGCTAGGGTACTAGCCACCATTGACCAAATGGGTAATAACGCACTAATTAGCGCACACAAAAATACAATCACTAAAAACTCATAATCATTGGCTGTAGTTTGACTATATGAGGATATAAATTGATTAAGGTAGTGAAATATGGGTGTAAAAACAGCCCCTATAGCTAATGCCAACCCTTTGTGCTTTCTCACAAATTTCACACTTTCTTTTTCATCGATTTTCCATCGTTCAAGATTGTAGTCCATGAAGGAAAACCCATAATAATAAAAGGCAATGACAATAATGAAAGTATTTTCTATCGCATTCAAGATGGTTTCGTATCCATCCACCAAGAAATTAATCAACCAAAAAAGAGCTATAATGCCCAAAATGGTTAAGGCTTCCACAATCAAATTTCTAGATATGAGTTTTAATGCCCGTTTTACATCTCTTAAAATTTGACGAAACGAAAAGCCATATTTTTTGTCGTTCAATAACTTCTCCGTTCGTTGGGATACGATGGATAGAACGGGTGATACCAGTGCCAACATGATGTACCGGGTGAAATTGAGTAGCGCAAATGCAATCAGTAGAATAATACCATCTAAAAAATAGAAGGCTATACTTATGCCCATGCCATCATCTTTATGAGGTAGGTAAAAGTAGTTTACATCTTTCAGTAGGTTTCCTAAGTAAAAAATGCCTAAAAACACTACTAAAGGTATTAAAGCATACCACCAAAAATGTTTTCTAAAAAGAAATTTCCAGGCTTCTAAATAGGAACGAATACCAAGGGTGAAATCCTTTATCATGATTTGAATGAATCCATTTTTAAATAAATATAATATGAATTGATAAAAGTGGTGATGTGTAGTTCATATTGTTAAATTTGTAACCCTAAATCAAAATCCATGCCTGATTCCATACACGCTATAAGTCCCATAGATGGTAGATACCAAAGTAAGACAGAAAATTTAGCCCAATATTTTTCTGAGGCATCCTTAATTAAGTATAGAATTAAGGTGGAAGTAGAGTATTTTATTGCATTATGCGAATCTTCTTTACCACAGCTAGAAAAAGTGGATCGTAATCAGTTTGATGCCTTAAGGTTGTTGTACCAAAACTTCAATGACGATGATGCAAAGAGGGTGAAGGAAATTGAAAAAGTAACCAACCATGATGTAAAAGCGGTTGAGTATTTCATCAAAGAAAAAATGGAGGATTCCATTTGGGGAGCATCCAAAGAGTTTATTCACTTTGGTTTAACTTCTCAGGACATCAACAATACGGCAATTCCGATGTCACTCAAAGACTGCATGGAGGAAACCTATTTTCCTTCTATCAATGAGTTGATCAATAGCCTTTCCTCTTTAGCAAAGGAATGGTCTCATATTCCCATGTTAGCCAAAACTCATGGTCAACCTGCATCTCCTACTAGGTTAGGAAAAGAAATTCATGTGTTTGTAGAACGATTAGAAGAACAAATGAAGTTGTTAAAAGGGGTGACGTATGCTGGTAAATT
>JAYPLD010000088.1:4345-6359 GCA_038129265.1 Crocinitomicaceae bacterium
ATAAAGAAGGGAGAAGTAGGATCCTCAGCCATGCCACACAAGGTGAATCCAATTGATTTTGAAAATGCAGAAGGAAATCTAGGGTTAGCTAATGCCGTATTTGAACACCTAAGCGCTAAATTACCAATCAGCCGATTACAACGAGACTTAACTGATAGTACAGTGTTGCGAAACATTGGTGTACCCATTGGGCATGGTGTTATTGCCTTATCTTCCATTCAAAAGGGATTAGGTAAGTTATTATTAAATGAGTCAGCTCTACAACAAGATTTAGAAGATAATTGGGCGGTAGTGGCTGAAGCTATACAAACTATTCTAAGAAGAGAAGGTATTCCCAATCCTTACGAAATGTTGAAAGATTTGACTAGAAGTAATGAGCATATTACCGCAGCGTCCATCAAAACGTTTATTTCCAATCTAGATATTTCTCCTTCTTTAAAAGAGGAGTTACATCAAATTACGCCTCAAAACTATACGGGAATTTAGTATTGGATTAACCTAGTTTCATTACACTAAGTGCCGTAATACAAGCAGTTTCGGTTCTTAGCGTTAAATCACCAAGATCTACAAATTGGAAGTTATGCTGTTTTGCTTTTTCAATTTCTTCGATTGAAAAATCACCTTCGGGACCTATTAGGATCAGTTGGTTTTTTAGCGGATTGGCTAATTCACTTAAACGTGTTTTTTGTTCCTCACCACAATGTGCCATTATCTTTACTCCATCAAATGGAACAGTAGTTATAAAATCATCAAAAGTCTGGGCTTTATGAAGTTGAGGTAGCCACGGATTTCCAGATTGTTTCATGGCCGAGACCGCAATTTTTTGCATACGATCTGTATTCCATTTTCTGCGCTCTGAATGATGAGTAAAAATAGGATAACAATCCGTCATGCCTAGTTCGGTTCCTTTCTCTACAATCCATTCATTACGGTCATTGCTTTTAGTAGGAGAGAACGCTAAAATCAATTTTAAAGGGGGGTCATAAAAATCAGCTTTGTTGACCTTGATTTTGGTCTTTTTCACATGATCATCTATTATCACTCCTTCAGCTATAATTCCCTTTCCATCCATAATGGAAATATCATCACCCTCTTTTAATCTTAACACACGTATAGCGTGCTTAGAATCTAATTCAGAGAGTTCTAATTCTTCATTTTCTATTGATGGTACGTAAAATCTTGGCATTAGATTTGTTTTAGTGTTGTGAAATCCTAAAAATTTCATTTAAATTAGACTAATTCAAAATATTAATTAAAAAAACATGAAAATTTTTAAAACCTTCCTTATTGCTATGATGATAGCTTCCAGTTATACTATGGATGCACAAACTAAAGAAATTGAAGACGTTTCCTTTGCTACTGCTATGTCCATCAATAATCAAAATACCGTTCTAAATGGTGGTGGACTAAGAGAAAAGTATGGTTTTCTTGATCTATATGTGGGAGCACTATATGTAAAAGCAAATACAAATGATGCAGATAAAGTGATTATGGCTGATGAAGAAATGGGTATTAGAATAGTCATTGTATCATCCATGGTAACTAGAGAACGTTTTATCGAAGCGTTAGAGGATGGATTCAAAAATACCACAGCTGGAAAATCATCCCCTGAGGATGTGGCTAATTTCAAAAAATACCTGAGTGATGAATTTGTAGAAGGAGATGAAATACTGCTGAATTACCATGCTGGAGATGCTGTTTATCTGTATAAAAATGGAAAAGAAAGAGGTAAATTTTCTGGACTACCTTTTAAACAAGCTTTGTTTGGAATTTGGTTGGGTGGAAATCCAGCTGACGATAGCCTGAAAGATGATATGTTAGGACTTTAGGTCTGAACTGTATCTCTTCTTGATTTCACTGGCTTTTGTATAGAGTTCAAAGCCAATGATAAGTACATAGCTTACCACATTTAGCCATATTAGGCTAATAAGTAGAGAACCTATGGAACCATATATTTTGTTATAAACATTAAAATTACTGAAGTAGATAGACAATCCTTTTGTGGCCAAAAATA